>JAJZGX010000019.1 GCA_021804825.1 Pseudomonadota bacterium | reverse complement strand
TGTCACCGCGCATCGTCGCCGCCATGGTGCTGCGCGACCTGCTCTTGCCGATTTTGTGGGTCGATGCGTGGCTTGGCAATGATTTTGTCTGGCGCGGCCATGCCATGCGCGCCGTCGCCGCCCACGCCCCGCATCCACAACCCTGAGGGCGGAAGGGCGCGTGCCTCATCGCTCCAAGGCGACATTTGGGTTCGGTTGCAACGGCACGGTGATGGCGCAAGCTCGCGCGATGTTAATATTTGATGCATGGTTCTCAAATTCACGCTAGAATTTCAGCATCTGAATTTATGGGAAGCGCCAACGCAGTATGCTTGAGCCAGAACTTTTCGCGTTGATCCAAAATCATGAAGCCGACATGGTAGAGATCACGCTAGCTCGTGACAAGACCGATAAGTTTTGTGAAGCCATCTGCGCTTTTGCCAATGATTTGGCTGGTCGCAACACGGCGGGCTATCTTATCATCGGCGTTTCAGACAATGGTGCATTTGATCAACGTCAGATAACTGATGAGCTTTTGCGCAATCTTGCAGGCTTGCGCGAAGATGGAAATATCCAGCCTTTGCCAGTGCTCAGCGTTGAAAAAATGATCACCTCCCGAGGCGAAGCTGCCATCGTCACCGTTCAGCCGGCCGCCCAACCGCCCGTGCGCTATAAGGGAAAAGCGTATATTCGAATCGGTCCGCGTCGCGGTGTAGCTACTGCTCATGAAGAGCAGATACTTATTGATCGGCGGATTTCCGCGGCAAGAACTTTCGACGCTGAGCCCTGCCTTGAAAGCACGTTGGATGACTTGGCGCTCCCGCTGTTTCTGTTAGATTATCGCAATCAAGCCGTGGCGCGTGAGGTCATCGCAGAAAATCAGCGGGATGTTGCGTTGCAGTTGGCGTCACTGCGCTTTTATGACCAACGCCGACAATGCCCGACCCATGCCGGGATCATCCTTTTTGCAACGGATGTGCGAAACTGGCTGTCGGGGGGCTTTGTGCAGTTTCTGCGTATAGATGGTACGACGCTGGCAGACGATGTCCTCAATGAAGAGGAACTGTCCGGAGATCTCCTGACTTTGTTGCGTGAACTTGATGCGCTAGTCTCGGCCAACCTCGTTCAATATCCGGTCGGTCTGGACCATCTGCGCGAGTATAATGTCGAAGCTTGGCCGTCGATCGCTGTGCGTGAGTTGCTTATGAATGCCGTCATGCATCGCGATTATCGCTCGACCGCCCCATTGCGACTTACATGGTTTCACGACAGGATCGAAATTCAAAGCCCCGGCGGACTTTATGGCGAAGTTACGGCGGAAAACTTTCCAAAGCAGACTAGCTATCGCAACCCCGTCATCGCTGAAGCGATGAAAGTGCTGGGATATGTCAATCGCTACGGGCGAGGCGTGTTGCGCGCGCGCGATGCCCTGGAGCGAAACGGTAGCCCGCCTCCTGATTTCACATTCGATCCAGGTTTCGTGCTTGCGACCATCTGGAGGCGTTCTTGAAAACCATTGCATTTTTCAACAATAAGGGCGGCGTCGGCAAAACTACGCTGGTTTATCATGTCGCCCACATGATGGCCGCCCTAGGTGTGAATGTTCTAGCGGTTGATCTCGATCCACAAGCCAATCTCACCAGCATGTGCATGGATGAGACAGAACTCGAAAAAATTTGGCCCTTTGGCCCACATCCCGAGACGATTTATGGTGCATTGAGACCGATCATTTCAGGCACGGGTGATGTTGAACAGCCTCGAGTCTTTGAAATTGCGGAGCGCTTTACCCTGATTGCCGGTGACCTTGGCTTGTCGAATTTTGAGGACAAGCTTTCGGATAGTTGGGCACGGTGTCATAACCGCGATGAGTCGGCATTTCGCGCGATGACCGCGTTTTATCGAGGATTTACCGCGCGGGCGGAGGAATCTAAGGCAGATTTCATCTTGGTCGATGTTGGTCCCAACTTAGGAGCGATCAACCGGTCGGCTTTAATCGCATGTGATTATGTCGTCGTGCCTCTGGGGCCGGACTTGTTTTCGGTTCAGGGGCTGCGCAATCTTGGTCCGGCGCTGCGGGAATGGCGTTACGCTTGGAAGGAACTTATTCCTAAATGTCCCGCTAATGATTTGAAACTGCCACTAGGCACGTTATTTCCGCTCGGTTATGTTGTGCTGCAACATGGCATGAGAGGCAACGCGCCGCTTCAAGCCTATCAGCGATGGATCAATCGCTTTCCCCAGGAATATCGTACGGCAGTGTTGGACGAGAATGAGGGGCAGCCTGATGAGCCCGACACCAACCGCCTTGCTCTGTTGAAACATTACCGCAGTCTGATGCCTATGGCGATGGAGGCGCGCAAGCCGGTGTTTTTTCTCAAACCGGCAGATGGTGCCATCGGCGCGCATTTTCAAGCCGCACAGTCAGCTTTTGATGATTTCGCAGCTTTGGCGCGCGAGATTGCCGCGCGCGCCGGTTCGCCAATTCCTTGAGGCGACTACATCGCCTCACGCCATATATTGACCGCCGTTGGCCGAAAGCGTCGAGCCGGTGATGAAGCCGGCATCGTCGGAAGCCAGAAACACCACGCAGCGGGCGATTTCCTCCGGCTCGCCGAGGCGACCGACCGGAATCAGCGGCAGAATGCTTTTTTCCAGCACTTCCTTGGGCACGGCCCGCACCATTTCCGTGCCGATATAGCCGGGGCAGATGACATTGACCGTGATGCCCTTGCGGGCATTTTCCTGAGCCAGCGCCTTGGTGAAGCCAATGTCTCCGGCCTTCGCCGCAGAATAATTGGTCTGGCCCATCTGCCCCTTTTGGCCATTGATCGACGAGATATTGATGATGCGGCCGAAACTGGCCTCACGCATCGCTTCGATCACCGGGCGGCACATGTTGAACAGAGAGTTCAGATTGGTGTTGATGACGTCATACCATTGGTCTGCGGTCATCTTGTGGAACATGCCGTCGCGGGTGATGCCGGCATTGTTCACAAGGACGCCGATGGTGCCTAGATCGGCTGTGACTTTGGCGAGGCCGGCGGCGCAGGCGTCGTAATTGCCGACATCCCACTTGTAGACAGCAATGCCGGTCTCGGCCTTGAAAGCTTCGGCGGCGGCATCATTGCCATGATAGACGGCGGCGACCTTGTATCCCGCTGCCTTCAGCGCCTTGGCTACAGCTGCGCCAATACCCCGTGTTCCCCCCGTGACGACTGCCACACGAGCCATGTTATCCTCCTGTGTTTTAGCTAAAAAGCGTTTCTCTCCAGCGGGGTCGCTCTTGTTGGCGACCTTCCGCTACGTCGTATCAAATCAGCGTTCGAGCGTCATGGCAATGCCCATGCCGCCGCCAATGCACAAGGTCGCGAGACCCTTTTTCGCGCCGCGCCGCTGCATCTCGTAAAGCAGGCCGGTGAGAACGCGCGCGCCGGATGCGCCGATCGGATGGCCGATGGCAATCGCCCCGCCATTGACGTTGACGATGGCAGGATCCCAACCCATGTCCTTGTTGACGGCTAGGGCCTGCGCGGCAAAAGCCTCGTTGGCTTCGACGAGATCAAGATCCTTGACCTTCCAGCCCGCCCGCTCCAGCGCCTTGCGCGAGGCCGGGATCGGGCCAGACCCCATGAGCGCCGGGTCCACCCCAGCTGTTGCCCAAGACACGATGCGTGCCAGCGGCGTCAGGCCGCGCTTGGCAGCTTCTGCTGCGGTCATCAGCACCAGCGCCGCCGCGCCATCATTGATGCCCGAAGCATTGCCAGCGGTGACGGTGCCTTCCTTCGAGAAGGCCGGTTTCAGCTTGGTCAGCGCATCCAGCGTCGTGCCGGCGCGAATATATTCGTCGTGCTCGACCACAATATCGCCCTTGCGGGTCGAGATGGTGAAAGGCGCGATTTCGTCTTTGAAGCGACCGGCTTTCTGGGCGGCTTCCGCCTTGTTCTGCGAACCGAGAGCGAAGCGATCCTGCGCGTCGCGGCTGATCTGCCATTTGGCTGCGACATTCTCCGCCGTCGTGCCCATGTGATAGCCTTGGAAGGCATCCAGCAGCCCGTCTTTCAGCATGGTGTCGATGAGCTTGAAGTCGCCCATTTTGGTGCCCGCGCGCATATATGCGGCGTGCGGGGCCATCGACATGCTTTCCTGTCCGCCTGCAACGATGATGCTGGCATCGCCATTGGCGATCTGCTGCATGCCGAGCGCCACGGCGCGAAGCCCTGAACCGCAAAGCTGGTTGAGGTTGAAGGCGGTCTTTTCCTGGGGAATGCCGGCCTTCATGGCCGCCTGGCGGGCCGGGTTCTGCCCCTCGCCAGCCGCGAGCACCTGGCCAAGAATGACCTCATCGACATCAGCGGCTTCGACCCGTGCCCGGGCCAGAGCGGCGGTGATGGCGGCGGCGCCCAGCACATGTGCCGGCGTCGAGCCAAAGGCTCCGTTGAACGAACCGACCGGCGTGCGTGCCGCGCCGACGATGACGATTTCACTGGCAGGCATAGTTTAACTCCCGTTTGTTGGCACGCGAGACGCTCGGCGTTTCGTGCAAAATGATCAGATCCCGACGGTTCCGTTCAGTTGTTCACTGAACGGCTTTCACAAAATATCGCCTGAACCTTACAAGGTGCAGGCACTATGCCCAGATTGTTCTTCAGGCGGCAATGCCCTTTTCGGCCAAGGTGCTGGCAAGCTCGCCCGACTGGAACATTTCACGCAGGATGTCGCAGCCGCCGATGAATTCACCCTTGATGAAAATCTGCGGGATGGTCGGCCAGTTGGTGAATTCCTTGATGCCCTGGCGGATATCGCCGTCGTCGAGCACGTTGATGCCCTTGTAAGGCACGCCGAGATGATCCAGAATCTGCACGACCTGGCCGGAAAAGCCACACATCGGAAATTGCGGCGTCCCCTTCATGAAGACCACAATATCCTGCGAGGCGACCGCCGCAGCGATTCGATCATGAGCAGAACTGGTTTGGGGTGTGGTTGCAGCGGTCATCGACGCATTCTCCTTGAGGGGCCTGCCACGAGCGGCATGCGTTGTTGCAGATATAGCGATTTTATCTGGCGATTGCCAGTAGTTGTCGGGTCGGTTTGTGCTTCACCTTCGCCGCATTTCGGCGCAAGCTCACGAGCAATGAGGCGCGTGCAATCATTCAGTGAAAGGATCAAGGCCATGTCGCGAAGGGTTCATGACAGTCTCGGTGAAATCGACGTGCCTGATGGCGTGCTCTGGGCGGCCTCGACAGCGCGCGCCTTGCGCAATTTTCCGATCTCCGGCGTGCCCATCAGTCAGCACCAGCATTTGTTGCAGGCGCTGGCCATGGTGAAAAGCGCCGCGGCCAGCGCCAATGAAGCGCTCGGCATGCTGGATGGCGTCATGGCCACAGCGATCCGTGCCGCAGCGGACGAAGTCATCGCCGGGCAGTGGCATGATCAATTCCCGGTTGATGTCATGCAGGGCGGGGCTGGCACCTCGACCAACATGAACATGAATGAGGTGCTGGCGGCGCGCGCGCAGCAACTGCTGCCGCAAGCCTTGCGTGACATGGTCATTCACCCCAATGACCATGTCAACAAATCGCAATCCACCAATGATGCCTATCCTACCGCAGTTCGGGTCGCGGTGTTGCTGGGTCAGGCCGAACTGGCAGTGCGGCTCGATGGGCTGGCGAGCAGCTTCGAGCGCAAGGCTTTAGCTTTTGCCGACATCGTCAAGCTCGGGCGCACCGAGATGCAGGACGCGGTGCCGATGACGCTCGGCCAGGAATTCGGGGCCTTCGCGGCGACGATGCGCGAGGACATCATGCGGCTTGGGGAAGCCTCGAAGCTGCTCTGCGAAGTCAATCTCGGCGGCACGGCGATCGGCACGCGCATCAATGCCGATCCGGCCTATGGCCCGCAGGCAATCAGCCGCCTTTCGCAGCTTTGCGGCTATGATCTGGTGCAATCGTCCAATCTGATCGAAGCCAGTTGGGATATGGGCGGGTTTGTGATGTTTTCCGCCGTCCTCAAGCGCATTGCCACCAAGCTCTCGAAAATTGCCAATGATCTGCGTCTGCTCAGTTCCGGCCCGCGCGGGGGCTTTTGCGAAATCAGCCTTCCGGCATTGCAACCGGGCTCGTCGATCATGCCGGGAAAAGTCAATCCGGTGATCCCTGAAATGGTCAGCATGGTCGCCTATCAGGTGATCGGCCTCGATCTTGCCAGCACCATGGCCGCGGAGGCCGGGCAGTTGCAACTCAATGCCTTCGAGCCGCTGATCGCCCATAATACGCTCACCGCCCTGAAGCTCATCAGCAATGCGGTGGCGGTTTTCACGACGCTGTGCGTCGATGGCATCGTTGCCAACCCGGAGGCCTGCCTGCGCCATCTTGAGGCCAGCACCGCCACGGTGACGGCGCTGGTGCCGGTGATGGGCTATGAGAAATCCGTGGCACTGGCCAAGGCGGCTTTGGCCAGCGGGCGCTCGATCCGCGAACTTGCCCACGAGGCCTTGCCGGGTGTCGATGTGAACGCGCTGCTGGACACGCATCTGCTGGCGTCGGGGTAGCGCTCGAGGGCGGCGCTTGCACCAAAATTATTCGCCGTTGCGCTCGGCGGTGGGGGCCACAACCTGCGGCATGGCAATTCTGGCGATGTCGCGGCCCTGGCCCGCGTCGCGAAAGCCATTGCTGATCGGGTAGCGCCGGTCGCGCCCGAAACTGCGGGTGGTGATCTTGACGCCGGGGGCGGACTGGCGACGCTTGTATTCGGCCAGATACAGCAAACGCTCGATCCTGCGCACGGTCTCGCGATCAAAACCGCGCGCCACAATATCGGCGACGCGCATTTCCTCCTCCACCAGACAGGTCAGGATGGCATCGAGCACCTCATAGGGCGGCAGGCTGTCCTGATCTTTTTGATTTTCGCGCAATTCAGCCGAGGGCGGCTTGTCGATGATGTTGATCGGGATCACCGGGCCTTCAGGGCCAAGGCCGCCAGGCGGCTGCCAATCGTTGCGCAGGCGCGACAGCTGGAACACCTGCATCTTGTAGATATCCTTGAGCGGGTTGAAACCGCCGTTCATGTCGCCATAAAGCGTCGCGTAACCCACTGACATTTCCGACTTGTTGCCCGTCGTCAGCACCATGGCGCCAAATTTGTTGGAGAGTGACATCAGCAAGGTGCCGCGGGCGCGGCTTTGCAGATTTTCTTCGGTGATGCCGCGCGGCGTGCCGCTGAACAAGGGCGCCAGCACCTCCTCCAATCCGGTGACAGCGGCGGCAATCGGCAAGACATCGTAGCGAATGCCCAGAGCCTTGGCGCAAGCTGCTGCGTCATCGAGCGAGGATTGCGCGGTGAAGCGGAAGGGCAGCATTACGGCATGGACGCGGGCCGGCCCCAGCGCATCGACCGCCATGGCGGCGCAAAGTGCGGAATCGATGCCGCCCGACAAGCCGAGCACCACACCGGGAAAGCGGTTTTTTTCGACATAATCGCGCAGGCCGAGCACGCAGGCGGCATAATCGGCAGCATCGCCTTCCAGCGGCACGGCGCGGGGGGCCTCGGTGCAGCGCCAGCCTTGCGCGCTCCGCTGCCACGTGGTCACGGCAACCAGTTCCTGAAAATTCGGCAATTGTGCCGCGAGCGTGCCATCGCCCTGCAAGGCGAACGAGCCGCCATCAAACACGAGTTCGTCCTGACCGCCGATCTGGTTGAGATAGACGAGCGGCAGGCCGCTCTCCTTGACCCGCGTCACCGCGACATTGAGCCGCTGATCATTTTTCGAGGTGTGATAGGGCGACCCATTGGCGACCAGTAGGATTTCGCCACCGGTTTCGGCGATGCATTCAACCGGGTCCGGGCCCCAGATATCCTCGCAGATCGGCACGCCGATACGCAGGCCGCGAAACATGATCGGCCCTGGCAAAGGGCCGGGCGCAAACACCCGCTTTTCGTCAAACACGCCGTAATTGGGCAGATCATGCTTGAAGCGCAACGCCTCGATGGCGCCATGATCAAGCAGGGCGATGGCATTGTGAATGCGACCGTTGGCGTTGACCGGCAATCCGACCAGCAGGGCAGGGCCGCCATCGGCGGTGTCGGCGGCAAGATCCGCCGCTGCCGCCGCGCAGGCCTCGATGAACGCCGGTTTCAGCACCAGATCTTCGGGCGGATAGCCCGAGAGAAAAAGTTCGGAAAACATCACCAGATCGACATCGCCTGCGGCTGCGCGTGCCGCGCGCACCTTGGCGACATTGCCCGCAATATCGCCGACCGTGCTGTTGATCTGCGCGAGGGCGAGGGAAAATCTCTGCGTGATAAGCTCTGGCATGGGCTTCACTTAGCCTGCGCTACAGCGCCGGGCAACGCGATTTTACCAACGGGACAATCTGGCGCACGTCCTCGACCACTTCAAAGTGGGGGGCCAGTCCGGCGCGCACGAAGCCCGAGACCTGCACATGTTCGATCAGCTTCAGGAGCGGATCCCAGAATTTGTGCAGATTGGCGATGATCACCGGCTTGGCGTGCTGTTCCAGTTGCACCCAGGTCATTTGCTCAAACAATTCCTCGAGCGTGCCGATGCCGCCCGGCAGTGCCACAAAGGCTTCCGAACGCTCGAACATCAGGCGCTTGCGGGTGTGCATATCATCGACCACGTGCATTTCCTGCGCGCCATCGAGCATCAATTCGCGGCGCTTCAGAAAGCTGGGAATGATGCCGGTGACATGGCCGCCATGGTCGAGCACAGCGCGCGCTACTTCGCCCATCAGGCCGCTGTTGCCGCCGCCGTAGACGAGGCCGATGCGCGCATTTGCCAGAGCGGCGCCGAGCGCGGCGGCTTCGCGACTGAAGCGTGGGTCATGGCCAGGTGCCGAGCCGCAATAGACGCAGACTGAACCCAGCAGAGAATCAAAGTGCGTGGTCATGAAGGCAATGTGCCGGATTGGCGCGCGAACGACAAGCACTGATGGTGCACGATGGAACCTCTTGCAGCAGCGTCATGGCCTTGCCATCCGCCTACAGACTTCTAGCAAAACCTGAGAAATAGGGCTATCATAGCTGAAATGCGGGATGAAATCGATGGCAGCTTGGAGCTTTATCAAAAATCCGTTTGTCGCGCCCCTGTCAGGGGTGGCGGTGGTTGCCGTGGGTGCGGGCGTCTATGCCGTGCACGAAAGCCGCTTGGCGGTGCCCGTGCCGCAGCATGTAGCCGCGCTGGCACCAGTAGCTGAACCCGCGCCTGAGGCTGTGCAAAAGCCCGCGCCGCAACCGGTCGTGGCGCCGCAAGCGGCCGCAGCAGCGCCGACGGGCAAGAGCGAACCCAAGTTCGATATCGTGCGGGTCGAGCCTTCGGGCGATGCCGTTGTCGCGGGGCGCGCCACACCCGGTGCCGACGTGACCTTGATCGACAATGGCAAAAATCTTGCCAGCGTCAAAGCCGATGCCAATGGCCAATTCGTGATGCTGCCCAAAGCCTTGCCACAAGGCTCGCACGTGCTGGCGCTGAGCGAGGCGACGGGCGCGCAGACCCCTGTTGCCTCCCGCCAGACCGTCGTCGTTGCTGTTGCGCCCAAGGCGCAAGGCGGCACGATGGTGGCGCTTGCAACACCGGGCAAGCCGACGCGGCTCTTGAATCCGCCAGCGGCAACGCCGACAGCAGCGGCCACGGCGCTTGCGATCAGTTCGATCGATGTCGAAAAGGATGGCGCATTTCTGGTGGCGGGCAAAGCGCCGCCGTCAGCGGCCATCAATCTTTATCTCAACAATTCATTCGTGGCTGCCGCCAAGGCCGGAACCGACAGCCATTGGTCGGTCACGATCAAGAATGGCGTGCCGCAGGGCTCCTTCAACGTGCGCGCCGATGAAATTGGCGATGGCTCGGCCAAGGTCGTTGCCAGAGTGGCCGTGCCCTTTGTGGCCCCAGCACCGCAACCTGTGGCTGTGGCCGTGTCGACGAAGCCCGCCGTGGCACCTGCGCCAGCGACCAAGGCCAGTGCCGCCCAACCAGCAACGCCAGCGCCCAAGGCGGATGTTGTGGTGGCCTCGATCCAGACGGCGACAGTGGTGCATGGTGACAGCCTGTGGCGTATCAGCCGCACCATGTATGGCCGCGGCATTCGCTACACCGAGATTTTCAAGGCCAATGCCGCACAGATCCGCAATCCGCGGTTGATCTTTCCGGGCCAGGTTCTGGTGGTGCCCAAGAATCCGGGGTGACGGGGCCGCGCCGTTGTTTGCGTAAGCGCAAGCCTCGTTCGCAGGGCTTGCGTGGCGGCGCGTGATGCGTTTCGCGACCGAGCGCCCTATATTGGGCGCAGAGTCTTGTCAGGCCGCTCGTCCAGGAAGCCTTTTTTCATGTCGCAAACCGCAATTGTTGATGGGGGCCTTGCTACGCCTCCGGCTAAGCCACGCCGCGAAACCACACTCAAGGACACGATCGGCAACCTTTGGCCTTATATCTGGCCCAAGGATCGGGCTGATCTGCGCTGGCGCGTGGTGGCGGCCATGGGCTTCATGGTCGCCAGCAAGTTCATCAATGCCGGAGTGCCCTTCGCTTTCAAATGGACCACCGACGCGCTGGTCGCCGAGGGGGTGCACAAGACCACCGCGACAACTTTGCTCGGCGCGCTGTCGCTGCCGATTGCTTTCACGCTGGTCTACGGACTGCTGCGCATTCTGACGTCGCTGACCCAGCAGGGCCGCGACGCGGTGTTTGCTGCCGTTGCCATGAATGCCGTGCGCCATCTGGCCCTGGATGTTTTCGTCCATATCCATCAGTTGTCGCTGCGCTTTCATCTTGAGCGCAAGACCGGCGGCCTGACTCGCATTCTGGAGCGCGGTCGCGCCGCCATCGAAACCATGGTGCGCACGACCATGCTGATCGCGCTGCCGACCGCCGTCGAATTTGCTTTGACGCTCGGCGTGTTCTTCTGGAAGTTCGATTGGCGCTATGCTGCCGTCGTCACGCTGACCGTCATTGCCTATATGTGGTTCACCACGGTTGCGTCCAACTGGCGTATCGGCATCCGCCGGGCGATGAATGAGAGCGACAATGACGCCAACACCAAGGCCATCGACAGCCTGCTGAATTACGAGACCGTCAAATATTTCGGGGCCGAGGCGCGCGAGCAATCGCGTTACAATGTCTCGATGCAGCGCTTCGAAAAAATGAGCGTGCGCACTTACACATCGCTGGCGGTGCTGAATTTCGGACAGGCCTTCATCTTCTCGCTCGGGCTGATGGCGGTGATGGCGATGTGCGTGATGGGAATCAGGTCGGGACGCAACACCGTCGGCGATTTCGGTCTGGTCAATGTCATGATGCTGCAATTGGCCATGCCGTTGAATTTCATGGGCATGGTCTATCGCGAGATCAAGCAGGCGATGGTGGATATCGAGATGATGTTCGATGTGCTCGACCGCACGCCGGAGATCAAGGATCATCCCCACGCGCCGCCGTTGAAGGTTACAGCCGGCAATGTGCGCTTTGATGATGTCGTCTTCAGCTATGAGCCGGGCCGAACAATCCTGCGCGGGGTGTCGTTCGAGGTACCGGCAGGCAAGACGGTCGCGATTGTCGGGCCGTCGGGCGCGGGCAAATCGACGCTGTCGCGCCTGCTGTTTCGCTTCTACGAGCCGCAATCGGGGCGTATCACCATTGATGGTCAGGATATTGGTGCCGTGACGCAAACGTCGCTGCGCGCCGCCATCGGCATCGTGCCGCAGGATACCGTGCTGTTCAATGACAGCATTGCCTACAACATCCGCTATGGCCGCTGGGAGGCCAGCGAAGCGGAGATCGAGGCCGCTGCTGCCGATGCCCAGATGGATCGTTTCATCAAAATGGTGCCGCAGGGCTTCAATGCGCAGGTGGGTGAGCGCGGACTCAAATTGTCGGGTGGCGAGAAGCAGCGCGTCGCCATCGCCCGCACCATGCTGAAAGGCCCGCCGATTCTGGTGCTGGATGAAGCGACCTCGGCGCTCGATACCTTTACCGAGCGGGATATTCAGGATGCGCTCGACCGCGTTTCCAAGGGGCGCACGACGCTGGTGATCGCCCATCGGCTTTCGACGGTGGTCAATGCCGATGAGATCATCGTGCTCGATCAGGGGGTGATCGCCGAGCGTGGCACGCATCTGGCGCTGATCGAGCGAGGCGGCATTTATGCAGCGCTGTGGAACCGCCAGCGCGAGGTCGACGAAGCTCAGGAAGCGCTGCGCCGCGCTGCGGCAGCCGAACCGCCGAGCGTGCGCTTGAATGTCGCCGAATAAGGCCGGGGTTCAGCGTTTATTTCGTCCACAGCGTCATGTAGGCGTGGCGATAATGCAGTGCTGGATCGTAGGTGCCGTGGCTGAGCGCGGGATCACCGGCGTTCTGGCTGGTCACCAGCAGGGCGGGCATTTCAAAGCCGGAAGGATCATCCTTGTCGGCTAAAGCCCGGTTCATTTCATCGACCGCCTGCCAGGCTTCCATGGTCAGCGGGCGGGCTAATGTCGCGGTCTGGCCAGCTTGGGCCGCGATGCGCTTGAGCGCAGCGGCACTGCCTTCGCCGGCAGCAATGCCCGCCGGCCAATCCGGGGCCTTGAAGCCGAGTCTTGCGAGGCCCGCACCAAAATCACGAAAATACCGGTCCGAAGGCGCCAGCGTCACGTTCCAGCGGCTGCCATAGAGCTGCTGCAGCGACTTGATTTGCGCCATCATCACCGGAACCGTGGCATCGCGCGACACATCGACAATGCTGAGCACCTTGCAGCTTGAGCACTTGCGCAGTTGCAGTTCCATCTGCCGGGCGACGTGAACATCGCCGGGTCGGCTCGAATCCGTGAGGATCACCGCCCCGGCATGGCCATCCCTCAGGGCGATGGCGACATTGGCGGCAAGGCGGGCGCGCTGATCCTGCGAGGGGCCGATCTCGGCAAAATATGGCAGGGCCTTGGCCGTGGGGGCACCACTGCCTGATTCAACCCCGATGAATTTGACTCCGGCCGCCGCACCCGCCTTCATGGCGGCCATGGCCGGTGTCGGGTCAAAGCCAAAGGTGAAGATGCCGTGGGGCTGGTTGATGATGGCTTGCTCCAGCGCCATGCGCAGGGCAGACGCGTTGCCGCCAACATTATTGATTGTCACATGCCATCCAATGGCGCTCGCCGCTGCTTGCAGGGCCGTGGTGAACCGGGCGGCACCGGGGGCTTTGGCCGCGCTGATCAGGATCAGGTCCTGGGGTGCCACCGCCTTGGGGCCGGAGCTTGGCCCGCCCCAGGTCTTGGGCACGAGCATGGCAGCCGTGACATCAGTCCTGGCCAGGGTGAGGACATTGTCGCCGTAGGCCGGAAGGGTCAGGCCCGCCACAAGCAATCCGTAACATATAGCCTTGTATCGCCGCATACCTGTCATCGTCTCATCGACACCAAAGTCTCATGTGCTGCGTAGAATCTTTTGCGCCTCTATGGCAAGCACGCTGCATCGCTCCTTGTGTGCTTTGACACATTTGTCGCAGGCGCGGTGGATTACCTCGAATTTTCGTTAAAATAGAGGCCGCTCAGGCAAGATCAATCACCTGACGCACGCAGGCGCCGTCAGCGAGACGGTCAAACCCCTCATTGACCGCAGCAAGCGGCAGGCGGTGCGTCAAAAGCGCCTCGACCGCGAGGAGACCCCGTTGATGCAGCGCAATATAGCGCGGCACATCGCGGGTGGGGACGCTGGAGCCCATGTATGAACCTTTCAGCGTGCGCTCGGCGGCAACAAGGCTCAGCGCCTGCAAGGAGAGCTGCCGGTCAGGCGGTGGCAGGCCTGCTGTCACGGTGGTGCCGCCGCGCGCCGTGGCGGCATAAGCCAGTTCCAGCGCCGGTACGGAACCGGCCATTTCAAAGGCATAATCAACGCCGCCGTGGCTGATGTCGCGCAGCTCGTCAAGTGTCGTGGCGGTTCCGGCCTTGATGGCATGGGTCGCTCCCAGCGCGGTAGCGCGGGCGAGTTTGGTGTCGTCGGTGTCGAGGGCGATGATCTGGCGGGCGCCGGACAATCTGGCGCCCAGGATGGCGCTGAGGCCGACGCCGCCAAGGCCGATCACCGCCATGGTGCTTCCGGGCACTGCCGCAGCGGTATTGACGACGGCGCCGACACCGGTGAGTACCGCGCAGCCGAACAGGGCAGCGGTGGCAAAGGGCAGGGATTTGTCAATTGCGACGCAGGAATTTTCCGAGACGACGGCATGGGTGGCGAAGGCCGACACCCCGAGGTGATGGTTGAGCGCCGCGCCCTGCTGGTTAAGCCGCCGCGCGCCACCCAGCAAAGTGCCGGCGCCATTGGCTTCGGCGCCGGGTTCGCACAGGGCGGGGCGGCCGGTGGCGCAGGGCTGGCAATGGCCACAGGCCGGCATGAAGATCAGCACGACGTGATCGCCGGGCTTGAAGCGGGTGACGCCTTGGCCGACCTCGATGATCTCGCCCGTCGCCTCGTGGCCGAGCGCCATGGGCAGGGGCCGCGGCCGCGTGCCGTCAATCACCGATAAATCCGAATGACACAGGCCCGCCGCATGCAGCCTGATCAGCACTTCGCCCGTGCCCGGGCCATCGAGGTTGACCTCGCAGATTTCCAGAGGACGCGATTGTGCATAGGGGCGTGGTGCGCCGGAACGCTGCAAAACCGCCGCTGTGATTTTCATGTTGCACCATTCCCCACGCTCGCGATGCGGCAGGATAAGGCGCGCGCTCTGCAAGGCGCAAGCGCTTGCAGCAGAATGTGCTGGCGCAATCCCCAATTACGCCATATTGCCGGGCGACACCGCCCTTTCATCCTCATGCGGAGATCACGCTCTTGACGCGCTTGCTGCCCCTCTCGATGATGCTGGCCCTGTGCCTCACGACTCAAACTGCCTTTGCTGATATGACCTTGCGGCAAGTGCCGACCTCGCAGGGGGCGGAAATGCTGTCCTTTGCGCCGGTGGTGAAAAAAGCGCTGCCAGCTGTCGTCAATGTCTTTGCGTCGCGCACGGAAAATGTGCCGAACAACCCGTTTTTCAATGATCCGGTGTTTCAGAGATTTTTCGGACAAGGCATGGGCACACGCGCGCGCACCGAGCAATCCCTGGGCTCGGGGGTGATCGTTGATCCAAGCGGGCTGGTCGTCACGAATTTTCACGTCATTGCCGGCATGACACAGGTGAAAGTCGCCCTCGCCGACAAGCGCGAATTTCCAGCCGATATCGTGCTGCGCGACAAGCGCACGGATCTGGCAGTGCTGAAGATCAAGGGCGCGGGGCCATTTCCCACGGCCACGCTTGGCGAATCCGACAATCTGCAGGTCGGCGACATTGTGCTCGCCATTGGTGACCCTTTCGGCGTCGGCCAGACAGTGACGCAGGGGATTGTCTCGGCGCTGGCCCGCACACAGGTTGGCGTTTCCAACTACGGCTTTTTCATCCAGACCGACGCGGCGATCAATCCGGGCAATTCAGGCGGCGCTCTGGTGGATATGCATGCCCATGTCGTGGGAATCAATTCCGCAATTTATACCCAGACCGGAAGTTCAGTCGGGATCGGCTTTGCAATCCCGATCGACACTGTGAAAGCTGTCATTGCCGCGGCCCGCAATGGCGGCCATGAGGTGCGGCGGCCTTGGCTCGGGGCCACGCTGCAAAGCGTGACGCCAGACATAGCCGCTTCGCTTGGCATGGCACGGCCTGATGGTGCGCTGATCGCCAATTTGTTTGCGGGCGGCCCTGCCGCCACGGCCGGGTTGCGGCGCGGCGATGTCATCACCGCAATTGACGGCAAAAGCGTCGATGATGTCGAGAGCTTTGGCTATCATTTCGGGATCGAACCGCTGGGCGGCACCGCCAAATTGACCTATCTGCGCGACGGCAAAAGCGCGACGGCGCAGGTCGGGCTGAGCGGCGCGCCGGAAATTCCCAAACGCGATCTGCGCGCCTTGACCGGGCCATCGCCGTTCAGGGGCGCATCGGTCGAAAACATCTCGCCCGCCGTGATCGAAGACATGACGCTGCATGGCGTCACCAAGGGCGTGGTCGTCAGCACCATCGCGCCCGGGTCGATTGCGCAGCAATATAATGTGCGCAAGGGCGATGTGATCCTCGCCGTCAATGGAGTGCCGATTGCCGACACCGCCAGTCTCGCCAAAATTACCTCTGTTGCGCATCACTACTGGAAGCTGACCATCAACCGCGCCGGCCAGGTGTTCACTTCGATCGTCGGGGGCTGACGCGCCCATGAGCCTGTTTGCCGATGCCGCGCCCGCTGCACCGCTCGCGGAGCGGTTGCGACCGCAAAAATTGCAGGAAGTCGCCGGGCAAGAGCATCTGGTGGGTGCGGATGGCGTGCTTTTGCGCTTGCTGGAGAGCGGGCATTTCGGCTCGCTGATCTTCTGGGGGCCGCCCGGCACGGGCAAAACTACCGTGGCGCGCCTGCTGGCGCAGGGAACGAAGCTGGATTTCATCCAGGTCTCGGCGATTTTTACCGGCGTTGCCGATCTCAAAAAGCTGTTTGAGGAGGCGCGGCAACGCCGCCGTGCTGGTGGCGGCACGTTGCTGTTCGTCGATGAAATCCACCGCTTCAACAAGGCGCAACAAGATTCGTTTCTGCCGGTGATGGAAGATGGCACCATCACGCTGGTGGGGGCGACGACAGAAAATCCGTCTTTTGAACTGAATGGCGCCTTGTTATCGCGGGCGCGGGTGCTGGTGTTTCATGGGCTGGATGAGGCGGCGCTCGAAGCCTTGATGGTGCGGGCGGAGCACGAAACGGCGCTGGCACTGCCGCTCGATGCGACGGCGCGCACCGGTTTGATCAATATGGCCGATGGCGATGGCCGCGCCTTGCTCACCCTAGCCGAAGATGTCTGGCGTCTGGCACCGAAAGGGGTGATGCTGGATGTTGCGGCTTTGAGCAAGCTGGTGCAGCGCCGCGCCCCGCTCTATGACAAGGGGCAGGATCAGCACTACAATCTGATTTCGGCCTTGCATAAATGCGTGCGCGGTTCCGACCCGGATGCCGCCCTTTATTATCTGGCGAGAATGCTGGCGGCGGGCGAAGACCCGATGTTCCTGCTGCGCCGTCTCGTGCGCATGGCGAGCGAGGACATTGGCCTTGCCGATCCGCACGCGCTGACCATCACCATTGCTGCGCGGCAGGCCTTCGAGTTTTTAGGCGCGCCGGAGGGCGAACTGGCGCTGGCTGAAGCCACGGTGTATCTGGCGACGGCACCGAAATCGAATGCTACCTATGTCGCTTTCAAGGCGGCGCAGGCGCTGGCGCGCGAACATGGCTCGCTGCCGCCGCCCAAAACCATCCTCAATGCGCCCACCGGTCTCATGCGCTCCGAGGGTTACGGTGCCGATTATATCTATGATCACGATACTCAGGAGGCATTCTCAGGCCAGAATTACTGGCCGGAGGCCTTGGATCGGCGTGAGCTTTATGAACCGGTCGAGCGTGGGTTCGAGCGCGATATCAAAAAACGTCTCGACTATTGGAAGCGGTTGCGCAGCCTTCGCGCGCGCTGAGGTCGGCGGCGCGCCATCTTGTCATTCAGCAGCTTTGGGCAAGCTTTGCTCCGTGCTGGCGGGGGCCACCTGACGCTTGGTGCGCCGACCCGCCAGGCGCGAATCAATCTTGTCGAGATAGAAATAGATCACCGGCGTGATGTAGAGCGTCAGGATTTGCGACACGAACAGGCCGCCAACAACAGCGATTCCGAGCGGCTGACGCAGTTCCGAGCCGGCACCGGTTCCCAGTGCGATGGGCAGGGTGCCAAGCATGGCGCAGAGCGTGGTCATCATGATCGGGCGGAAACGGATCACCGCCGCTTCGCGGATGGCGGTAAGCGCGTCCGCGCCCTGCAAGCGCCGCTCGATGGCGAAATCAATCATCATGATGGCGTTTTTCTTGACGATGCCCACCAGCATCAAAATGCCGATGATGGCGATGACAGTCAGTTCACGTCCACCAAGCGCAAGGGCGATCAGCGCGCCAAGTCCGGCGGAAGGCAGGCCCGAGAGAATGGTGACCGGATGGATGAAGCTCTCGTAAAGCACGCCGAGCACGATATAAATGGTCAGCACAGCGGCCATCAGCAGAATGCCCTGACCTTGCAGAGATTTCTGGAACAATTGCGCCGTGCCTGAGAAACTGGTGGTGACGGAGGCGGGCAAGTTGAGTTTGCGCTCGGCGCCGTGGATTTCGGTAATGGCCGCGCCGATCGACACACCGGGGGCGAGGTTGAAGGAGAGGGTCACGGCCGGCTGCTGCGACTGACGGTTGACCGACAGCGGCCCGACCTGACGCACGATGCGTGACACTTGATTGAGCGGCACCAGCGCGCCGGTCTGGCTGCGGACATCAAGGCGCCCCAAGGCGTTGATATGATTTTGGAAGTTGTTGTCTGCCTCGACGATCACATCATAATCTGCGGCCTGAGTGTAGATAGTTGAAACCACACGCGAGCCATAGGCATTGTTCAGTGTGGTGCGGATCTGGTCGGCATTGACACCCAGAGCCGCAGCCTTTTGCCGGTCGATGATGACCTTGGCGACGGGGTTGCGGATTTGCAGATCGGTATTGACATCGCGCAGGCCGGGCAGCTTGCGCATGGCCAGCATCATCCTGTTCGAATCAGGGTAGAGTGCGCCAAGATCGGTTGATTGCAGGGTATATTGATAGGCGGCGCGCGCCGGGCGTCCGCCCTGAAGGTTGAGGTTCTGAATCGGGATGAAAATCGCCGACAGGCCGGGCACAGCGGAGGCTTCCTTGCGCAGGCGGCTTACCATGGTGAACAGCGGCGGGCGCTGCCCCTTGGGTTTCAAGGCGACAAACATGCGGCCCTGATTGGTGCTGGTGATGCCGCCGATGGCCGACACGGCATATTCCACGGCAGGGTCTTTGCGCACGATCGCGGACAATTGCTTCTGGCGTGCCGCCATGGCGGCCAGCGACGTATCGGGCGAGGCTTCGGTGGCTGCCAGCAAGAAGCCGGTATCTTCAATCGGGAAGAAGCCTTTGGGGATGGCATAATAGGCCCATAGTGACGCGCCGATGGTCACAAAGGTGAGAAGCAGGATCAGCGGGCGCACGTGCAGCACGAAATCAAGGCTGCGCTGGTAAGCCAGTTGCACGCCATTGACGACTCGATCACTGAAGCGTGCAAAGAAATTCTGCCGGGCCTCGTGGTTGATGGGGCGCAGCAGGCGCGCGCACAGCATCGGCGTCAGGGTGAGCGACACGAAGCCCGAAACCAGAATGGCAACAGAAATGGTCACGGCAAATTCACGGAAAACCCGGCCGACGACATCGCCCATGAACAGCACCGGGATGAAGACGGCGACGAGCGACAGCGTCATGGACAGAATGGTGAAGGCGATTTCGCCAGCACCTTTCAGCGCCGCATCGAAGGGTTTCATGCCCTCTTCGACGTGACGGACGATGTTCTCCAGCATGACGATGGCGTCATCCACCACAAAGCCAACCGACAGTGTGATGGCCAGAAGCGAGATGTTGTCGATCGAATAGCCAAAGGCGAACATGAATCCGAAGGTGCCGATGAGCGAAACCGGCAGGGCCAGCGCTGGAATGAGCGTGGCGGGGACGCTTTTCAGGAAGAAGAAAATCACCATCACCACAAGGGCCACCGAAAGCGCCAAAGTGTCCTGAACATCGGCGATGGAATCCCTGATCGACACCGAGCGGTCGTTCAGCACATCGGCATGGACGCTCGCCGGGATCTGCGCGTTATATTTGGGCAGGCGCGCGCGGATTTGGTCAACCACCTTCACGGTATTGGCGTCCGACTGGCGGAATATCGCCAGAATGACCGCGCGCTTGGAATTGAACCAGGCGGCGGTCTGGGTATCAGTCACCGAATCCTTCAAATTGGCGATCTGATCGAGCATGACCGGCGCGCCATTGCGGAAGGCGACGACGACATGCCGGAAATCATTGGCTTTTTGCAATTGGCCGCTGGCATCGAGCGTTATGTTCTGGTGTTTGCCATATTGGGTGCCGACCGGAGTCGAGGAATTGGCGGCAGCCACGGCATTGCCGACATCGGCCAGGGTCACGCCGCGCGCTGCTGCCTTGTCGGGATCGACGTCGACACGCACGGCATATTTCTGCTGCCCGAAGATGAGCACCTGCGCGACGCCATCAAGCTGCGAAATCTGCTGCGCAAATACCTGCTCGCCATAATCATCGACCTTGGAGAGCGGCAGCGTGTCGGACGACAGCGCCAGCAGCAGCACCGGGAAATCGGCGGGATTGACCTTGCGGAACGAGGGGGCGCTGGTCATGGCAGGGGGCAGGTTTTTCTGCACCGCCGACAATGCTGCCGCGACATCCAGCGACGCGCCGTCGATGTTGCGGTTCAAGGCAAATTGCACGGTGATGGTGGTGGAGCCACGGCTGGACGACGAGGTCATGGCCGAAATGCCCGACACGGTCGCCAATTGGCGCTCGATGGGCGCAGCGACGGCCGAGGCCATGGTTTCCGGGCTGGCGCCGTTGAGATTGGCTTCGATCTGGATTGTCGGGAAATCGACCTGCGGCAGCGCCGAGACGGGCAGTTGCTGGTAGCCAATGAGACCAAAGGCGATGAACGACAGCATCAGCAAAGTCGTCATCACGGGGCGGCGGATGCAAAGCTCTGGCAGGCTCATGGTCAATCAGCCTGCTTTGAGCCGACATCCTGCGGCGTTGCGGGTTTGCGTATGACGACATGGGCGCCGTTGACCAGCCGCGAGGCACCATCCAGGACAACGGTCTCGCCGCCCTCGAGGCCGGAGGTGATAACCGCCAGATCGCCTTGCGTGCGGGCCACCTTGACGGGCCGCATGGTCGCGACATTGTTCTCGACCAGAAACACGAAATTGCCGTTCTGGCCATTCTGCACTGCCTGCCGCGCAAGCGTGATTGCGGCGGGGGCGGTGTCGAGCGTGACCGCGACATTGCACAATTGTCCCGGCCAAAGCTGCTCATGGGTATTTGCGAAAATCGCATGGGCGGTGATGGTGCCCGTGGCGCTATCAATGGCATTGTCGATCTCGGCGATCTTGCCGCGCTCACCGATGCTGGCGCCCTGCGGTGTTGCGACCACATAGCTTTGATCGCTGTGTTCGGCCTTGCGCAGCGCGTCGAGCAGGTCCTGCGGCAAAGAGAAGGCGACATAGATCGGCGACATCTGGTTGATGGTGGCGAGGGTGCCAGTGGGGCCGCTGTCGCCCGCTCGAATGATATTGCCGGCCTTGACGCCGACAACGCCGATGCGCCCGGTGATCGGCGAGGTGATGCTCGTCCAGGTTTTTTGCACTTCGAGATTGGCAAGCGCGGCCTGATCGGCCGCCTTGGTCGCCTTGAAGCTGGCGAGATTGGTGCGGGCTGTGTCCACGGTCGCCTTGGCGCCGGCATTGCGCGCAAGCAGATCGCTGGCGCGTCTGAGATCGGTTTGTGCCTGGGCGATCTGGGCGTCGTCGCGCGTCAGGGTCGCCTGCGCCTGGGCAATCTGGGCATCGAGCTGGCGTGCATCCAGCTTGAAAACAAGCGCGCCCTGCTTGATTTCAGCACCGTCCTTGACCAGCACCTGATCGACCTGGGCATCGAGGCGGGTGCGCAGCGCTACCGAGGCGATGGGTTGCACCGTGCCAATGGTGGTTTCGACGCGGGCGAGCGGTCCCTTCACCACCTGGGTCGTCAAGACGACCACTGCGGGCATGGACGGGTGGGTTGGCTGCGCCTTGGCTTGCGTCATTTTCGTGTCAGGCAAATGCGCCACGAGGGCCGCCGGCAATTCAGCCCGCAATTTTGAACCTGCAGCCGCAAGGCCCGGCGAAATTCCAGCGACACGGGCAGGATAGCTCACCAGCAAGGCGACGAGCGCGAGCACAACCAGAGCCAGAAAATAAATGCGGCGCACTGTCACCTCTTTTTGAACTATCAGCCCCTCAATTAAAGCGAATTTTGGCCAACAACAAGGCACGGCCCCGCAAGGCTGATCAGCGCGATTGACCTTGAAGCCTGAAAACGGCATTCAGCAGGGGCGAACAGCGTCATGAGGCACTTGTGGCAAACGCCATTTCAGCAAATCCGGATTTGTCCTGCCAGCGGCGCGGGGCGCTGGGCCATATCGAACTGCAACGCCCGCAGGCGTTGAACGCGATCAGCCACGGCATGGTTGCCGCCATCGACGCGGCGCTCGATGAATGGGAGCACGATTCGTCGGTTCGTGCCATTGTTGTTTCCGCGGCGCCGGGCCGAGCCTTCAGCGCCGGTGGGGATATTCGCCACCTCTATGATCTCGGGCGGGCAGGGGATCATGACGCGCAGATGGCTTTCTGGCGCGATGAATACGCGCTCAATCTGCGCATCAGCCGCCTCGCCAAGCCCTATATTGCTCTGGTTGACGGGCTCGTCATGGGCGGGGGCGTCGGCGTGGCGCTGCATGGCTCGCATGTTGTGGCGGGCGATGGCTGGCAATTTGCCATGCCGGAAGTCGGCATCGGGTTTTTCCCGGACATCGGCGCCAGTTATTTTCTGCCGCGGCTTCCCGGGGCGAGCGGCATGCGGCTGGCGTTGACGGGCGCGCGGGTCGGCGCGAATGAAGCCAAAGCGCTGGGGCTGGCGACGCACAGGTGTGCCAGCGAAGAACAGCCGCGCCTGCTGGACGCGCTGGCGGCGGGGGAGAGTGTCGCGAGACTGCTGCCGACGGGCAACATCAGGCCGCAGTCGAATTTGTCGCCGCAACTCGAACATGCCTATCGGGGCACGAGTCTTGCTGACATCATGACCCGGCTCGCGGCGCTGGCGCCCGCCGATGCCATCGCGGCGGCGGATCTTGCGGCGTTGCGCCGTCATTCACCCACCAGCCTCAGCGTCGCCTTCCGCCAGATGCAGCTTGGCGGCGGGCTTGATCTGGCGCAGGCCTTGGCGATGGAGCTTTGCATCGTCTCGCATCTGTGCCGCGATTCTGATTTTTACGAAGGCACACGGGCCATGACGATCGACAAGGATAAAGCGCCGCATTGGAAACCCGATTCCCTGGAGGGCGTTGACCATGCGCACATAGACGCCTGGTTTGCTGCGCCCTGGCAGCCGGGTTGGCCGACAGCGCGGATGACGCCATGAGCGAGCAACAGACTTCGCGGCCGCTGCCGCCGATGAGTGTCGCCGAGCAGACCGCGCCAAGGCGCCAGTTGGGGCAGTGGAACAAATTGCTGGTGACCTTTCTGCGGGTGATGGCCGGCCTGTGGATGGTGCAGGGGCTGGCGCTGTGGCAGGCGCTGTTGATGCACCGGCCGGCACCGCTGGCAACCCTCGGCTTTGCCAATGCTTCCGGTCTGGTGATTTTCGCGGTGCTCGATCTGATTGCTGCGACCGGACTGTGGCTGCCCGCCGCCTGGGGCGGGGTCTTGTGGGTGTGCCTCTGCACGGCGCAAATCCTCACGGGCCTCGCCTATGCCAGCGTGCCGTTCAATGGCCTGGCGTTGCGGCTGGCGGATATCGTGCTGCTGCTTGCCTATATCGGCCTCACCTATCAAGCGACGCGCGAACGCGCCGCGCGCTGACCGCGAGGGTGCAGGGCCGCCGGATGGTTAAGGTGGATTCATTGTAAACCCATGTTTTATTTCATGTTTGATTCACCCAAAAGTGTAAATCATCGATTCATTCTGTTATTTAAGTCGGGATTCAGGGGTGCCGTGTAAGTTCATCTCATCAGACGAGAGGCACGAACGCTCCTTGAAACAGAGCGCCGAGCCAACAACAAGCAAGGTGTAGTATGAACAACGCTGCTAAAAATGAAGTTGCCATCGCTCGTAGCGAACGCTTCAATGAATTGCGTCCGATCTATCATGAATCATTGACTTTGGTGGAACGGCTGCACCGTCGTCTGCTTGATGTCATCAAGGATGAATTTGATCGCCGCAACCGCACCGATGTCAATTCAGTGCAGGCGCTGTTGCTCTATAACATTGGCGATAGCGAGCTGACCGCTGGCGAATTGCGCACCAGAGGCTATTACCTCGGTTCCAATGTTTCCTACAATGTCAAGAAACTGGTCGAGATGGGCTATCTTCACCACGCTCGTTCACGCGTTGATCGCCGGTCGGTGCGTATCAGCCTGACGCCGAAAGGCAAAGAGGTGATGAGCATTGTTTCCGCGCTCTACGAAAAGCACGTCACCACGGTCGAACAGATCGGTGGCATTTCCGGCGATGATTTCGCCCGCATGAATGTGGCGCTGACCCGGTTGGAGCGCTTCTGGACGGATCAGATCCGCTTCCGCCTCTGATCGCGTCTGAAGTCTCGTCTGATGTTGCAAAAAGGACACAGTGATGTGTCCTTTTTTGTTTTTGGCGCTGAGTTCTGCAAAAAATGCAATCCAGCGCTTCACAACCGCGTTAAGCCATAAATAAGCCCGCATGTTTGCGCTTTCTCAACCATGACATGCGCAGGTGTGCATAGAATCGGCTGGTTTGGCCGTGGCAGCGGGATTTGAATTGATGAACGGGCATTTTGGCGGGCGGGCGCTTTCGCGCCGCAACGTTATAACCGGGGTTGTTGGTGCCGGTGTTGGCTTTCTGGGCGCAAGTTTGGGCGCGCATGCTGCACTGGTTGGACGTCAAGCCGAATGGGCGCAGCAATATGATGCTGATCCGCCGCAGGCTTTGGGGCGCTCGAGCGTGCCACTGCTTTCGCAGCAGACCATCGACGCGACCGCTGCCGCCGTGCAGCGCTACCAGGCTCTTGCCGACAAGGGCGGGTGGCCATCATTCCAGCCGCGGCGGCAATTGCGACTCGGTATGCGTGGCCCCGATGTGCAGGCTTTGCGTCGCCGCCTGATGATCACCGATGATCTTCCGCGTGTTGCCGGCATGTCCGAGAATTTTGATTCCTTCGTCGCGGCGGCGGTCAGGCGTTTTCAGGCACGTCATGGCCTTGCCATCAGCGGCGTGGTGGACAGGGAAACGCTGCGCGCCATGAATGTCCCGGTGACCATGCGCTTGCAGCAACTCACGCTGAATTCGGTGCGTCTGCGCGAATATCAGGGCCTCAACGACCAGCGCTATGTTGTCGCGAACATTCCTGCGGCGCGGGTGGAGACGGTTGAAAACAATGTGGTGATCACCCGCCACAAGGCAGGAGTCGGGCGCATCGACCGGCCTTCGCCGATCATGCAGACCAAGGCCATCCAGATCAATTTCAATCCCTATTGGACGGTGCCGGCCTCGATCATCAAGAAAGACCTCATTCCCCTGATGCAGAAGCATCCGCATTACCTCGAAGAAAACCGCATCCGGATTTTCGACAAGAGCGGGCAGGAAGTGCAGGCTTCCAGCATCAACTGGGATTCCTATCAGGCTGAAAATTACCGGTTCCGTCAGGATTCGGGGGCGGGTAATGCGCTTGGCGTGGTGCGCATCAACATCAACAATCCCTATGGCGTCTATATGCACGACACCAATGAAAAGGGTGTGTTTGGTGACGATTACCGCTTTGTGTCGTCAGGGTGCATGCGCCTGCAGGATGTGCGTGATTATGTGACCTGGCTGCTCAAGGACAATCCTGGCTGGGATCGCCAGAAAGTGGATGACACCATCAATTCCGGCCAGCGTCTGGATGTCGACATCACCCCGCCTGTGCCGGTCTATTGGGTCTATATCACCGCCTGGGCAACGCCTGACGGCATCGTGCAGTTCCGTGACGACATCTACAAGCGTGATGGCTTGAATGTCGACGCCGCGATGAGCCCCTCCAAGCTGGCGCGCGAGGAATTGGCCGCACAGCAGCGCAGCATTGTTGCGCCCGTGCAGCAGCAATGAAGCGGATTTTGCATGAGCGGACGTCGCGCTCCTGAATAAATTGCATGGCTGGCATTTGCCTCGCGCCGTTGCCGCGCGGGCTATTTCAGATATTTAAGGGTGATCGGCAAAAAGAGGGTCTGTCCCCGTGAACATGAACGTGAATCTTGCAGAGGTCGACGGCACTCTGGTCGGCCCCGTTGTTGCGGACGTGGCTCCGGCGCGGCGTCCTGTGGCGACGACAGGGCCGATCATGCTTATTTTGGGCGCAGTATCACTATCGCATTTCCTCAATGACATGCTGCAATCGCTGCTTCCGGCGATGTACCCGCTGCTCAAGGCGGAATTTTCGCTGAGCTTTGCCGAAGTCGGGCTGATCACGCTGGTGTTCCAGCTCACTGGGTCTGTTCTGCAACCGCTGATCGGAACTTATACTGATCGGCGTCCGCTGCCTTATTCTGCGTCACTGGGAATGATTTCCAGCCTGAGCGGCTTGCTGCTGTTGTCGGTGGCGGGCAATCTGCCGACGCTGCTGGTCGCCGCCGCGCTGGTGGGCATAGGCTCGGCGGTGTTTCACCCTGAATCTTCGCGCATGGCACGCGCCGCATCGGGCGGGCGCTATGGGCTGGCGCAATCCTTGTTTCAGGTGGGTGGCAATTTTGGCACATCGAGCGGGCCGCTGCTGGCGGCGCTGGTCGTGGTGCCGTTGGGGCGCAGCAGTGTTGCGGGCTTCATTGTCGTGCCGCTGCTGGCCATGGGCATCCTTTATTATGTCGGGCGCTGGTATGCACAGCGCCTTGCCGCCGAACCGGCCAAGGTGGTTGGTGCGCGGGCAAAGGCCCTGCCATTGCCGCGCGCTCAGGTGACACGGGCGCTGCTAGTGCTGATGGCGCTGATGTTTTCCAAGTTCTTCTATACGGCGTCGATGACGACCTTTTATACATTCTATCTCATCCACAAGTTCCAGTTGCCGATTGGCGAGGCGCAGCTGGGGCTATTTGCCTATCTCTTCGCCTTTGCTTCGGGCACGCTGATTGGTGGGCCGTTGGGGGATCGCTATGGCCGTTTGCCGGTGATCTGGATTTCGATTGTCGGGGCTTTACCGCTGACCCTCGCCATGCCCTATGCCAATCTGCCGGGAACCATTATCCTGAGCATGCTGGTGGGTTTTGTGATTTCATCGGCATTTTCCACGATCGTGGTCTATGCGCAGGAGTTGCTGCCGGGCCGGGTGGGCATGGTGTCGGGCTTGTTCTTCGGACTGGCCTTCGGCATGGGTGGGCTAGGGGCAGGGAGCCTCGGCATTCTGGCCGACCATACCAGCGTCGCCTTTGTGTTCCATCTCTGCGCCTTTCTGCCGGCGATCGGCTTCCTGACCTGGTTTCTGCCCAAGCTCGGCCAGCCCAAGGCGATGAAGGTGGCAACGAGGGGCTGAGACGCTCGGCACGCAGCCAGCATTCCTTGCAAAAAGTTGCCGCGCCGCGGGCCATGACCGGCCCTGCGGCGCGATTGTGGCGCGCGTCTGACGATTGAGGCTTGCGGCCAAGGGCTTGTTGCGGCTACCAGAGCCGTTCCGACATTTGAGGAGCAGATTGATGGCAGAAGCCCGCCGCGCGGCATATCACCCCCACCAGCTCGCGGGAGCGCGGTTCCTGATCATCGAGGCACGGTTTTATGACGCCATCGGCGCGCTGTTGCTGCAGGGCGCCGAGGCGGCGCTGCGGGAAGCAGGGGCGGCCTGGGATATTGTGGGCGTGCCCGGCGCCCTCGAAATCCCGGTTGCTGCCAGCATTGCCGTGGCCGCCGACAAGGACATCGCCGGTATCGTGGCGCTGGGCTGCATCATTCGCGGCGAGACCTATCATTTCGAGATCGTTGCCAATGAAAGCGCGCGTGGCTTGATGGATGTTGGCATCCGTCTTGGCCTGCCGGTCGGCAATGGCATCCTGTCGGTGGAAAACGAGGCGCAGGCGCTGGTGCGGGCCGATCCGCAGCTCGGCAACAAGGGGGCAGATGCGGCCAGAGCCGCCATGAGCCTCCATGCGCTCAAACACGCCCAAGTGGTCTGACGCCATGTCTCGCGCTGAACACCGCACCGCTGCCCGTCTCGCCGCCTGCCAGGCGCTCTATCAAATGGATGTCACCGGGCGTGGCGTCAATGAATGTCTGGCCGAATTTGAATCGCACTGGATCGGCAAAGAGGTTGAAGGGGCGCAATACAAGCCCGCTGAAATCGCCTTTTTTCGGGACATTCTCATCGGAGTCCTGGCCGATCAGGTGGCGCTCGACCGGCTGATTGATTTGCGGCTTGAAAATACCTGGCCGCTGGCGCGGATCGAAGCCTTGATGCGGGCGATTCTGCGGGCCGGAACCTATGAATTGAAAAAGCGCCTCGATGTCCCCGCAAGAGTCGTCATAACCGAATATGTCGATGTTGCCGGTGCGTTTTATGGCCGCGACGAGGCCGGCATGATCAATGCCGTGCTCGACACGCTTGCCCATGAATTGCGGCTGGATGAATTTGCCAATCGAGACTAGCCATGGGTGCTTCGCGCGAGCATGACCTCATTGCCCGCTATTTCGCGCCGCTGGCGGGGCCGGAAGGGCTTGGCCTGCTCGACGATGCGGCATTGCTGGCTCCAAAGCCCGGGCATGATTGGGTGATCACCGCCGATGCGCTGGTGGCGGGGGTGCATTTCTTTGAAAATGATCCCGCTGAGGTCATTGCCGCCAAGGCGCTGCGGGTCAATCTTTCGGATCTGGCGGCCAAGGGCGCGCGGCCGCGCGCTTTCACGCTGGCGCTGATGCTGCCCAAGGGGTTGCAGGCCAGTTGGTTCGAGGCCTTCGCCAAGGGACTTGGTGCCGATATGGCGCGCTTTGGCATTGCGCTCATCGGGGGCGATACGGTCGCGACGCCGGGGCCGCTCGCCCTGACCATCACTGCCTTCGGCGAGGTGCAGCAGGGCCGCATGGTCAAGCGCAGCGGCGCGGTCAGTGGCGATGCCATCTATGTCACAGGCACCATCGGTGATGCGGCTCTGGGCCTCGTTTCGCTGAAAAGCCCCGAGCGGCTGGCGCTGCCCGCGCAGCTTCGACGCCATTTGGAGGCGCGCTACCACCGGCCAGAACCGCGTCTGGCCCTTGGTGCGGCGCTGCGCGACCATGCCCATGCGGCGATGGATGTATCAGATGGGCTGGTGGGCGACCTCGCCAGACTGCTGGCGACATCGGGCAGGGGCGCTATCATCGAAGCGGCGGCTGTGCCATTTTCGCCAGCGGTCCATGCGGCTCTAGCAATGGAACCAACATTTGAGGAAACAGCACTAATAGGCGGAGATGATTATGAAATCATCGCATGCGTGCCCCCGGGTGCCTGCGTCGGCTTCGAGCATGATTGCGCCAGAGCTGGTGTCAAGGTCACGCGGATCGGCGTGGTGCAGGCGCACCGACGTGTGACCTGGCGGGCTGCGGATGGCGCGGTGTTGAGTTTTGCCAACCCGGCCTACAGCCACCTCTGAGATGTCAGGATGGCGCGAATTCGCGCAGCCTTGCGGCGTAGCGCGCCATGGTATCGACCTCGAGATTGAGCTGGTCGCCAGCCTTGCGTTGTCCCCACGTGGTGACCGCCAGTGTATGGGGGATCAGCAGCACTGTGAAATCCTCACCAGCAACGGTGTTGACGGTCAATGACGTGCCCTCAAGGCAGACTGATCCCTTGGGCGCGATGAAGCGCGCGAGATCGCGCGGGACGGTGAGGGTGAATTCAGCCATGCCTTCAAAATCGCGCCGCGCCCGCAACTCAGCCAACCCATCGACGTGGCCACTGACGATATGGCCGCCGAGTTCATCGCCGATTTTCAGCGCGCGTTCCAGATTGATGCGGGTGCCTTGTCGCCAGTTTCCAACAGTGGTCAGGCGCAGCGTTTCGGCGGCGGCATCGACGCAAAACCAATCGCGCCCGGCGGTCTGGCCCTTGTCAACGACCGTCATGCAGACACCCGAACAGGCGACCGAAGCGCCCATGGCGAGGCTGGCGTGGGGATAGCTGCAAGCGATCTTCAGGCGTCGCAGACTGGCTGTGCCGCCAACTTCAAGAATGTCGCCAACATCGCTGACCAGACCGGTAAACATCAGTTTTCCTTGCGTTCAAATGCTTCGAGGAGATCATCGCCGCACCGGCTTTGCTGGTAGCGGCGAAAATCACGCGCGACCAGAGCCAGAGCGCGCGTATCAAGGGCTGCAAGCCCCGCGCCGCCATGAAACTGCTGGTTGGTGACCAGCAACAGGTCATCGACGAGGCCTTGGGCCAACAGGCTTTGCGCCAGCCTTGGGCCTCCCTCGCAAAACACCCGCGACAGGCCATGCCGATACAGGATGGCCATGATAGCGGCCAGATCAAGCTGGCCGTCGCGGCCCGGTGCAACCGGTGCGACGCTGACGCCGCGCGCCTGCCAGAGGGCGATGCTGTCCGGCGGCGCATTCGTGGCGCAGAGCAGCAGCACTTCGGCTGTGCCGTCGGCAAGGCGGGCCTTCTGCGGCAGCCGCGCCTGCGCATCCAGCACGATTCGCATAGGCTGATTGTCCGCCATGCCGGGCAGGCGCACCGAGAGTTGCGGATCATCGGCAAGCGCCGTGCCGATGCCGACCATGACACCGTCATGCATGGCGCGCAGCATGTGCGTGCGGCCCATGGCGGCAGGGCCGGAAATCATCAGGCGCGGCTGGCCTGCCAAGGCGCCCGCAAAACCGTCCGCAGTGCGGGCGAGTTTCAGGGTCAGCATGGGGCGCTGGCGGGTGACGCGGCAAATATGGCCGCGATGATCGCGCTGCGCCTGTTCCGCCCCGATGCCCGTAACCACTTCGATGCCAGCGGCGCGTAACAGGGCGTGGCCGCGCCCGCTGACGCGGGTATCGGGGTCGGGCATGGCCGAAACCACGCGGGCAATGCCGGCGGCGATAATGGCCTCAGCACAGGGTGGGGTCTTGCCGTGATGGCTGCACGGCTCCAGTGTCACGTAGAGTGTCGCGCCGCGCGCCTGCGCTCCGGCCTCGGCCAAGGCTACAGGTTCGGCGTGCGGTCGCCCGCCGCTCTGCGTGAAGCCGCGCCCGGTGATGACGCCGTCCTTGACCACCAAAGCCCCGACCGAGGGGTTGGTCGCCGTTCTGCCGAGGCCGCGCCGTCCATAGGCCAGCGCCGCCTGCATGAACCGCTCATCGAGCCCGTTCATTTTGGCTTGTCATTCGAATCAGCCGCGGCATCATTTTCACGCTGCGGCTCGCTGAGTTCGACCAGAAACCGGCCGAAATCACGCGCCTCATTGAAATTGCGATAGACCGAGGCAAAGCGCACATAGGCAACCTGATCGAGGTTGGCGAGGCCCTCCATCACCATTTCGCCGATGTGGCCCGATTCGATGTCGGATTCGCCGCTGTTTTCGAGCTGGCGGACAATGCCGTTCACCAGCCGCTCGATGCGTTCGGGCTCGACCGGGCGCTTGCGCAGCGAGATCGCCAGCGAGCGCATCAACTTGTCACGGTCAAACGGCACGCGGCGGCCCGATTTCTTGAGCACCATCAGTTCGCGCAGTTGCACCCGCTCGAAGGTCGTGAACCGCCCGCCGCAATCCGGGCACACCCGGCGACGCCTGATCGAGGCCGCATCATCTGCGGGCCGCGAATCTTTCACCTGGCTGTCGGTGGCACCGCAATAGGGGCAACGCATTCCGGTTCACGCATAAATCGGGAAGCGCTTTGTCAGTTCCGCAACACGCTTGCGCACCGACGCCTCGACTTCGCCATTGCCTTCATCGCCATGTCTGGCGAGGCCTTCGAGCGCCTCGACGATCAGTTCGCCGACGATGCGGAATTCCGCAGTGCCAAACCCGCGCGATGTTGCTGCCGGGGAGCCGAGCCGAATGCCCGAAGTGATCGTCGGCTTTTCGGTGTCGAAGGGCACGCCATTCTTGTTGCAGGTGATGTGGGCGCGACCGAGCGCCGCTTCTGCCGCCTTGCCGGTGAGCTTTTTGGGTCGCAGATCGACAAGCATCAAATGGTTGTCGGTGCCGCCGGAGACGATCTCGAAGCCAGCGCCGACAAGGGTCGAAGCCAGTTCTTGGGCATTGGCGACTACCTGATGGGCATAGGCCGCAAAATCCGGGCGCAAAGCCTCGCCAAAGGCAACGGCCTTGGCGGCAATGACATGCATCAGGGGGCCGCCTTGCAGGCCGGGGAAAATCGCCGAATTGATCTTCTTGGCGATGGTTTCATCGTCGGAGAGGATCAAGCCGCCCCGTGGGCCGCGCAGTGTTTTATGGGTTGTGGTAGTGACGACATGGGCGTGCGGGAAGGGCGACGGATGCGCGCCGCCTGCCACCAAGCCAGCGAAATGCGCCATATCGACCATGAAATAAGCCCCGACCGCATCGGCAATGGCACGAAAGCGGGCAAAGTCCCAATGGCGCGAATAGGCCGAGCCGCCAGCAATGATGAGTTTGGGCTTGTGCTCATGGGCGAGGCGCTCCACCGCCTCCATGTCGATCTTTTGATCGACCACGCAGACGCCATAGCTGACCGGCTTGAACCACTTGCCGGACATGTTGGCGCTGGCGCCATGGGTGAGGTGACCACCTGCGGCAAGATCAAGGCCCATGAAAGTATCGCCCGGCTGCATCAAGGCCAGAAACACCGCCTGATTGGCCTGTGAGCCCGAATTGGGCTGCACATTGGCAAAATTGCAGGAAAACAGTCGCGTCGCCCGCTCGATGGCCAGCTTTTCAGCAATGTCGACAAACTGGCAGCCGCCATAATAACGTCTGCCTGGATAGCCTTCGGCGTATTTATTGGTCATGACCGAGCCTTGCGCTTCCAGTACGGCACGCGAGACGATGTTTTCGGAGGCGATCAGTTCAATCTCGTCGCGCTGACGACCGAGTTCGAGATCGACCGCACGCGCCAGTTCCGGATCAGCTTCGTGCAAGGAGGCGCCAAAGAAACTGTTGGAGCGAAAGGCGGCGGGCTGCACAGGGCTGTTCATGGCGAGACCTTTGCTGGAGGCGGCCGGGTCGCCGCCGATTTCATGATGAGAGGCGCATAGCATGTCGGCTTGCTTTGCGAAAGCGTGGAGCGGTTGGGTCAGCGCTAGGGGGTGTCACAAAATCTGCGACATGGCTGAGCGTGCCCGACCAACGCCGCGAACGCCCATCCAGCATCGTCATTACATCCCCCCATCGTCATGGCGCTTCGCGCCGCGCCATGACGGTGGGGGAGATTGAACGCACCTCTAAAGCTGCCAGTGCCAGCGTCAGCGAAGCCAACTATCGGCTCATCAAAATCTCACGTCAAAGCCTCACCCAAGCAAACGCGCCGCCCTTGGTGCGGGGCGGCGCGCTGTGTGCGGGCAGGTTTGGCAAATGATCAGTGCAACAGCTGATCACTCATTATCCCATTGAAACATATCGGGGTCTTCGCGACGCCAGGCGGCGATACGCTCGCGATGCTGGCCGATCATCATGCCGAAGCGGATGCAATCGTTGCGGTCGCCGCGGTCGCATTCGCGTTTGAGATCATGCAGGCGGTCAAAATAGGGATCGCGCGCCACATAGACCGGTTGCGCAGGCGCCATGTAGACCGGACGCGGCTGAACATAGACCGGGCGGGGCTGGTTCAGCGTATGATCGAGAATAGCACCGCCGACCAGTCCGGCTGCCAGGCCGCCCAGCAGCGCGCCGTTGCGGTCGCCGTCCGCGCGGGCAGGGTTGGCAAGGGTCAGCGCAGCCGCTGCAACCAGTGCGGAGGCCAGCAAGGCCGAGGCGAAAGAATTCGTGCGCATGGGATGCTCCTGACATTCAATAAATCCCGCGCATCATTGCCATATCGGCCTTGAAGAAGTGTTAAGCAAAGGTTGCTGAAATTGTTCGGTTTTTAGACAGGCGGCGTCACGAAGCGCGCCAGACTTGCCGTGCGCACTTGACATCGCGTTGCGCGGCGTGTGGAAGACGTCACCTGAATTCTTGTTTCGAGACCCATGTTGATGGCCATGCACACTTACCGTTCCCACACCTGCGGTGCGTTGCGCGCCACTGATGCTCACCAACCGGCACGGCTCTCGGGCTGGTGCCACCGGGTGCGCGACCATGGCGGCGTGCTGTTCATCGATGTGCGCGATCATTACGGCCTTACACAATGCGTGGTCGATCCCGAATCGCCCGCCTTCAAGATTGCCGAAACCTTGCGCTCTGAATGGGTTGTGCGTCTCGATGGCGATGTGCGCATGCGCCCGGCAGGCACGCAGAACGACGACATGGCGACGGGCGCGATCGAGCTTTACGTGCGCGAGATCGAGGTGCTCGGGCAGGCGGCTGATCTGCCGCTGCCGGTGTTCGGCGATCAGGAATATCCCGAAGAAACCCGGCTGAAATACCGTTTTCTGGATTTGCGTCGCGAGCGGCTGCACAAAAACATCATGCTGCGCACAAGGGTGGTTGATTCGATGCGCCAGCGCATGAAGCAATCAGGCTTCAGCGAATTTGCCACCCCGATTCTCACGGCGTCCTCGCCGGAAGGGGCTCGGGATTTTCTGGTGCCCTCGCGCATCCATCCCGGCAAGGTTTACGCGCTGCCGCAAGCCCCGCAGCAATACAAGCAATTGCTGATGATGGCGGGCTTTGACCGCTATTTCCAGATCGCTCCTTGCTTTCGCGATGAGGACCCGCGTGCCGACCGGCTGCCGGGCGAGTTCTATCAACTCGATGTCGAAATGAGCTTTGTCACGCAGGATGACGTGTTCGCGACCATGGAACCGGTGATTTCCGGCATTTTCGAGGAATTTGGCGGGGGCCGTCCGGTGACGCAGAACTGGCCGCGCATTGCCTATGATGACGCCATGCGCAAATATGGCACCGACAAGCCTGATCTGCGCAATCCGCTGGTGATGCAGGATGTTTCGCAGCATTTTGCCGGTTCGAACTTCAAGGTTTTTGCGCGAATGCTGGAAACACCGGCCAATCGCGTCTGGGCGGTGCCCGCGCCCGGCGGTGGCCAGCGCACGTTCTGCGACAAGATGAATTCCTGGGCGCAGGGTGAAGGCCAGCCCGGCATGGGCTATATTTTCTGGCGTGAAGACGGGCCGGCCGGGCCGATCGCCAATAATATCGGCCCCGAGCGCGCTGAAGCCTTGCGCCTGCAACTTGGCTTGAAGGCGGGCGATGCCGCGCTGTTTGCGGCGGGCGATCCGGCGAAATTCGCGCGGTTTGCCGGCATGGCGCGCACCAAGGTTGGCGAGGATCTCAACCTGATCGACAAGGAACGGTTTGAATTTGCCTGGATTGTCGATTTCCCGATGTATGAATATAACGAAGACGACAAGAAAATCGACTTCTCGCATAATCCGTTTTCCATGCCGCAAGGCGGGCTCGAAGCGCTCAACGGCCCCGATCCGCTGGCCCTGAAGGCCTTTCAATATGACATTGCCTGCAATGGCTTCGAGTTGGCTTCGGGGGGCATTCGCAACCACAAGCCCGAGGCGATGGTGAAGGCCTTCGAGATTGCAGGCTATGGCGAAGACACGGTGATCGAGCGGTTTGGAGGCATGTATCGGGCGTTCCAGTATGGCGCTCCGCCCCATGGCGGCAT
>JAJZGX010000018.1 GCA_021804825.1 Pseudomonadota bacterium | reverse complement strand
CGGTCTATATCGGGCAGGCGCCCGGCAAGAACCTCGCCGTCACGCCCGTCGTTGCCAATCCCCTCGAGATCACGCCATTTCCGGCGCCGCCACCGCGCAAGGTGCATCACCGCCGCGTCGTCCGCAAGCGGGTTGCGCGTCGCGAAACGCACAAGGGTCACAAACACCATGTCACCCATGCCAAGAAGCACGCCCACAAGAAAAGCGTCGCGCACCATGTCGTGAAGAAGCACAAGGCGGTGAAGCGAAAGGTGAAACACGAGCATCATGGCTGAAGCACGGCGTCCGCCCCCGGCCCTGCCGCTCAGCGTTCTCACCGGCTTTCTGGGTTCCGGCAAGACGACGCTGCTGAACCGAATGCTGCAAGACCCTGCGCTTGCGCATACGCTGGTGATCATCAATGAATTCGGCGATATCGGCCTCGATCACCTGTTCGTCGAGGCTATTGATGACAATCTGATGCTCATGCAGGCCGGTTGCCTGTGCTGCAGTATCCGTGGCGATCTGGTGACGACACTCGAGGGTGTGCTGCGTGATCTCGACAATCACCGCATCGCGCAACTCGACCGGATCATCATCGAGACCACCGGCCTCGCCGATCCGGCTCCGATCCTTCAGACCATCATGCTGCATCCCTATTTGATGCTGCGGTTGCGGCTCGAGAGCGTCATCACGCTGGTCGATGCCGTCAATGGACTGGCGACGCTGGATGCCCATGTCGAGGCTTTGCGCCAGGTTGCGGTGGCTGATCGGCTGGTGCTCACCAAGACCGATCTGCTGCCCGAGGGCGCCGCGCCCGATCTGCTCGCGCGTCTTGCGGCGCTCAATCCGGCGGCAGCGCCACTGCTGCTTCAGAGCGAGACCGCGCTGGCTTCGCTCTTGCTCAATGCCGGGCTTTATGATCCGGCGCGCAAGCATCCCGATGTGGCGGGCTGGCTCAAGGCCGACGCCTATGACCATCACCATCATCATCATGATCGCAACCGACACAATGCGCGCATTCAGGCGTTTTGCCTGACCACGAACACGCCCGCCACGCCCGCTGCCTTTGACATGTTCATTGAGTTGCTGCGTCAGGCTCATGGGCCGAAATTGCTGCGGGTCAAGGGCATTGTCGCGCTGGCCGATGATCCTTCGCGGCCCCTGGTGGTGCATGGCGTTCAACACGTGTTTCATCCACCGGTGCGCCTTGCAGCCTGGCCGGACGATGACCACTCCACCCGCATGGTGTTCATTCTGATGGATTTACCGCCGACCTTGGTCGAGGGGCTATGGCGCGCCTTCACGGGCGCGGCGGAAACCGACAGGCCTGACGGCGCGGCACTGAGCGCAAACCCGTTGCGCCCGCCAAGCGGCGGCCTGTTTGGCTGATCGCGCAACCGTCTTTCCAAATGCCGCAATCTGGCGCACATTGAGATCGAACTGAACGCGTACGACTAACGCGTTATACCAAGGGGGAGTTGGGCGCGACATGGGCATAGTCGGGCGGCTGAAGAGCGAGTGGGCTTATCTCGTAGGTCTGCGCCGCGCACTGCAACAGACCAGCAGCGTCGAGAAGACCCCGCATGTCACCATGCGCGAAATGGCGGAAATGGTGGCCGCGGTTCATCCCCAGCGAATTGCCCTGGTGTCGCCGCAGGAATCCTACACTTATGCTGAGCTGGATTATCGCTCCAATCAATATGCCCGCTGGGTGCTGGCACAGGGATTGAAAAAGGGCGATTGCGTCGCGTTGTTCATGGTCAACCGCGCCGAATATGTCGCCGCCTGGCTCGGCATCGTCAAGGCTGGTTGCGTTGCCGCCTTGCTGAACAACTCGCTGAACGGGCGCTCGCTGGCCCATTGCGTGCGTATCGCCGCCGCGCAATTCCTGATTGCCGACGCCAGTCTGATGGCTGCAGTCGATTCAGCGCGAGATTTTTTCGATGTGCGCTTGAAAGTGCTGACCTATGGCGACAAGCGCCGTGGACATGACCCGCGCCTCGATCTGGCCTTGGCGGAAATCTCCGGCGAGCCCCTGAGCAGCGCCGAACGGGTGCCGCTGACCATCGCTGACCGGGCCATTTTTGTCTATACGTCCGGCACAACCGGCCTGCCGAAGGCCGCCAACATCAGCCATTCGCGCTTGTTGCGAATCATGGCCGGCTTTGCTGCGGCGATCGACTCCAAACCCGATGATCGCATGTATGTGACGCTGCCGCTCTATCATGCCACCGGCGGCCTGTGCGCCGTGGGGTCGATGCTGTGGGTTGGCGGTTGCAGCGTCATTGCCGAAAAATTCTCGGCCCGGCAATTCTGGAGCGATATTGTCACGCAGAAATGCACGTTTTTTGTCTATGTCGGTGAAATGTGCCGCTATCTGCTGGCCGCCCCGCCAAGCCTGAACGATGCTGCCCATCATTTGCGTGGCTGCTTCGGCAATGGTCTGCGGGGCGACATATTCGAGGAGTTTCGCGACCGTTTCCACCTGACGGTGATCCGCGAATTCTATGCGGCGACCGAAGGCAATATCTCTCTGTTGAATTTCGATTCAAAGCCCGGTGCCGTCGGGCGCATTCCCGCATGGGCGCGAAGCCGCCTGCGGGTTCGCATCATCGAATTTGATATCGAAAGCGAGCAGCCGGTGCGTGGCGCCGATGGCTTGTTTCGCGAATGCGCCAATGGTGAAACCGGAGAAGTCATTGGCGAAATCGTCAATGATCCGAAAGTGCCGACGGGAAGTTTCGATGGCTATGCCGACAAGGCAGCCACTGAGAAAAAGATCCTGCGCGACGTTTTCAAAAAGGGCGATGCGTGGTTTCGCTCCGGTGATCTGATGAAGCGCGACGCGCTTGGCTATTTCTACTTTATCGACAGGATTGGCGACACGTTCCGCTGGAAGGGCCAGAATGTTTCGACGGGCGAAGTTTCGGCGGTGCTGACCAGCTTTCCCTCTGTGGAGGACGCCAATGTCTATGGCGTCACGATTCCCCATGTCGATGGTCGGGCTGGCATGGCCGCCTTGTCGCTTTCTGACCCCGCCAAGTTCAATCTCGCCAATCTGCGCCAACATCTCGTTGAAAATCTTCCCGATTATGCGCGTCCGCTATTCTTGCGCATTCAAGATCACATGGATCTGACGGGCACGTTCAAGCAGCGCAAGGTCGATCTGGTGGAACAAGGATTTGATCCTGCCAAAACCAGTGAACCGCTCTGGTTCAATGACAGCGGCCGCGGCGAATTTGTGCGCATAGACGGCGAAGTCTTCGACAAGCTCTGCAACCACGGTTTCCGGTTTTGAGCGCAGGTGCCGCGCAAAGCGCCGCCACCCGCATCTGATTTCCTTCCGAATACTCGTGCCTAGAGCCGCGATGGCCGCCTTGTTTCACGTCTATTCGGCAGCTTCGGCGACCCCTTGGGCGCCGGGCAGCGTCGTCGGCTTGGGCTGCGTCGCGGCTGTGGCACTGTGATCGCGCGAAATCAGCGTATAGACGGCAGGGGTGACGAACAGCGTGAACATGGTGCCGATCGCCATGCCAAACGCAATGACAATGCCGATGTCGGAACGGCTGCGCGCGCCCGCCCCCGCAGCGATGATGAGCGGGATCATCGAGACCACCATGGCGGCTGTGGTCATGAGAATCGGCCGCAGGCGCACACCGGCGGCATGTTCGATCGCTTCACGCCGCCCATAGCCTTCTTCAGTCTGCAGCCGATTGGCAAATTCAACCATCAGGATGCCGTGTTTGGAAATCAGCCCGATCAGCGTCACCAGCCCGATCTGTGTATAAATGTTGATGGAGCCGCGCTGCATCAGGCTGAGGATGTTGAGCGGCAGCAAGGCGCCAAACATCGAGGTAGGCAGGGCAATGAGAATCACGAAGGGATCGCGGAAGCTCTCGAACTGCGCCGCCAGCACCAGAAAGATCACGATCAGGGCGAATACGAAGGTCACCGCCAGCGTATTGCCCTCCTGCTCCAACTGGCGACTGTCCCCGGCATAATCAATCGAATAGCCCGCGGGCAGCAGTTCCTTGGCTTTTTGTTGCAGGAATGACAGACCTTCGCCGAGCGTGCGGCCGGGAAAAGGCACGCCCGACAGGGTTGCCGAATTCAACTGCTGGAAGGTGGTCAGGGCATTGGGCTGCACAGTCTGGGTTACGCTGGCGATGGTCGAGAGCGGCACCAGCGATCCTGATGCGGTGCGCACCCGGTAGCGCGTCAGCCATTGCGGGTCGTCACGGAACTGGCGCGGCGCTTGCGGAATGACCTCATAGGAGCGGCCATAAAGATCAAAACGATTGACGAGGTTGCCGCCGAGCATCGTCGCCAAGGTCGAGCCGATGTCCTGCATCGAGATGCCAAGCTGGTTGGCTTTGGCCGTGTCGATTTTCACGTCATATTGCGGCGTGTCGAATTTCAGATCGGTGTCGGTGAAAATGAACAGGCCGCTCTTGCGCGCCGCGTCCTGAATTTTGCCGATCACGCCTGCCAGTTCGCGGTAATCGCCGGTGGTGCGCACGACAAATTGCAGCGGCGGGCCGCCGGTTGAGCCAGGCAGCGACGGCGGCGAGAACGCAATGATCGAGGCGCCGGGAATGGTGGCGAATTTTGCCGATAATTCCTTCAGAACATCGGTGGCAGAGCGCTTGCGCAGCGACCAGTCCTTCAGCATCACGCCAATAAAGGCCTGATGTATGCCGGCGCTGCCATTGATGGTGAAGACATGCGACGCTTCTGGCACTTTGGCGACAGCAGCGGCGGCTTCCCTGGTTGTGGTTTCCAGATAATCAAGGTTGGCATATTGCGGCGACTTGACCAAGGCCAGAACGAAGCCCTGATCTTCGGGCGGGGCCAGTTCTTTGGGGGTCGAAATATACATGACCGTGGTCAATGCCAGCACACCGACGAGAATCAATATCGTCAATGACCGGAAATTCAGCGTCAAATGCAGGCGACGCTCGTAGCGGGTGCGCAAGCCTTCAAACCGCCGGTCAAGCCATGCGGCAAGCCCGCCGTTTCCAGTTGGAGCCTTGAGCAGACGCGAGCACATCATCGGCGACAGGGTCAGCGCAATCAGACCGGACACGATCACCGCGCCTGCCAGTGTGAAGGCAAACTCGCGGAACAGCGCGCCGGTGACGCCACTGACAAAGCCAATCGGCGCATAGACGGCGGCAAGCGTGATCGTCATGGTGACGACCGGGCCGGAGATTTCGCGCGCGCCCTTGAGCGCGGCATCATGCGGGCTCAGGCCCTCCTCAATGTGCCGGTAGATATTCTCAACCACGACAATGGCGTCATCGACCACCAGGCCTATCGCCAGCACCAGCGCCAGCAAGGTCAGCAGGTTGATGGAATAATTCATCGCTAGCAGCAAGATCATCACGCCCACCAGCGACAGGGGGATGGTGACCATAGGGATCAGCGTCGAGCGCAGGTTACCGAGGAACAGGAAAATGACCACGATGACGATGAGCGCCGCTTCAGCCAGGGTTTTCTCGACTTCGAAGATCGACGCGCGGATGAATGCGGTCGCGTCATAGGCGATAGCGCCCTGCAACCCTGGCGGCAATTGTGCCTGCACATCGGGAAAAGCCTTGCGCACTGCGGTAATCACATCCAGCGGATTGGCGGTGGGCGTAGAATATATGCCCACGAACACCGCCTTCACGCCATCGAATACCGATGATGAATCAACGCTCTGCGGGCCAAGTTGAATGTCGGCGATATTGCCGAGCCGGGTGAGCGTGTCGCCATGCACCGCCACCACCAGTTTGGAAAAGGCGCTGGCGCTGGTCAACGACGTTTCGGCATTGATGCTGGTTTCGGTGAAATTGCTCTTGATCGATCCCGCGGCAGTGGTGAAATTATTGCTGGTGAGCGCATTGCGCACATCGGCGGCGGTCACACCGCGCGCCGCCATCTTGTTGGGATCGAGCCATACCCGCATGGCGAAGGTCTGCCCGCCGAGGATCTGGGCGCTTGCCACCCCCGGAATCGTCTGCAATTTCGGTTGCACCACGCGCGTCAGGTAATCGGTGATTTGCGAGGAATTCAGATCCTTCGACAAAAACGACATATACATCAAGGCGGTGCTTTGACCCGTCTGCTTCACCACCACAGGATCAAGCGCATTGGCTGGCAGCGTGCCCTTCACCTGGTTGATTTTGGACAGGACGTCAGCCACCGCCCGGTCAGGATTGGCGTTGAGCACGAGATTGAGGGTGATGGTCGAAACATCCTGCTGGGAATTTGACACCATCGTGTCAATGCCCTCGGTGCTCGCCACCGCTTGCTGGATGGGCGTGGTGATGAAACCTTGAATAATCTCGGCGCTGGCCCCCGGATAGGCCGTGGTGATGGTGATGGTCGTCGACGACAGTTCGGGATATTGCCGGATTTGCAGTTTCGTGCCCGCCACGAGGCCGATGAGCAATATCAACAGACTGACCACGGTGGAAAGCACCGGGCGGCGGATGAATATGTCGGTGAAAGCCATGCTGCGACCTATTCTTTCGACATGACCGGTGGCGCCTTCAGGGCGTCACCCGCGGCCACCACGACACGAGCATGGGGAATGAGCTTGATCTGACCTTGCGTGACCACGCGCGCGCCAGCCTTGAGGCCCTGGCTTATGGCAATGCGATCACCGTTGATGGCACCGGTTTGCACAAACACCTGCTGAATTGTCAGGTCATGGCTCTTGTCGGCTGCTGCTGCGTTAGTCGCGGGCACCGGAATGATGACGTATACACTATTGCCATAGAGCGAAAATGTCACGGCGGTGCGCGGCACCGTGATGACGCTTGTCGGCGCACCCTCGTCGAAACTGACCTTCGCGAACATGCCCGGCAACAGCAAATGGCCGGGATTATCAACCTTCGCCCGCACCGTGACATTCCGGGTTGCGGTGTCGATACGGGCGTCGGTAGCGGCGATCAACCCTTTGAACTTCCGTCCCGGATAAGCATCGGCGCTGATGGTCACGGTTTTTCCCTGTGTGACCTTGGTGATGTCCTGCTCCGGCACAGGAAAATCGACAAAAATCGGATCGAGCCGGGTCAATGTGCCCAGATTCAAGCCGGGTGACACATATTGGCCGACATTGACGGCGCGCAAGCCCAGACGACCCGAGAAGGGGGCCGTGATGGTCTTTTGGGCGATGGTGGCGCGCACCTTGTCAACCAGTGCGGCGGCCTGATCGCGCGCGGCGACAGCGGCGTCGAGATTGGCCTTGGCACCATTGCCGGTCTGCGCCAGTTGCTGCTGGCGACTGAGATTGAGAGCGGCATTTTTCAAGGCGGCCAGATCGGATTTGAGATCGGCCTGCTCAACACTATCGTCGATCTTGATCAACAAAGCGCCTTTGCTGACATCGGCACCAGATTTGAAATCAACCCTCTCGACAATGCCGCCAACCTGCGCGGCAATGTTGATGCCCTGCTCGGCGGTGAACGAGCCAATGCCTTCAAACCGTTTGGCCCAGACCTCGGTGCGCGCCGTCTCGGCCGAAACCGTGGTCGGTGGCGGCACCATTTTCGAAATGATATTGTGAAGCATCACCGGCTTGAAAACGAATTGAAAATAGGAAAGGCCACCCACCAACCCGGCCAGAACCAATGCAACAAAAGCAAAAACGAAAAACCGCCGCATCTCAAATTCCTGTCACAGGTGGTCGCCTCGCCTACGACTTTATCATGATCCCCAAGGGCATGCGACTGGCGTTTGTGCAATGCAGAAGGGCTGGCGGATCGCGGTTTTGCAGAGCACCGACATCACCAAAAATGATGCAACATATTGGTTTTATTGTATAAATTTGGCTCCGATCCCTACCCCGTCTGAAGGGCATGAAAAAATGCGTAGATGACCAGCGGGATCGCCATAAATACATAAACCCGCATCAGCATCAGCATCATGTGTGTGCCGCGCCCCAGCTTTTTTCGAGGTAGCGGCAGCGATGTAGCCGCCGCGCGCTGGCTCGGTTCGAGCGCGTCCAGAAGGTCGGAATTATCAATCAAGCCGTCATCCAATTTGCCAAAAAGTCCGCCTATTTGCCGAAAAGCCCGGGAAAGACCGTCAGCACGCCATAAAGCGCGCCCATCAGGGTAATTGCAATAACGATACTGCCGCCCGCAACATTGGTCCACCAGCCATTGGCGAGATCCTGCATGATTTCGCGATCATTGACCAGCAGCAGCAAAAACAACAAGGCGGGTGCCATCAACAATGTCGCGATCACATTGACGGTGAGCGTCAAGGCCAGCAAGGGCGCGCCGGGAATGAGCACGATGCCCCCCGCGATGAGTATCGACAGGATGGCGACAGCGAAAAACAGACTGCCTTGGGTAAAATCGAGGTTGAGGCTGTGCCGCGCCAGGGCGACTTCAGCCAGTGCATAGGACGAACTGGCCGAGATCGTCATGGCCGCCAGCAATCCAGCTTCGATCAGGCCCAGCGCGAACAGCGAAGCGCCGGTCGAGCCAATCAGCGGCTGCAGTGCCTGAGCGAAATTCGCACCGCTGGCAAATTGCGAAACATCGACATGCGCCGTGAACAAGGAGGCGCAGGCAACCAGTGCCGCCAGCGCCACAATTGCCGCCAGACCGGCGCCAAGAGCCGTATCAATCCGCCCCTGACCAAGGTCAGCGCGGGTCAATCCCTTGTCCACTACAGCGCTTTGCTGAAAAAAGATCATCCACGGCGTCACTGTCGCGCCGATATTGGCCAGCACGAGGGTAAAAAACACGTGGCCATAGCCGCCTTGCAACGGCCCCCATGTCACAAGCGCCTTCGCGAGGGCCGCACCATCAGGATGCGCCAGCAAGGCGGCGGGGATGAACAGCAGATTGCCGAGGGCAAAGAGCATGAGCGCGCGCTCCCAGAGCGCATAACGCCGAAACCCCAGCGACGCCAACATGATCACAATCGCGATAACCACTGACACAGAGGCCTTGATGCCAAAATATAACCCGCCGGCCTGAATGGCGATAAACTCGGTCACCAGGGTCAGAACATTGCCCAGCACTAGATCGCCCATGGCAAAATAGCCCCAGAACGGGCCGAATCGCTGAAAAATGACTTTGGCATGGCCGCGACTCGTGGCAATTCCCAGGCGCAACGCCATTTCCTGCACCACATAGGCCATGACAAAGGTTGCCAGGATGAAGGGTGCAAAAAAGCCAATGCCATAAGTGGCGCCGGTGGTGGCATAGGACACCATGCTGGGGCCGTCATTTTCGCCGAGCATGACCAGCAGCCCCGGCCCCAGAAGCAGCCAGAGCAGGCGCAACTTGTGCCCTTTGGCGCGGGCTTGGAATATTTTGCGGCGGTCGAGGGCGCGCAGCCTATCTTCGCGTGAAAGGGGTTCGGACAAGGCGTTGTTCCATCGAAAGCCTGCATTATTTCGCAAAAGGGCGCGGCAGGTGCTGCCGCTCTTGAAACATCAAGTGCGTCTGCATGGCCTAGCGTGCCAGCGTGCCTAAAATCAAGCAACGTTGGAAACTAAAGTTGTGTCGCTGACATCGGGAAGGTGGGCTAGGACGGCTCTGGGGCAAAGCAAGGGTCGCACACGACACCTGCGATCATAAGTCTGAATCAGGGAGCCCATCACCATGCACATGTCGAATCAAGGCGTTTTGATCACTCTGGCTATAGGCATCATAGCTGGCTGGCTCGCCAGCAAGGTGGTGCACGGCACGGGCTCCGGCCTGATCGGCGATCTGGTCATTGGCATATTGGGAGCCTTCATCGGCGGCTGGCTGTTACCGAAGCTCGGCATTTTCCTTGGCGTCGGCTTTGTTCCAGCCGTGATCAACGCAACGGCAGGCGCGGTGATCTTGCTGATCATCATCCGCATGGTCCGTGGCAGTAATGGCGGCTCGCGCGGTCGTTGGCTCTGACAAGTCGCTACTCGGCCACGCTGACACCGCGTGAACGCGCAGTCATGGGCCGGGCGGCAAGGATTTGACCTAAGGCAGCGAGCCGAATGCGTCGGCCTCACACCCCTTGAGCGGCAATGAGCACATGCCGCCCCGCCTGCAAAGGTGCAGCGCGTCTGCCTTTCAGACTTGCGGCTGCGGCTCCAGCCCGCCTTCAGGCTTGGGGCGGTTGGCACGCCCGGCGGTCGGCACAGCCGAACTGGACCGAACGGGCTTGCCACCTTCACTACCGTCGCGCGTCGGCGGTGTGCCTTGCAACAGAGCGGTGATTTCGTCGCCCGACAGAGTTTCATATTCCAGCAGGCCCTGCGCCAAAATCTCCAGTTGATCACGCTTCTCGGTCAAAATGCGGGTGGCCTCGACATAGCCAGTCTCGATCAGGGCTTTCACTTCCGCATCGATCTTGCGCGCCGTATCTTCGGAGCTGGTCGGTTGACGGCCGATTTGATAGCCGAGAAACACCTCGTCCTGATTATCGCCGTGCATCACCATGCCAAGCTCTTTGGAAAAGCCCCAGCGCGTCACCATCGAGCGGGCGAGTTGCGTCGCCGCCTGAATGTCGCTTGACGCACCAGACGTCACGCGATCATGCCCGAAGGTCAATTCCTCGGCGACGCGTCCAGCCATGATGATCGCGAGGCGCGAGGTCATCTGCTCGTAATACATCGAATAACGATCACCTGGCGGCAATTGCATCACCATGCCCAGCGCGCGACCGCGCGGAATGATCGTCGCCTTGTGGACGGGATCAGTCGAAGGCACACTCAGGGCCACCAAGGCGTGCCCGGCTTCATGATAGGCGGTGGTGCGCTTTTCTTCTTCCGACATGGCGATGGATTTGCGCTCCGCGCCCATCATCACCTTGTCCTTGGCGTTTTCAAATTCCGCCATGGTCACGACGCGCTTGTTGCGGCGCGCGGCCAGAAGTGCGGCTTCATTGACGAGATTCATGAGGTCCGCGCCCGAGAAACCCGGCGTGCCGCGCGCCACGACTTTCAAATCGACATCAGGCGACAGCGGCACTTTGCGGGCATGGACGCGCAGGATTTTCTCGCGGCCGATGAGATCAGGATTGGGCACGACGATCTGGCGATCGAAACGGCCGGGGCGCAGCAATGCCGGATCGAGCACGTCGGGCCGGTTGGTCGCTGCAATCAGGATGATGCCCTCGTTGCTTTCAAAGCCGTCCATCTCGACCAGAAGCTGATTGAGGGTCTGCTCGCGCTCGTCATTGCCGCCGCCAAGCCCGGCACCGCGATGACGCCCGACGGCATCAATTTCGTCGATGAAGATGATGCAAGGCGCATTTTTCTTGGCCTGCTCAAACATGTCGCGCACGCGGCTGGCACCGACGCCCACGAACATTTCGACAAAATCCGACCCGGAGATCGAGTAATACGGCACATTGGCCTCGCCGGCGATGGCCCGCGCCAGAAGCGTCTTGCCGGTACCGGGGGGGCCGACCAGCAGAACACCGCGCGGAATTTTGCCGCCGAGGCGCTGGAATTTCTGCGGATCACGCAGGAATTCGACAATTTCTTCCAAGTCTTCCTTGGCCTCGTCAACGCCGGCCACATCCTCAAAGGTGACGCGCCCGGAGGCCTCTGTCAGTAATTTGGCCTTGGACTTGCCAAAACCCATCGCCTTGCCAGCGCCACCCTGAAACTGGCGAGACATGAAAACCAGCGCCGCAAACAACCCCAAAACCATGACGATTTGCAGGATCTGACCAATGAGCCAGGATTTGCCCGCCGATGGCGCATCGACCTTCATGCTCACGCCCTTGTCGAGCAGCTTTGTGACCATGGTCGGGTCTTTGGGAGCCTCGGTCGTGAACGCCACGCCAGAATTGAGGTGGCCGGAGACCGTATTGCCGTCAATCGTCACATCGTGCACATGGCCCTGACTGACTTCGCTGATAAATTGTGAATAAATCAGCTGGCTGGAAGGCTCACGCTGGCCGGGACCCTGAAACAGCAGGAACAGTGCCGCAGCAATGCCAAAAATAGCAATCCACAGTGCATAATGGCGGAAATTCTGATTCATCGCATCGTGTCCAGTCCGGGCGGTAACAACCCCAGCCCAAGGCCATTCAATAGCACATCTATTTAGGAGCGATTAAGCCCTATGCCAAGGGCTGCAGCATTTGCCGCACCCCTGCCATGGCTTTGCCAAAAATTTGGCGGGACTGCCATGTTGTGTGCTATCAACCCGCAGGTGATCGAACGGGCCGGCAAAGAGGCTGCAGCAGCATCATGGCATTACTGAGACGTCGCAAGAAAATGAACCAGGTCGAACGCAAGCTCACGGCAATCACGGGGTTGGCAGCCTTGTTGCTGCTGACCGCCCCCTTGAATGCATCAGCCTTTCAGGGCGACCGGGTGGCGCAGGCGCAATTGCTTCCACCCAGCAATGTGCCGAGCGGTCAGCCCTACGCAAATCAGCAGGATTTGAACGCCAACCCGAATGGCGACGACGCAAGTTCGCTTTTCCTTGAAGTGCAGCGGTTGGAGGGCGAGGTGCGCCGCCTGACGGGTGAAGTGCAGGAATTGCAGTTTCATCAGCGCGAGCTTGAAAAGAAATTGACACAGACGCCTGTGGCCGCCGCCACCACCACCCAGCCCGGCGGAACGGCAAGCGATGCGGCGCATGGCGATGCCTTCAATCCCACAAGTCACCCCGGTGCAGTTGGTGCACCCGAACCGCTGGGCACGACTCAGCCCTCACGCCCCTTGCGCTCAGGCACGCCGATGCAATTGGGCGGCACGACGAACACCAAGCCGCAGTTCGGCCGCCCGCTTGGTCTCGATACCACGAAATCGCCAACCAGCCCGACAGCCAGCGCCTCGCCCCTTGCACCGACGGCCAGCTATGCCTCCGGCTTGTCGCTGTATCATCAGGGCCGCTATCGCGACGCCATCATTGCGCTGAAGGGGTTTGTCGACAAGAATCCAAAAACCGCGCAAACCCCGGACGCGCTCTATGTGCTGGGGCTGAGCTACACCCATCGCAACCTCAACCGTCAGGCAGCCGAGCAATATCTGCGTCTATCGACGGATTTCCCGACCTCGGCACGCGCACCCTCCGGACTGGTGCATCTTGGCATTGCGCTCAATGCGCTCGGTGCCAAGGAAGATGCCTGCGCAGCGCTCAATCAGGTGGCCCAGAAATATCCGAAATCCAGTAGCGCCATCAAGCAGGCGAATGTCGAGGCGCGGCGCGACGGGTGCTGACGCAGGGCGACATTGATGCGTTGTTTCAGCCGATGGCCGGTGCGCGACATTTGCTGATCGCCGTATCGGGTGGGCCTGATTCGCTCGCTTTGATGGTGCTCATGGCGCGCTGGCGCGCAGCGCGAGGTTCCGGCCCGGCGCTGAGTGTCGCCCATGTCGATCACAGTCTGCGAACTGCATCGCACCTGGAGGGTGCGGTGGTGGCGGGCGCGGCGGCGAAGTGCGGCATGGACTGCATGATGTTGCGCTGGGAGGGCGTCAAGCCGGTAACCCGCATCCAGGAGCGCGCCCGTGATGCCCGTTATCGCCTGCTGGTCGAGGGGGCGCGGCGCATCGGTGCCGATGGCCTGGTGACAGCGCACCATGCGGGTGACCAGGCCGAAACCGTGTTGCAGCGCCTGGCGCATGGCAGCGGTATTGCTGGCCTTGCCGGTATCGCGCCATGGCGTCGGCACGAAGAACTCGTGCTGTGGCGGCCGCTGCTGGACGTGAGCAAGGCGACTCTTGCGGAAGTGTGCCGGGCTGCGGGTCTCGAAGCATTTGATGATCCCAGCAATCACAATCCTGCTTTCGAGCGCGCTCGTTTGCGACATTTTGCCTCAGAACGTGCCCAGCTTGGTTTGACTGACGCGACGTTGACGCGACTTGCCCGCCGTGCTGCGCGGGCCGAGGCCGCTTTGGCAGCTGCAACCACGGCGTTTTTGACGACCATGAATGTCAGCGAAGGCTATGTCGGTGCCGCCGCGCCTTGGGGCGCATTGCCGGATGAAATCATGATGCGTGCGCTAGGACTTGTGATGGCCGGTCTCAACAAGGACGCCCAAGTGCCGCTTGCCAAGCTGGAGCGCCTCGCGTCGCGTCTGCAAGCCGCGCTGGCCTGTGACGAAAACCTCGGCGCGACGCTGGTGGGGTGCAGCGTCAGGATGCAGGCTGCTCGGGCTGGACGCCCTGCCATGCTGTCGATTCAGCGGGCGCCGCCACGTCGCGCCGTGCGCCCGTTAACCTGAATCACCTTTGAACCGCCTCTGCACAGCAATGTGTCAAGTTTTCTATAAACGGTTCAACAAATCTTTAAGGCAATTACGGCACCACTTTGTCTCAAAGAGGCTTGAAAACTCAAGCTAAACGGAGATGATCGTGCGGCAATCTGCAAAACCGTCGTTTGAGCCACCCGCGGTTGACAGCTCCGAACTGCCCAATCCGCGCGCCATTCTCACCTCGATTGGCGAAGTTGTCTATGATTGGGACATTGCCACGGATCTGATGCGTTGGGGGCCGAACCTCGATGATGTGCTCGGCGATGCAGCCAGCGTGCATCTCAAAAGCGGCAGTTCGTTCACGCAATTCGTGTCGCCGGAAAGTCCGGGGCGGCGCGATGAAGCGGTGCTCGCGGCGGCGCCACTGGACAGGGGCTCCGGCGCCCCCTTCCGCACGCAATACGGCCTTGTGTTGCCGCAGGTAGACGACGGCGAATGGCACCAGACCTGGCTCGAGGACAGCGGCCGGGTCTTCTGCGGCCCCGATTGCAAGCCGTTGCGGGTGCATGGCGTTATCCGGGTGATTCAGGAGCGCGGGCAAAAACTCAATCTGGGCCGCTCGCCGACGGTGTTCGACCCGTTGACGGGTGCCTTCGAGCGACGCTTGTTTGTCGAACGCCTGACTCGCGCGCTCAACGCCAATGCCGAGAGCACTGGCTCGGTGGCCGTGATGCTGGTGGAGGCGCAGTCATTGGGCCGCATCAACAAGACACAAGGCTTTGATGCTGGCGATGAAGCGCTCTCCGGGCTGGCCGACGTGGTGCGTGCCCGTCTGCGCGCCAGCGACTCGTTGGGTCGCTACGCCGGGGCCTGCCTCGGTGTCGTCATGCAGAATTGCGATGCCGAACAGGTGCGCATGGCCGCAACGCGGCTCGCCAAAGCCATCGAGACAACGACATTCACCACCAGCGCCGGGTCGCTCAGCCTCAACGTCAAGATCGGCATCGCCATGTCGGGGCCGCATGCGCGAGCGACGCAGACCCTGTTGCATAATGCCGAATCGGCGCTCGAAACCGCGCAAGCCTCGCCTGCCGCCGCTGTGGCAATGTTTGATGGCGACCAATCCTTGACGGATCGCCGCCTGCGCAATGCACGCATTGCCGATGATATTGTCGCGGCCCTCAACGAGCGGCGCATCAAACTGGCCCTGCAGCCGATTGTCGACGCGCGCACCGGCAAACCCCAGTTCCACGAAGCGCTGATGCGGATGATTGACCGCGATGGCCGCACGATCGCGCCGGGACACGTGTTTCCGGTCGCCGAGGAGGCGGGACTGGTCGGCCTGCTCGATCACCGTATCCTCGAACTGGTTCTGGCCGAGCTTGATGCCGATCCGACGCTGACCATCGCCATCAATACATCGAGCCGCACGCTGGCCGATCGCGAATGGCCCTCGCATCTCGCGGCCGTCCTATCGCTGCATCCGGGTGTGACATCGCGGTTGATCGTCGAGGTCACCGAGACCAGTGCCATCGAAGACATTGATGCCACCTGTGCAGTGGTTCAGGCGATGAAAGCCTTGGGCGTGCGGGTGGCGATGGATGATTTCGGTGCCGGGCACACATCTTTCCGCAATCTGCGCAAGCTCGATGTCGATATTCTGAAAATCGACGGGGCGTTCATGCCCAATCTCATGACATCGCCTGATGATCGTTATTTTGTGCGCACCATGGTGAATCTGGCGCATCACCTCGGCATTCTCGTGGTGGCCGAATGGGTCGAAAACCATGAAACCGCCGGACTGCTGGCGGAATGGGGTGTCGACCTGTTGCAGGGCCATCTCTATGGTCGCGCCGAACTGACGCGGGAAAAACCCGTCGGCCGCGCGGTGCCGGTGCGGCTCGCCCAGGCATCTTGAGCGCGCACGCCCTGTTTCGGGGCGGGCAGGCGCTTATCGCGCTTGCGACAGAAGGCCGACCGCGCAATAAGGGCAGCCTGTCGTGAGTCCCCTCCATGAATGATACCCCGATATTGCGCCCCTCAGGCCAGCAAGCACTCTTGATTGATGGCAAAGCCGCGGCGGCGGCGATCACTGCACGCATCGGCAGCGAAGTTGCCGCCCTCGGCCTGAAACCTGGCCTTGCCGTCGTGCTCGTCGGCGCGGATCCTGCCAGCCAGGTTTATGTCAAATCCAAAGGCAAGATGGCCCACACCTGCGGCTTTCATTCGGTGCAGATCGATCTGCCGGCGACGGTCAGCGAAGAGGTGCTGCTCGGCCATGTCGCCCGGCTCAATGCCGATCCGGCGATCCATGGCATTCTGGTGCAAATGCCGTTGCCGCCGCATATTGATCCGGCAAAGGTGATCGACGCCATATCGCCCGCCAAGGATGTTGACGGGTTCCACCCGCTGAATGTCGGACGGCTCGCGTCGGGTGCCACGGCTTCGGCTTTGGTGGCCTGCACGCCGGCCGGTGCCATGGTGCTGATCGAGGCGGCGGCGGCAGCGCTCGGGCGCAGTTTGCGCGGCATGGAGGCAATTGTCATCGGGCGCTCGAATATCGTGGGCAAACCCATGGCGCAGTTGCTGCTGCAACGCGACATGACGGTGACCATCGCGCATTCGCGCACGGTCGATCTTGCCAATGTGGTGCGCCGCGCCGATGTGGTGGTGGCGGCCGTCGGGCGGCCGGAAATGGTGCGTGGTGCCTGGCTGAAGCCGGGGGCGATCGTGGTCGATGTCGGCATCAACCGGCTTGTCGGCGAAGATGGCAAATCCCGCCTCGTCGGGGATGTCGCCTTTCATGAGGCGCTCGATCATGTTGCAGCGATCACGCCGGTGCCGGGAGGCGCCGGGCCGATGACCATCGCCATGCTGATGCAAAACACGCTTGAGGCAGCCAAACGGGCCCTGTGAGGCAGGATCAGCACGAGGCGACCAAGTTCGTGGTTTTCGCATCAGCCATGCACAGGGCGCGGGGCCTTCGCGCGTGACAAAACACCCGAATTGAGCACATGACTGAGAGGTCGTTTTCCTCCAGCATCCTGCCGCCTTGTCGTCATTGCCCCTTCGCCGGTTCATCGCCAGCCTCACGCCGCTGCTGGGCGTCGGGGCCTTGTTGGCGCTTGGCTTGCTGGCACCGGCGTTGGAGGGTGTGCTTAATCTTGCCTTGCCGTTTTTCGGGCTGATCGCGCTCGGTTATTTTTGCGCCCGGCAGTTCGACGTTGATGAAAGCGGGCTGCGATGGATGAATATATTCATCGTCTATGTTGCGCTGCCGGCCCTGTTTTTCAATCTGATCTCGGTGGTGCCGCTGGAGAAGCTGGCGAATTGGCAGTTTGTTGGCGTCACGACCTCCTGCACCGCGCTGGCTTTCGCCATGGCGTTGGGGGCCGGGCTCGTTGCCAGCAAGGGCAATCTTGCCGAAGGCGCGATTCAGGGCGTTGCCGGGGCCTATTCCAACATCGGCTATATGGGGCCGGGTCTGACATTGGCGGCGCTGGGGCCACAGGCCGCCGTGCCGACCGCGTTGATTTTCGTGTTTGACAGCATCCTGCTGTTCACGCTGGTGCCGTTCCTGATGGCGCTATCGGGCGCCGAGCATATGAGCCTTGGCCAGACGGCCCGGCTGGTGGCCAAGCGCATCCTCACCCACCCGTTCAACATTGCCACATTTGTCGCGGTATGCGCCGCCTATGCGCATTATGTGCCGCCGCCGGCCATCGGCAAGATGCTGTCGTTCCTGCAAAATGCCGCTGCACCCTGCGCTTTGTTCACGCTTGGCGTCACGGTGTCGCTGAGGCCCATCCGGCGGATCAGCGCGGTCATGCCCGTCCTGACCTTCATCAAGCTGGTCGTGCATCCGACGCTTGTCTGGATGATCTTGTCATTGCATGGCGATTTTGGCCGCACATGGACCTATACGGCCATGCTCATGGCCTCGCTGCCGCCAGCACTCAACGTGTTTGTTCTCGCCCAGCAATATCATAGCTGGGTCGAGCGCGCCTCGGCGGTGATTGTCATTGGCACCGTCGTATCGGTCTTTACGGTGACATTGCTGCTTTATCTGATGGGTAACAGCTATATCCCATGGGTTTTGTAGCATTAACGGCTGTGCCGCGGCTCCGTTGCGGGACGCCGCGAGCGTCCGTCTCAACCGCCGACGTTGAAGGCCGCCAGCGCCGCCATATTGACAATGTCACTGTCCTTGGCACCGAGTTGAACGATCTGCACCGGCTTGTCGAGGCCGACCAGCAACGGCCCGATCACCGTGGCCCCACCCAGTTCCTGCAACATTTTGGTAGAGATCGATGCGGAGTGGAATGCCGGCATCACCAGCACATTGGCGGTGTCGGTCAGGCGGCAAAACGGATAGGCGGCCATGGCTTCGCGGTTGAGCGCGACATCCGCCGACATATCGCCATCATATTCAAAATCAACCCGTTGTTGATCGAGCAACTTCACGGCCTCGATCACCTTGGTCGAGCGCTCGCCGGGCGGATGGCCGAAGCTTGAAAAGGCCAGGAACGCAACGCGCGGTTCATAGCCCATGCGCCGCGCCACACCAGCAGCTTCCTTGGCGATCGCGACCAGTTCCTGCGGGGTCGGCATTTCGGCAATGGCAGTATCAGCCACGATCACCGGTTGGCCACGCGCCAGCACCAGCGAGAAGCCGATGAGTTGATGGCCGGGTTTGGTATCGATGACGCGGCGCACTTCCTCAAGCGCAATCGAGAAATTGCGGGTGACGCCGGTCACCATGGCATCGGCATCACCGGCCGCGACCATGGCGGCAGCAAAAGTGTTGCGGTCTTGCTTCACAAGTCTTTGGCAATCGCGCGCCAAATAGCCGCGCCGTTGCAGCTTTTCGTAGAGCATCTGCGCGTAATATTCATTGCGGCTTGAAAGCCGGGCATTGTGGATTTCGATATTGCGGTTGGCGAGGTCGACATCACCAAGATTGGCCGCCGCCCTGATTTTATCTTCACGGCCGATCAGAATGGCCGTGCCGAAATCCTGCGCGGCAAATGAAACCGCCGCGCGGATCACCTGCTCCTCTTCGCCCTCGGCAAAAACAACGCGCTTGGGATTGCGGCGCACACTCTCGACAATACGCTGCAAGGCACCGGTGACAGGGTTGCGCCGCGCCGACAAGGCCGCCGTATAGGCCTTCATGTCGACGATGGGACGCCGTGCGACCCCGGTCTCCATCGCAGCTTTGGCAACCGCCACAGGAATGACGTGGATGAGACGCGGATCGAAGGGCGCCGGGATGATGTAATCGCGCCCAAAGCTGGGTCTTGCGCCGGAATAGGCGGCGGCGACTTCATCTGGCACGTCCGCTCTGGCAAGCTCGGCCAGAGCCATGGCCGCGGCGATTTTCATCTCCATGTTGATGGTCGTGGCCTGAACATCGAGGGCGCCGCGAAAAATATAAGGAAAACCAAGCACATTGTTGACTTGATTGGGATAATCCGAACGGCCCGTCGCCACGATCACATCGGTGCGCACCTGATGCGCCTCTTCGGGGGTGATTTCGGGGTCAGGATTGGCCATCGCAAAAATAACCGGATTGGGGGCCATGCTCCTGACCATTTCAGGGGACAAGGCACCCTTTGCCGAGAGGCCGAAGAAAATATCGGCCCCGACCATGGCTTCTTCGAGTGTGCGCAAGGGCGTATCGACGGCATGGGCCGATTTCCACTGATTCATGCCCTTCTCGCGCCCTTGATAGACGACGCCTTTGGTGTCGCACAAAATCACGTTTTGCGGCGCAAAGCCTATGGACTTGATCAGTTCGATGCAGGCGATTCCGGCAGCGCCTGCGCCATTGCACACCAGCTTGGTTTTCTTGATGTCGCGCTTGGTGAGGAGCATGGCGTTGAGCATGCCCGCTGCGGCAATGATGGCGGTGCCGTGCTGATCATCATGAAACACCGGAATATCCATCAATTCGCGCAGTTTCTGCTCAATGATGAAACATTCGGGGGCTTTGATGTCTTCCAGATTGATGCCGCCAAATGACGGGCCAAGATAGCGCACCGCGTTGATGAAGGCTTCGCTGTCTTCAGTATCGACTTCCAGATCGATTGAATCAATATCGGCGAAGCGCTTGAACAGGACTGCCTTACCTTCCATCACCGGTTTGGCGGCCAGAGCCCCCAAATTGCCAAGGCCCAGAATTGCCGTGCCATTGGTGATGACGGCGACCATATTGCCGCGCACCGTGTAATCATAGGCGCGGCTCTTGTCGGCGGCGATAGCCAGCACAGGCACAGCCACACCCGGCGAATAGGCCAGCGACAGATCCCGCTGTGTTGCCATCGGCTTGGTGGGAACGATTTCCAGCTTGCCAGGTCGCCCGCGCGAATGGAACAGCAGCGCCTCCTGATCGGTGACGGCCGCACGTTTTGCGGGCGCGGCGGGGGCAGCTTTGTTCACGTCGTCGACCATGATCACATCCTGATGTCAAAGAAGGATGCAACCTTAAAAGCCCGCGCCGCGTCGGGCAAGTATTTAGGCCCTATAGAAGCAGTTTGTACGCCTAATGGCGCACCATCAGGCAAAATCTGCAGGATCAAAGATCCGCAATGTTGAACAAAAGGCGCAGGTCACATCGATGCGACCGTCCGCATTGACCATCTCGGCACGCTCTTTGGCGCTGAAGCCACGCAGCATGGATTCGACGCCTTCCTGCGAGCACCGACATTGATCGCGCACGCTCTGGGCCGGGAAAACCTTGACGCCACGCTCGTGAAACAAGCGATACAGCAGACGCTCGCCGGAAAGGTCAGGTTCGACCAGTTCATCATCGCCGACCGTGCCCGCCAGCGCCAGCGCCTCGTTCCACGGCTCGTTTTCGTCGGCTACATCGGCGATGAAACCGAGTGGCGCATCACCGGGATCGAGATCAGCAGTCCGCGTCGGGTGCGAAGGCAGGTGCTGGACCATCAAGCCGCCGGCCCGCCATTGACGGCCTTCGGCGGTCAACAACTCGGCAACGGCCATTTTCACAAAGGTCGGGATCTGCTCGCTCTGCGCAAAATAATGATGCGCGGCGGCGCTCAGACCCTGACCATCGAGCGCGACCACGCCTTGCCAGCGCGATGCAGCGCCACCATGATCGATTGTAAGCGCCAGATGGCCATGTCCCAGCAGGGCCGCGCCGGATGTGTCATCCTGCGCAGCCAGCCGGGACGCATCAAATTGTGCATAGGCCCGCAGCCGGTCGGGCGCATCGAAATCCACCACAAGCATCTGCACGGGGCCGTCACTGCGTGTCTGCAATTGCAGGCGACCCTTGGATTTCAGGGCGGTACCGAGCATGGTCGTCAGCACCGCGGCCTCGGCGAGCAGACGCGACACGGGTTCGGGATAGGCATGGCGGGCCAGAATGGCATCCAGAGCCGGGCCGAGGCGCACGAGGCGTCCACGCACGTCGAGCGGCTCAACGGCAAAGGGCAGCGCGCTGTCGTCAACCGGCGCATCGGATATCAGGCGCTCCGGCCTGTCGGCGGCCGGATTCATGCGCCCGTGGCCCCAAAGCACCATGCCAAAACGCCCTTTTGGGCGTGCAGCCGGTTTTCGGCTTCGTCGAATACGACTGATTGCGGCCCATCAATGACGTCATCGGTGACCTCTTCACCGCGGTGCGCCGGCAAGCAATGCATGAAGATGGCGTCACGTTTGGCAGCCCCCATGAGACGCGCATTGACCTGAAACGGCGCCAGCAGATTGTGGCGGCGCCCGGCATCTTCGTCACCCATCGAGACCCAGCAATCGGAAATCACGGCATCGGCACCCGCCACTGCCTCGAAAGGGTTATGCACGGCCACAACCCGCGCGCCGCGCTGGCGCGCCTCGGCGAGCACGCCAGCGGGGGGCGACAATTCCTGTGGTGTCGCGATGTTCAGCGTGAAATCAAATTTCTCTGCGGCGTGGATGAAGCTGGTCAGGACATTGTTGAAATCGCCGGTCCAGGCGAGCGTGCGCCCCTTGATGGGGCCGCGGTGTTCCTCGAAGGTCATGACATCCGCCATCACCTGACAAGGATGCGTACGCTTGGTGAGGCCGTTGATCACCGGCACGCTGGCATTGTGAGCCAGTTCCACAAGATCGCCATGCGCGAGCGTGCGGATCATGATGGCATCGACATAACGCGACAGCACCCGTGCCGTGTCGGCAATGGTTTCACCGCGACCAAGCTGCATCTCGTCGCCGGTCAGCATGATGGTTTCGCCACCCAGTTCACGCATGCCGACATCGAAGGAGACGCGCGTGCGGGTCGAGGGCCGGTCAAAAATCATGGCCAGCACCTTGTCGCGCAGCGGGCGTGTCGGCACCGCGCCGGCCTTGCCGCTGCGCGCCGCCTGGCGCTCCTGTTTGAGCGTGGTGGCAATGTCGAGCACAGAGCGCAGTTGCGTCGCCGAAATGTCGCCGAGATCGAGGAAATGTCTCACAGGTGCGCCACTCATGATGCGCTCTCCCCTTGATGCGCAAGCTCCAGCGCAGCGGCTGCACGATCGAGCCGCGCCACCGCCTCGGCGGCGTCGGCATCGGAAATGATCAGGGGCGGCACCAGACGCAGGACATTGTCGCCTGCGGCAATCACCAGCAGATTTTGCGCGCGCGCCGCCTCGACCATCTCGGCGACGGGCACCTTGAGGCGCAGGCCCAGCATCAGGCCCTCACCACGCACTTCGTCGACGATACCGGGGTGCAAGTCATGCAAAGCCGCCAGCTTCTGGCGCAAGTTCAGCGCGACTTTGCGGACATGTTCGAGGAAAGCCGGGTTGTCCACCTCATCCATCACCGCATTGCCGCAGGCCATGGCCAGAGCATTGCCGCCGAAAGTCGAGCCATGCGTGCCCGCCACCATGCCCGCTGCCGCCGCCTTCGTGGCAAGACATGCGCCCATGGGAAAGCCGCCGCCAAGCCCCTTGGCCACCGCCATGATGTCGGGATCGGCACCTTGGCCCTGATGCGCGAACAACCGCCCGGTGCGGCCAACGCCGGTCTGCACTTCATCATAGATCAACAGCAGGCCGTGCTTGTCGCAAAGCGCGCGCAAACCCCGCAGGCATTGCGCCGGGACCACGCGGATGCCGCCTTCGCCTTGGATCGGCTCGATCAAAATGGCCGCTGTGGCGGGGGTGATCGCCGCCTCCAGCGCTTTATGGTCACCGAACGGCACCTGATCAAAGCCTTCAAGCGGCGGGCCGAAGCCTTCCAGATATTTCTTCTGGGCGGACAGGTTGGCCATGGTGCGGCCATGGAACGCGCCTTCAAAGGTGATGATGCGGAAACGTTCGGGCTGGCCTTTGGCAGCGTGATATTTGCGTGCCATTTTCATGGCGCATTCCAGCGCCTCGGCCCCGGAATTCCCGAAAAACACCACATCGGCAAAGGTGCTTTCGCAGAGTTTTGCCGCCAGCCGCTCGCCCAGCGGCGACTGATACAGGTTGGAATTGTGCCAGACCTTTTGCGCCTGCTCGGTGAGCGCCTTGACCAGCGCCGGATGCGCATGGCCAAGCGACGTTACGGCCACGCCAGCGCCAAAATCCAGATATCGCTCGCCATTGGTTGCCTCAAGCCAAGCACCCTCCCCCCGCTCAAAGGCGATGGGTGCGCGGTTGTAGGTCGGCAACAGATGACTGACGACAGGCTGTGACATGGGGTTCAGGCTTTCTCCAAGTAGTTCTGGGGGACATAGATCAATACGAAAAGCCGCCCCGGCGGGACGGCTCAAAACACTTCTTCGCATAAAGCCAAACCAGCCGCAATGCAATTGCCAATTCAGATGCGGGCGGGGGCTGGCGCGCTCACGCCATGGCCCTGGCAAGCTGCTGGTGTGGCGACCGATGACCGCGCCGCACAGAGTATCAATCGCGATAAGGCGCCAGCTTAAAGCCCGTCAGATCCGGCAATATCGCTGCGGCACCGGCAAAATCCTCGCCCGCGGTATAAAGTCCCGGCGTGACAATTGTGGCTATGTCGGCTGCCAGTGCCGCTTGCAGGCCGTTGTGCGAATCCTCAAAGGCGAGGCAGGCACTGCCGGGCACCTGCAATGCGGCGAGGGCTTTGCTGTAAGCGTCAGGCGCCGGCTTTTTCCTGGCGACATCTTCACCAGCAATGATGGTCGAAAAAAGCGCCAATCCGGCCTTGCCCCATGTTGCGTCGATCAGCACTTCGACATTGACGCGCGAGGTGGTGGTGGCAATCGCCAGACGATGGCCCGCCGCTTTGGCTTGTTCGATCAGTTCGGCGACACCCGGACGCAGACACGCACCACCCTGCCGCATCATGGTGCCATAATGCCGGTTTTTCGCGGCATGGAGCGCGTCCACAAGATCGGGTTCGAGATGTTGACCCTGAAGCGCCGCGTAATGGCGCAGCCTTTCCTTGCCGCCTGTGACCTTCAACAGCGCCCCATAGAGCGGCACGTCCCACTGCCAGTTCAAACCCGCTTCGGCGAAGGCGGCGTTGAAGGCTGCGCGATGCAGCTCTTCGGTTTCGGCGAGCGTGCCATCGACATCAAAAATCAGAGCTTGCAAGCTCATTTCGCACGGGCGCGCTCGGCAGCGCTGCGGATGGCGGCGATGTTGGCCTTGTAATGATCGGGCGTACCGCCCTTGAAGACCGCAGAACCGGCAACCAGTGTATCGGCACCAGCGGCGGCCACCAGCGCCGCAGTTTCGGGGTTGACGCCACCATCCACTTCCAGCCGGATCGGGCGCTTGCCGATCATGGCGCGGATGCGCTTTATTTTCTCGACCTGCGAATGAATGAAGGCCTGCCCGCCAAAGCCGGGGTTGACGGTCATCACCAGAATCAGATCAATCGAATCGAGCAGATATTCCAGCGCTGATTCATGGGTTCCCGGCGTTATCGTGACACCGGCCTTTTTGCCGAGGCCACGGATCATCTGCATGGAGCGGTGGATATGCGGGCCAGCCTCGGCGTGCACCGTGATATAATCGGAACCGGCCTTGGCAAAGGCCTCGATATAGGGGTCGGCCGGGGCGATCATCAGGTGGACATCAAACACCTTTTTGGTGTGTGGACGCAGGGCCTTCACGACATCGGGGCCAATGGTGATGTTGGGCACGAAATGCCCATCCATCACATCAACATGAATCCAGTCAGCGCCCATTTCATCAATGGCGCGCACTTCCGCCCCAAGTCTGGCAAAATCCGCCGACAGAATGGAGGGAGCAATGAGGATTTCGTTCGGATTATGGGCCATGATCGGGTGTGCCTTGAGTGAAAACGCGGCTCGCCAGAATATCTGCCGGCTCGAGTGTCATGATATCCTTGGCGGTGAGCGCGCGGTCAAGGTCGGCGACCAGCCGGTTGGCCTGGCGTAGCCGCGCCCGGTCCAGTGCATTGCGGATGGAGCGGGCATTGGAAAACAGCGGCTGCTGGCGTCGAAGGGCAATATAGCGCTCGAAAGCCTTGGCAGCTTCGGGGCTGAAGCTGTAATTTTGCTGCTGCAGCATCAGCTGGGCAATTTCCGCCAATTCATCTTCGCCGTAATCGGGGAAATCGATGTGATGGGCGATGCGCGAACGAAAGCCCGGATTCGAGGTGAAGAATGTTTCCATGCGCCCGGCATAACCGGCCAGAATCACCACCAGATCCTCGCGCTGGTTTTCCATCACCTGCAACAGGATCTCGATGGCCTCCTGACCATAGTCGCGTTCGTTTTCCGGCCGGTAGAGATAATAGGCCTCGTCGATGAACAGCACGCCGCCCATGGCGCGCTTCAGCACCTCCTTGGTTTTGGGCGCCGTATGGCCAATATATTGGCCGACGAGATCGTCACGCGTCACCGAAATGAGTTGTCCGCGGCGGACAAATCCCAGCCGGTGCAGAATGTCGGCCATGCGCATGGCAACCGTCGTCTTTCCGGTGCCAGGATTGCCGGTAAAGGACATGTGCAGGGTCGGCACCTCGCCGGTGAGACCCAGTTTCTGGCGCACGCGCTCGACCAGAAGCAATGATGCAATCTCGCGGATGCGGGTTTTGACCGGCTTCAGCCCGATCAATTCGCGATCGAGTTGTTCGAGCACTTCATTGATGCCCGACCCTTCGATCTCATCGCGCAATCGCACGGACTTTATGGATGGCTCCGCAGCTGTCATGGCAAAACATCCGTTCTGGCTGGCTACCGGGCGGAGAGGGAGGACGCCCGGTAGCCAATCTCTTGAAACTATTTGTAACGCTGGCCTTCCGGCTCGCGGGTCGCGTATGACGTCGTGGTATAGCCGATCCTGCGCCCGCTCTTTTCCGAGCGCGCCAATTTGAAGCCGTGCTCATGGGCGGGCCGATTGACGATGAAAGACAGGCGCACCGATTCCCAGCCGTGGCTGGAGTCGAAAGCCGACAAACGGATGTAAACATCACCATGCTGCTTGCGGCATTCGGCCAGTTCCATCATCGCACCCTTGGCGTCCTTGAGGTCGAACATGGGCATGCCCCACATTTCCCAATAGACGTTGCGAGGGTGCGGATCATCGGTATATTCGAAGTTCACCGCCCAGCCTTTGTCGAGACAATATTGAACCTGAGCCTGAATCTGCTTGTCGGTGAGGTCGGGCAGAAACGAAAAGGCGCCTTGAGTGATGCGCATGGGTTGCACTCCTTAATTCGAGACAGAAACGGACGGCACGAAATCGGGCGCATCGGTTGAGGCATAATCGAAGGTGACGTCTTTCCAGGTGTCGAGCGCCTGACGCAGCGGCAGACAGGTCTTGGCCGCATCAGCCAGAATTTTCGGCCCCTCGGCGAGGTAATCGCGGCCCTCGTTGCGCGCCAGGATCATGGCTTCGAGCGCGACACGGTTGGCGGTGGCCCCGGCTTGAATGCCCTGCGGATGGCCGATGGTGCCGCCGCCAAATTGCAGCACGCAATCTTCGCCAAGATAATGGATCAGCTGGTGCATCTGACCGGCATGAATGCCGCCCGAAGCCACGGGCATCAGCTTGTTCAGCGAGGCCCAATGCTGGTCGAAGAATATGCCATGCTGAAGGTTGAGAGGATTATAATCCTCGCGGCAAATGTCGTAATAACCGCGTGTCTGGTTTGGGTCACCTTCGAGCTTGCCGACGACCGTACCAGCATGAATGTGATCGACACCGGCGAGGCGCATCCACTTGGCAATGACACGGAACGAAATGCCGTGCGTTTTCTGGCGGGTATAGCTGCCATGACCGGCACGATGCAGATGCAGGATCATGTCGTTGCGGCGCGCCCATTTCGCCATGGACTGGATCGCCGTATAGCCGATCACAAGGTCGATCATCACGATGGTCGAGCCGAGTTCCTTGGCAAATTCCGCACGCTCATACATGTCCTCCATGGTGGCGGCGGTGATATTGAGATAGGTGCCCTTGATCTCGCCGGTCGCGGCTTGCGCGCGGTTGACCGCCTCCATGCAATAGAGGAAGCGCTCGCGCCAATGCATGAACGGCTGCGAATTGATGTTCTCATCGTCCTTGGTGAAATCGAGGCCACCCTTCAGCGCTTCATAGACCACGCGGCCATAGTTGCGGCCCGAAAGTCCAAGCTTCGGCTTGACGGTCGCGCCCAGCAGCGGGCGACCGAATTTGTCGAGGCGCTCGCGCTCAACCACAATGCCGGTCGCCGGGCCCTGGAAGGTCTTCACATAGGCGACTGGAAAGCGCATGTCCTCAAGGCGCAATGATTTCAGCGGCTTGAAGCCAAAGACATTGCCGATGATCGAGGCGGTCAGATTGGAAATCGAGCCCGGCTCGAACAGATCGAGATCATAGGCAATATAGGCGAAATACTGGCCGGGCGCATTGGGCACCGGATCGACGCGGTAGGCCTTGGCGCGGTATTTCTCGCTGGCGGTGAGGCGGTCCGTCCAGACCACGGTCCAGGTTGCTGTCGAGCTTTCACCAGCCACGGCCGCCGCGGCTTCAACGGGGTCAACACCGTCTTGCGGCGTGATCCGGAACATGGCGATGATATCGGTGTCCTTGGGCACGTAATCGGCAACCCAGTAGCCCATGCGACGATATTCCATCACACCGGATTTATAACGATCCTTGCCGGTCACCGCCTTGGCGGCTGTGTCCATTTTGGCATGTTCATTCATGGCTTCACTCCTTGGGTTCAGGCTGCTTTGGTGGCCGCGACTTGGGGATCGAGAGATCCATTGCGGTAGCGCTTGGCCATGTCGGCAATCGGCATGACCTTGATCTTGCTGGCATTGCCAGCCGTGCCGAAAGCCTCGAAGCGCTCGCGACAAACCTTGGCCATGGCATCCATGGCAGGCTTCAGGAACTTGCGCGGATCGAATTCGGCCTTGTTGGTGGCACCGATGCGACGGAACTCAGCCGTCGCGGCGAGGCGCAGATCAGTATCAATATTGACCTTGCGGACGCCGAACTTTATGCCGCGCACGATTTCTTCCACCGGCACGCCATAGGTCTCTTTCATCGCGCCGCCATGGGCGTTGAAGACATGCTGCCATTCCTCGGGCACCGAGGATGAGCCGTGCATGACGATATGGGTATTGGGCAGACGGGCGTGGATTTTCTCGATCACATCCATGGCCAAAACATCGCCGGTTGGCTTGCGGGTGAATTTGTAGGCGCCATGTGAAGTGCCGATGGCAACCGCCAAAGCATCGACCTTGGTGTCAGCAACGAAGCGCGCCGCTTCTTCCGGATCCGTCAGCAGCATCGAGCGATCGAGCTTGCCCTCGAAGCCATGGCCGTCCTCGGCCTCGCCATGCCCGGTTTCGAGCGACCCGAGGCAACCGAGTTCGCCTTCGACAGACGCCCCGACCATATGGGCAAGACGGGCAACTTCACGGGTGATCCCCACATTATATTCGTAATCTGCAGGGGTCTTGGCGTCCTCGCGCAACGAACCGTCCATCATCACCGAAGTGAAGCCATGCTGGATGGCGGAAAGACAGGTGGCGACATTATTGCCGTGATCCTGGTGGATGCACAGCGGAATGCCCGGGTAAATCTGCTCCAGCGCTTCCATCATCTTGGCGAGCATGATGTCATTGGCATAGGTGCGCGCGCCACGCGACGCCTGGATGATCACCGGGCTGTCCGTGGCCTGGGCCGCCTCGAGGATCGCCAGACCCTGTTCCATATTGTTGATATTGAAGGCGGGAACGCCATAGCTGTGCTCGGCCGCATGGTCGAGAAGCTGACGCAGGGTAATACGGGCCATAATTTGCTCCCAGAAAGTGGTGGCGCTTCAGGCGCGCCGTTTGCGGTCAATGAGTTGCATGATCATCGGGGTGAGGATGAGTTGCATCGCGAGGTCGAGCTTCGCACCGTGGATGACAATGGAATTGGCGCGCGACATGAAGCTTCCGGGGATCATCGACAGCAGGTAGGGAAAATCGATGCCGCGCGGACTCCTGAACCGGATCACCACCATCGATTCATCGGGGGTTGGAATCCACCGCGCCACAAACGGGTTTGAGGTATCGACCGTCGGCACGCGCTGAAAATTGATGTCGGTCTGGGTGAATTGCGGCACGATGTAATTGACGTAGTCCGGCATGCGCCGCAAAATCGTATCCGTGACGGCTTCAGTTGAATATCCCCGCGTCGAACGATCACGATGCAATTTCTGGATCCATTCGAGATTGATGACCGGCACGACGCCGATCTTCAAGTCGGCATAGCGCGCGACATTGATGTCGCCCGTGACAACTGCGCCATGCAGGCCTTCATAGAACAGCAAATCTGTTTTTTCGGGGATCGACTTCCAAGGTGTGAAAGTGCCAGCCTTGTAACCATGAGCTTCTTCATCTACTGAATCATGGATATAATAACGAATATCGCCATTGCCGGTTTCGCTATAGGACTTGAATGTTGCTTCAAGTTTTTCGAGCAAGTTGGTTTCAGGTGAAAAATGGCTGAAATGCTTATTTCCTAATTTGGCTTCTTCGGCCATTTTAGTGCGCATTTCCATGCGATCATATTTGTGGAAACTATCACCTTCGACGTAAACCGCATTGACCGACTCGCGCCGGAATATCTGCTCGAAGGTCTTCTTCACCGAGGTTGTGCCAGCCCCGGAAGACCCTGTGATGGAAATGATCGGGTGTTTGACGGACATGATGCTATCCTAAACGCGAAACAGGCCACGCTGGCCGAACAGGGGAGAGGGTGCGGTATCGCTGCGCTGGCTGCGGTGCAGCCGTTCGATCAGCGCGACTTTTTCACGAGACCCGAAAAACAAGGGCACGCGCTGGTGCAATGTGGTGGCGCGCATTTCGAGAATGCGGGTGTCACCGCTGGACGCAAGGCCGCCCGCTTGTTCAACTATGAAGGCAATGGGGTGCGCTTCGTAAAGCAACCGCAGGCGCCCGTCGCGATAGCCCGCGCGGATGTCGCCGGGGTAAAGAAAAACGCCGCCGCGCGTCAAAATTCTGAACGCCTCGGCCACAAGCGACCCAATCCAGCGCATGTTGAAATTCTTCTCGCGCGGCCCTTCGGTTCCGCTGACGCAATCATCCACGAAGGTGCGCACCGGTTCATTCCAATGGCGATAATTCGAGGCGTTGACGGCATATTCATTCGCTGTGGGGGCAATCTGCACGCCCGCCCGCGTCCGACGCCAGGCGCCATCGCGGGGATCGAGCGTGAAAATATCGACCCCGGCGCCGAGCGTCAGCACCAGCAGGGTTTGCGGGCCATAGACGGCAAAGCCAGCAGCAAGCTGCTCCGAACCCGCCGCGGTGAAGGGGTTTTCAGCTCCCTTTGCCGGAAGGATCGAGAAAATCGTGCCGATTGAAATGTTGGTGTCAATGTTGGAAGAACCATCGAGCGGGTCGAAGGCGACCGCATAAGCCCCCGCTTGGTCGAGCACTTGCCAATCGTCCAGTTCCTCCGAGGCAACCGCCGCCACCTGCCCGCCAATCATGGCCTGCATCATCAGAGCCTGAGCTCGGACATCGAGCTCCTTTTGGGTGTCACCATCGGCATTCTGCCCGAGACTGGCCCCCATGGCGCCCGCCAGCGCGCCCATGGCGATCAGCCCGGCAATGTCGCGGGTGGCCCCGGCTATCGCCAAGATCAGCGATGCCAGCGCGGCGCGCTCGCCCGTCGCCGTTTTGGCCAGCACCTCTTCCAGCGTCATGGACATAGGCTTCCCCCAACCCGCACCGGCCGTTTGAGCCAGCATCATTATTTACACATGGTTTGACTGAGTTGGCAGAATAAGTAAAATTGCAAAATCTGACGATCAGCGAAAGAATTTCTGATATGTCCTCGCATCTGAAAAACATCACGCTCCGGCAATTGCGGGCCTTTGCCGCGACCATCAAGACCGGCAGCCTGACGGCGGCAGCGCAGGAACTTGGTGTCACCCAGCCAGCTATCTCGTTGCAATTGCAGAACTTGCAGGATCTAGCGGTTATGCCGATCCTGCAACGCACGCCGGATGGCTTTGTCGCCACCGAGGCCGGGCGTGAGCTTCTGGACCTGCATGGGCGATTCAATCTTGCCTTGTCGGATTGCATGACCGCGCTCGAAACAATGAAGGGTGCGACAGGGGGTCGCGTCGCTGTTGGAGCGGTTTCGACGTCGAAATATTTCGTGCCCGCGGTGATGGGTGCTTTTTCGCGCGCCAACCCCGGCATCGAACTCAAGCTGCAAATCGGCAACCGCGCGGAAATCATGACGGCGTTGCGCGATTTCTCCCTCGATATTGCCATCACCGGGCGGCCGCTGGAAGATATCGATCTCGAAAAATGCCGGATCGGGCCACATCCGCATGTGATCATCGCGGCGCCTGATCATGCCATGGCGGCACGGCAACGCTTGCGCCTGGCTGATCTCGCGGGCGAGATTTTCATCACGCGGGAGCCAGGTTCCGGCACGCGCCTGCTGATGGAGCGGTTGTTTGAAGACGCGCAGATTGCACCGCGCTTTGGCATGGAACTCGACAGCAACGAGACGATCAAACAGGCGGTCATGGCCGGTCTGGGCATTGCTTTCATCTCCGGCCACACGGTTGCCAGCGAAATTCAGCAAGGAAGGCTGCGGGCCTTGCCTGTCGACGGCTTGCCGCTTTTGCGCGAATGGTTCGTGGTGCGCCGTGCCGATCGCCACATGCTGCCCCCGGCCGCACGGCTCATGGATTTTCTGAGCCGTGAGAGCGCCGCATTTTTGCCCTGAGAGCCCGACTGTCGCAGCGCCGCGAAACCGCTATCCCGCAAACTTGTTGTTCTTGGGAAAGCCCTTGGGCGGCAAGCGTCCAGCCTCGCCGCGATTGCCGATCCATTCTTTGAGATCGATGGCACTCACCGTCCAGGTGCGTGCGGAACTGTCGGTCCAGGTAAGGCCGTCAGCAAGGTTGAACACTTTGGCGTCCGAAAGGTTGCCATCGCGGTAGCGTTGCAGGCGCACACCCTTGCCGCGGGTCATTTCAGCAATCTGCGATAGCGGAAATACCAGCAATTTCCGGTTTTCGCCCATCAGGGCGGCATGGTCACCCATGGCCGGAACCAGCAGCAACGCGCTTGCCTTGGCGTCCGTCACCAGCACCGCCTTGCCTTTGCGGGTCGAGGACAAAAGCTCATCTTGCGAGACGACAAAGCCGCGCGCGTCCGAAGACACCATCAACATCTTGACGCCAGCCTTGTAGGGCAGCGCGGTCAGAATATCGGCGCCCTCGTCGATGTCGGCCATCAGGCGCAAAGGCTCGCCATGGCCACGCCCGCCGGGAATTTTGGCAGCATCGAGGGTGAAGACCTTGCCGTTGGTGGCGAGCACCAGCACCTTGGCGGTGGTCTCGGTCAAAAACGAGATTTTCAGCGCATCATCGCCCTTGAAGGCGAGGTTTGACGTGTCCGCGACGTGACCCTTCAGCGCCCGAATCCAGCCTTTGGCGGTGATCACAACGGTGATCGGCTCGCGTTCGACCAGTGATTCCACCATGATTTCGGCGCTGGCTGAGGGAGCATCGGCAAAGCTGGTGCGGCGCTTGCCGATTTTGGTCTCCGGCCCATATTTCTTGCGCACATCGCGAATGTCGGCGCTGATCACCCGCCATTGCACGGCCTCGTCGCCGAGCAGCGTTTCGATGGCCGCCTGCTCCTTGACCAAGTCTTCATGCTCTTGGCGCAGTTGCATTTCCTCGAGACGGCGCAAGGCCCGCAGCCTGGTATCGAGGATGTAATTGACCTGCGCCTCGGTCAGCGCAAATGTGGCGATCAACACCTGCTTGGGCTCATCTTCTTCCCGGATGATGCGGATCACTTCATCGAGATTGAGGAAGACGATCAGCATCCCGGCCAGCATTTCCAGCCTGCGGGCGATCTCCGCCAGCCGGAACCGCGAGCGCCGCACCAGCACATTGCGGCGATGGTCGAGCCATTGGCGCAAAGCCTCGCCGAGCGAGACAACGCGCGGCACCACGCCATCCACCAGCACGTTCATGTTGACGGCGAACCGCGTTTCGAGATCGGTGCTGCGAAACAGCGCCTCCATCATGACGAGGGCATCGACATTGCGGGCGCGTGGCTCAATGATCAGGCGAATGTCTTCGGTTGATTCATCGCGTATGTCGCCAACCAGCGGCAATTTGCGCTCATTGACCAGTTCGCCGAGTTTTTCCAGCAGCCGGGCCTTGGGCACCATGTAAGGAATTTCGGTGATGACCACCACCCAGGTACCGCGGCCCAGATCCTCGACACTCCAGCGCGCCCGTAGCCTTATCGAGCCTTTGCCGGTCTCGTAGGTCTGCGCGATGGAAGCACGCGGTTCGACAATAATCCCGCCTGTCGGAAAATCCGGCCCCGGCACGAATTCGAGCAATTGGGCGGGTGTCGCATCGCGATGGCCGATGAGATAAAGTGCGGCATCGCAGAGTTCGGCGAGATTATGCGGTGGAATCGAGGTCGCCATGCCAACCGCGATACCTTGCGCGCCATTGGCCAGCATATTTGGAAAGGCGGCCGGCAGCACCACCGGTTCCTGTTTTTCGGCTGAATAGTTGTCACGAAAATCAATCGCGTCTTCATCAATGCCTTCCATCAGCAATTGCGCGACTGCGGTGAGACGCGCTTCGGTATAGCGGTAGGCGGCGGCAGAATCGCCGTCGATGTTACCGAAATTGCCCTGGCCGTCGACCAGCGGATAGCGCGAGGAGAAATCTTGCGCGAGACGCACCAGCGCCTCGTAGATCGCCTGATCGCCATGCGGGTGAAAATCACCCATCACGTCGCCAACGATTTTAGCGCATTTCTTGAAGGCGGAGGCAGGATCGAGCCGCAGAATGTGCATGGAATAGAGAATGCGCCGGTGCACCGGCTTCAGGCCATCGCGGGCATCGGGCAAAGCGCGGCCCATGATGGTGGAAAGCGCATAGGCGAGATAGCGCTCTTCCAGCGCATCGCGCAGGTTGACGCTATCGATGGCGCCCGATTCGCCGCTGGATTGATCATTTGCCATGGCTCAATGGGCTAGCCGATGTCATGGTCTACCGCAAGCATCGGGCCGGGCACGCTCATGCCTGCGTCGTCACATCATGAGCGCGCGGCCAAAAATCTCGGCACCGGCTTGCTGCGGCCTTTCGGCAAATTGCGCGCCCGCCTGCCACACCCCACCAAAACAGGTCAGGTTTGAGAAGTCTGCCCGCCCGCCGAGACGCATGTCTGCCATCGACAGATTTCCGAAGATGCGGCTGTCGACAAGGGCCAGATCGCCGAGACATCGCGCGCGATCCAGCATCAGCACGCCGCGACACTCGACACGCGAAAAATCGGCCATGCCGGTGATGCCGGCATCATCGAAACGACCATCGCTTTCAAAAAGCGCCCCGGCAGAATCGAGACTTGCCGCAAACTGGGCGTGGCGGAACCAGGCCAGGCCCTTGAAGACCGCGCTGCGTGCGGAAACTTCCGCGAAGAACCGCGCGCCGCTGAAATCACAACCCGGCAGCACGAGCCCTGAGAGATCGAGACGATCAACCACGTCGCAGTGGCGAAAATCTAGCGCCGCGCCATGCTGGAATGGCGCGCCCAGCGCAGCGCGCACAGCGGCGGCGGTGATGGCCCGCCGGGCCGTCATGAAGGACGCTCGTGATGGTCAAGAATGGCTCTTGCGAGGCTGAAACCAGTGGTGAGCGACGTCTTTGGATTATCAGGCGCTGCGTGACCGGCAATTTCAATGCGCACATCGGCGGCGGCGGAGGCGATCTGAATTTCATGGATGTTGCGGGCGATGCCGGGATCGGCCAGCAACCGCACCCTCGTCGCCTCGAAGCCGATACCGGCCAGCGCTATGGCGGCGGCGACATTGGCGTTTTTGGGGAAAGCTGTCACTGCGCCGCGAGCAGGGCCGTCATAGAGCGCCACGGCCTCGGCGCAGCTTTGGTTCACAAGGCCCCACGCGCTTGGAGGTTTGCGTGCGGTATAGGTGACGCTGGTCAGGCCGGAGAGTTTGGCCGCAGCGAGAATATCGAGCCCACCGATGGCCCCTGTTGCCAGCAGCAGCCGCGCACCCGTGCTGGCAGCGCTGGCTTTCAAGCGCTCGTGCAGATCGTCATCAGCAAGAGCGCCAATGGAGGTGATGATAAAATCTATGCCCGCATTCAGCACCGCGACACCGTAGGCGCGCACGGCTTCATGGCCCGCAGCCTCGCATACCAGCTGCGGTCTGGCATCGATCAGCGCTTCAAGCCTGTCGACGCTGCGTGTGCTGCAATCCTGAAGTTTCAGGTCTGACGCGCCTTCCCGCGTCAGAATAATCACCTCGTCGGCTTTGGCGGTCTGGCATTTGCGCAGAGTTTCAAGCGCAATGCGGGCAATCGCGCCTTGGCCGATCATCCCTAGTCTCATGGTCTGGCTCCTGCCGCCCCGGCCGGCGGCCCGCCAAAGGCCTCGGCAAAAGGCCCGA
>JAJZGX010000100.1 GCA_021804825.1 Pseudomonadota bacterium | reverse complement strand
ATGAAATCAAGACAGCGGCGCTGACCTGCAAGATCAAGCGCCCCCGCCGCATCGAAAACTGTCGGCGCGACGGGAAACACCCCCCTGTAGGGCCGAACAAGCGGCATTTGCATCCTCATCTCCTCATGCTTCAAACGCTGTTAAAGCCAGCTCATCATCGGCAATGCCCAACGGCACTTCAAGCTTCAAGCCTTTTGGCGCCGCTCCACGCCTAGCACAGACACAATCATACAGGCCTGTCCGCAGGTGCCAGCCATAGCCCTGTTTCATCGCAGAGTGGCGCCGCGCACGTCCATGCGCATTTCGCACAAGAGGGAATTTTACCTGACTTCACCGGGTGCTGCCACGCTATTACGATCCGTTGACCCCATGGCCTGCGCCGCCTGTTTAGTGAGACGTCGTTCCCGAAACTGACCCCATTGCTGATCCAAAGTGACGCCGACCAGGATAACCCCGCCCATCACCGCGAAATTGAGCGATGACGGGATGCCAAGTAAATTAACAAGATTTTGCAGTTCTTGCAGCAGGACAACCCCAAGGATGACACCGATCAGCGAGCCTTCGCCACCCTTGAGTGAGAAGCCACCGAGCACCGCCGCTGCAATGGCATAGAGTTCGTAAAAATTGCCGTGCGAGGCAGGGGCGATGGATCGCGTATACATGGCGAAGAATATGGCCGATAACACCGTCAGAACTTGGCAGATCACATAAGACCAGATCACGATCCGATCGGAGCGGATACCAGAATAGCGCGCTGCCTCCTCGTTCTTGCCGACCGCGTAAAGATAGCGCCCGAAGACGGAACGATGCAGCACCACCCACATGATCGTGGCGACAACCGTCAAGGCGATCACCGAAGCCGGAATGCCGTAAAATTTACCCGTGGTCAGTTGCTCCAGCAATGGAAAGTCCTGCCCGAAGCCAAAGCCTGCGGTGGCGTCCTGTGTGTAAAACCGGGCGATGCCCCGATAAATCAGCAGGCCACAGAGTGTGACAACAAATGGTTGCAGTTTCAATTTGGTGATCAAGAGGCCGTGGGCCAGCCCGACAAGAACGCCGAGGATCAGCATCAATACAAGTGCGACCGGCCAGGGCACGCCGCGTGTTGCGATGAAGTCCACAAAGAGCACGCCGACGAGGGCGATCATTGAACCAACTGACAGTTCAATCCCCCCTGTGATGATGACAAAGGCCTGCCCGATGGCGGAAAGCCCGAACAGGCCCACGAGATTGGATGTATTGGAAATATTGATCGGCAGCAGAAACCGTGGATTCAGCGCAGCTACGACAGCCCCCACGGCAAGGATGAGAACAAGGAGACCAAAATCTTTTTTGTTCATGATTGTGTCCTAGTCTTTATGTCGGCACCTACTGCGAGCAGCAACACATTTTCTTCGCTGAAATCTTTGTGATCGAGTATCCCGACAATGGCGCCTTCACACATGACCGCGATACGATCCGAAACGCCAATGACCTCTTCCATGTCGCTAGATATCATCAAGATAGCGACACCACTACCCGCCAGACGTCGCATCAGCCAGTATATCTCTGCCTTGGCACCAACATCGACACCGCGGGTTGGTTCATCGAAGATCATGACTCTGGGGTGCATCGCAAGCCATTTGGCCAGAACAATTTTTTGCTGGTTGCCGCCAGACAGGGACTTCGCCGCGACTGTGACGCTCGGCGCTCGAATATCCAATTCAGACTTCTGACGCTCGGCCACCCGAGCCTCACGTCGACCTGACATGATCGTGCGGCTGGAATAGGCCTTCAGGTCGGGAAGCGTGATATTCTCGACAATGGGCATATCGAGCAACAGCCCTTTGGCTTTGCGATCTTCCGGCACGAGAAATATGCCTTTGCTCACCGCATCGGCTGCGCAGCCGAGCTTTAAGGGCGCTCCATCGAACTCAATCTCTCCCGCGAGCATTTTGTCCACGCCAAAGAGGGCGCAGGCCAGCTCGGTTCGGCCCGCACCCACCAGACCCGCGAGGCCAAGGATCTCACCCGGCCTGAGATCGATATCCACGGATCTTTGGGGATAAGCATGGGTTCGGACGTTACGGGCCTTGAGCACCGCCTTCCCGGGACGCGACGTAGCAGTTCTGGTTTGGGCTCCCAGATCGCGACCTATCATCAGTCGCACCATGCGATCATGGGTAATCTCGCTGCGCTCAAGACTGCCAACAAGCTTGCCATCCCGCAGCGCCACAACCCGATCTGCGGCCCGCTCAATCTCGTGCAACCGGTGCGAAATGAAAATCACGGACATGCCGTCCGCTTTCAGGCCGGCAATAATGGCCAACAGCTTTTCAGTTTCGGAAAGTGGCAAACTTGAGGTGGGTTCATCAAAAATCACAAGCCGCGCGCGCATTGCAAGCGCCTTCGCGATTTCCACCATTTGCCGTTGGGCAAGCGACAGGTTCGCCAGCGGGGCATCCGGCGCAAAATTCGCACCGATACGCGCGAGGAAGGGTGTCACCATGGATCGCTGTTTTTCGCGATCGATAATTTTGAGCCAGCCAAAGCGGCTGGGTTCCCGCCCGATGAAGACGTTGGCGGCGACGTCCAGATTCTCGAAAAGGCTCAGTTCCTGATGCACGAAGGCGATTCCGGCACTGATGCTGTTTTCGACCGACAGCGCATCGTGCGATACGCCATCGATGGTGATCGAGCCGCTATCGGGCGCAATTATACCCCCAAGAACCTTCATGAGGGTGGACTTGCCAGCACCGTTCTCGCCAATGAGGCCGATCACCTCGCCAGGCGAAACATCAGCCGAAAATCCGCTCAGAGCGACGACGCCAGGGTATGATTTGCGAATATTGGCCAGACTGAGAAACGGCGACGTTTCCAATCTGGCCGCAGGTTCGGTGTTCAGCATAGGCACCTCAACATTGACGCAGCAAGGATGCAACATTTTGCGGCGCGCCTCTGAACCAACTCGTCTTTGGCAGAGCCAACTCCGGAGGGCTTAGCTCAACCGTTTGCGAGCACGGCGGGCTACTTCATCATCATTTTCAAATTGGCGATATAGGCGTCGGCATTGGCCTTGGTGATGATCTTCGTTGGCACAATGATCAGATGATTGGCCGGAATGCCTGCCTTGTTGCCTTTCGCATAGGCAGCCATGAGCTTCATGCCTTCATAGGCCCACTTGAAGGGTTGCTGAACGACTGTGCCAGCAATGACACCCTGCTTCACGCCACCAAGCGTTACCGGATCGTCATCAAATCCAACGACCGTCACCTTGCCAAGCTCGTTGGAGTCCTTCAATGCGGCATAGATTTCAGGCGTATTGTAGGAATAAATTCCAACAAAGCAGTTGATGTTTGGCTTGGCCACGAGAATGTCGGCGACATTCTTCTTGGCCGCAGTCTGATCCATGTTGTCGCCACGGACATCAACCAGGGTGATCTTTGATCCCGCGATGCCCTGTTTGAAGCCAGCAATCCGTTCTTTGGCGTTATCGGCCCCGGGCAAACCCACGAAGCCCTCGCATTGCCCGCCGTTGGGCATGGCCTTTTTCGCAATCTCAGCCGCCTGCAGGCCTGCCTGCACATTCGATGAGCCGATATAAGCGATGCGCTTGGTTTGCGGCGCATCACTGTCTGTGGTGAACAGCGCCGTCTCGCCAGCAATTTTGTTCAGCATTCCCGTTGACGTCTTCGGATCGACGGTCGATATCATGATGCCTTTGGCACCGGCCGTAACGAGATCATCCAGCAATTGTTGCTGTGCGGCTGCGGTGGGTTGTGCTGGATATTTCAGCGACATGTCGAACCCAGGCATTTCCGACTGCGCCTTTTTTACACCGGCAGCAGCTGCTTTCCAGAAATCCGACGAGCCATTGGTCACGAATACCAGCATGGGCTTTCCTGCGGCGTCGACCGGAGCGAAGGCGGCGGCGGTGAATAAGAGCCCAACAGCCATGGAGGCGGCTATTTTGAATGAACTGTGCATGTGATTTCTCCCTTTGGTGAAGCGCGGTTTTCTGCATTTTCGTCGATACGAGCCTCGCTGCCCAAGATAACGGGCTTGCAGCAGCGGGCGCATCCAGAGACTCAACAGTGGCACTTTTGCCGTCGCAATTGAGCCTGCAATAGTAATACTAATAAGCTATTTTTCGGCTGTCAACCGGTTTGTCTGACAAACACATGACCAAAAATGATCCGAAAAGCGACTTTTCGAGCACCGCAATGGCATGTGGCTCGACGATGAATCCGAGAAATCTGACTTTTGACATCCGTGCGTTTTGTATTTACTAATATTAAAAATCAATTTTGAATGTTTGCGAGGCGCGACATGGGCAGAAGGCGAAGCGGAATGCCGACGATGAACGACATTGCCGTTGCATCTGGCTATTCGCAGACAACGGTTTCATTCGTGCTGAATAGAGTGGCGGATCAAAAAATCCCTGAAACAACGCGCCGCCGCATTGCCGAGGCTGCATTTGCCCTTGGCTACGCCCCGCCCGCAGCACCGCCCAAGAGACAGCACACTCGAAACGGCCAAGCTGGAAAGCGAGGCAATCCTGATGCCGGACCATCAGGCTCGCAAGGCATGACGAGAACTTTCACCGATTCGGTGGCACGCAAGATTGCCGTGGACATCCTGTCGGGTGGACGCCCAGAAGGCAGCAACCTGCCTCTGGATGCCAATTTAGGGGTGGAATTTGGCGTCTCACGAACCGTCATACGAGAGGCGATGAAAGTGCTCACCAGCAAAGGCCTCCTCGAAGCAAAAGCACGGGTGGGCACAAGAGTGAGAAAGCGGTCAGAATGGCACCTTTTTGACCCCGAAGTTCTGCTTTGGCAAGCAGAGGCTGGGCTCGACACCAGATTTATCCAGCATTTGGGTGAAATGCGCCTCATTTTGGAACCGGAAGCGGCAGCTTTAGCCGCGCAACGGCGGTCGGAAACAGATATCGACCATCTTTTGAGCCTGGCAGACAAAATGGCCGAAACTGAGATCTCAGCAGACTCCTTTGCCCGCGCCGATCTCGACTTCCACCTTGCGGTGGCGGCATGCGCGGACAATCCATTTCTCATCGCAATTGGTGCTCTCATTGAAATCTCATTGATTTCTTCGTTACGCAGAAGCTGGCCGGGAGATGTGGCTGGCGGAACTGTCCTCTCCGCGGCCGACCACCGCCTCATCGCCACGGCGATCGCAACAGGCGACTGCGATGGTGCAAGGCAGGCCATGCGCAAGGTGATCAGGGATGGCATTGACCGTTCTACGACGCGGCCGGTGCATTCATGAAGCTGCTCGGAACCAAGCCAAGGAGAAATCAGACATGCACCCTTGCCCACATTGTTCCCCAGACGATTGAATCTCGTTGGCGAATAGCTTGATGTCTTGATTTCGCGCATGAAGCAGTTGCTTGCACCTGCCGCTCACAAACCGAACAGACGGCCACATGTGCCATTTCCTTCGCTAGCGCTCCGGACTCTGTTTTTCCAGTCGGCTCCAGCTAAAATGCTCACTCAGGAATTGATGGAGGGCGGATTTCCTCTGATGGCGGGGTGATGCTGCTGGCGGCGGTTGGGCCTTCTCGACAGGCTCACCGCACTCATCGCCGATCCCGCGTGATTGCGCCCATTCTGTGTTTAGTGGCGGCAGCCACTGTCGACAACATTCCTGCCGTTCCCGGCTTCCGCTATGCCGGCCAAAACCTGCCGTTCGATTCACTCGCTACTTTCGGCGATAAGCTTCACCGCGCTGCGGACGGATAAGGCGGGCAAGGTCAGTACTACCGACGTTTCGATCTGCCGCTCGGGTATGCTCCAATATGTTTTCAGCAAAGGCGCGATCGCCTCGTCTGGCACCAAGGCAAAGCCGTGACGCTGATAGAATCCGATAGCCCAGTTTGCTGCCCGCCAAGTTCCGATCAGCACAGGGGGCTCATCGCCGCTGCGAAGGCTGGCGATGAGTTTTGAGCCAACGCCAAGCCCTTGCCAATGGGGCAGGACATAGGCGTGACGGATCAGGCGGACGTTTTTGACATGCTGGATGCCCATGACGCCCACCAGTTCTCCATCCGGGACATATCCAGCGAAGGCTACCCCTGCTGCGATTTCGGAAAGAAGTTCTTCCGTTGGCATATAGGGTTCGTGCCAGCGATCAGCGGGGATTACACCGCGATAAACTTCAGCTGCGGCATTGATGATCCGCAGGATGGCGGGCACGTCGTCCGCATTGCAAGGGCGGATTGCGTCCGCTTGCTCATTTATGTCGGCTCGTTGCATTTGGGCACCTTTCCTTGGATCATGCGATCATGGAACAGGTCTGCACGTCGATCTTGAACGATATTGCAGATGGTCAGCGCATCGCCGCCGCATAGGTGCCCGGCGTCAGTCCATAGCGGCTCGTGAAGGAACGGTGGAAATGGCTCTGGTCCGCAAACCCGGCAGCGATAGCCGCGTCGGCCAATTCTGAACCGTGGCGGATCATGGTGCGCGCGAAATCCAGTCTACGCTGCACCACATAGGCGCGCGGCGTCAGACCGGTGAGGCGGGCAAAGCTGCGCACCATTTGAAAACAGCTAACCCCCGCGCCTTCGGCTAAGTCCTCTAAGCTGTGATGCCCGGTCGGGTCATCGTCAATTCTCGCTTTGGCCTGGGTCAGCGATGGCGCATATCCACGATCCACGGGGTTATCATGCAATAGCCCTGCAACGAGCATCATAAGTCGTTCGTATGCGGCCTCATCATCGCCGTGTTGAAGCGCGGCATAGCTGGCCTCAAAGCGACGGGCCGTCAGACTTTCGCGGATAACCGGGTTGGCGAATTCCATATCCGCCGATTTTCCCTCGCGGATGTCGAGCACTATGGCCCTCACCTTCTGCGGGGCGAGATAGATCATGGCCCATGTTCGGCTCTGCCCAATTGGCGCGCCATCATGTGCTTCGCCGGGGTTTACGGTGATGAGATCACCCGCACCTGCCTCCACAGTGCCCCGACCACTCCAAGAGCGCTGCGCGCCAGCCAAAAGCACGCCGATCCCGTACTCATCATGCGTATGGCGTGCAAAGCTTTTCGCCGAACGGGCCTTCACCGCCACAGCGCTTCTGCATGCAACCAACTGAACGGAGAAATCTCTATTCTGCACAGGAGCAAACCTATGCGATCCACTGAGCGAAGCAAGTGATCGATTTTGATGAGTGTGGAATATTTGGCGCGGTCCGACGCCATTTCCGCTGCCGGAACTGCTCGCCCAAACAAGGTGCGGAGAAAATTGGCCCTGACGCAAATTTGATGGTGATCGCTTTTATTGCATGCCGATGACGCGCGCCTGGAGCCGGTCGATTTTCCCCCTGCCATACATTTGACGCTTCACGAGCTTGAGTTTGGAGATCTGCCCTTCGGTCTGGCCGTTGGACCAGGTCGAATGTATCGCGGCGACGACGGTCGCACGATCTTTGGTTACGCCATTGGCGAAAGAGGCGACGAGGCTTGATCGAGCCCGCTCCAGCCAGGAATCGAGATCAGCTGCAACCGTCTGGCCTGACACGACTTGCTGGGCGAGTTGGGCCGGACGGTTGCCAACAAGCTGACCTAGCGGCTCAGCGATGCTGTCATGTTGAAAGCAGCAAGCTGCTTGCCATGATCTTTGCTGGCGCATGGGCTGACGTGGTCGGCGGCGAAGATCAGGCCTGCATGCTGTTGACGCCGGAACCAGGCGATAGGTAGCGCAAATTTCAAATGAGGCAGATGCGGCGTTTCCTTGCTCTGGTCATGAAAATCCGCGGCCATCGCGATCCGCTCGGCGGCGCATTGAAAACATTGTTGAATCTTCGCGCATTGTCTTCGGTCGCGTCGGGCAAGGCTCGCGATGGCGAATGAAGCGATCTTGTGCCTGATTGCAGATGGTGCAACCGCGCAGCCGATTTTTCTGGGTGCGCATGACGGTGCGCGTCACCTTATCCAAGTCGCGCGATTGTCGCCAGCCTTGGCAAATCTGGTCAAGGCGGCGACCGAGGGTCAGCGAGGCGCCCCAGGGTCAGGCCTTGTTCAACGCGCATGACGCTGTCGGTGATGGAAATTATCCAAAAATGCCAACAAGCGGCGCAATGTCGTCGTTGATGCGTCCGTTTCTGTCGTTTGCAGGTGCTACAGGCGTTTCATTGCAGTCAATCAGCGCGGAGAGACGATGAAAAGCCACATTACCGAGCGTAATTTTTCGGCGATCCGGTTGGCGGACGGACCGCAGGCCGACAATCCTGCGCAAGCGCACAAGCGGATGCTATCGGAACTCGCCGCAAGGCTGGATCAATATAATGCCTTTTCCAAGGGCCAGTTCGTGAAGTGGAAGCCCGGCCTCAAGAACCGGAGATTCCCCGATTATGGCGAGCCGGTCATCGTCACGGCCATTCTGCCGGCTCCCGTGCTGGACCCCAGCGAGAACGCCTCCGCGAGCCCTTATTTTCAGGAGCCGCTGACATTGGTGATCGGCGTTGCGCGCGATGATGACTTGCTGGAATTCCGCGTGGACGGCCGCCGCTTCGAGCCGACCAGAGATTGAGGCGCGACATGATGCGCGTGCAGCGCCTCGACCTGCTCGCGCATGGTTTCCTGGAGACGCGGCGGCGCCAGAATGGTCACAGCTGGCCCCCATGTCATCAGGTGGTGGGCGATCTGCATCAGGGCGCCCGCATGGAAGCGCACCGTCAGCGACCCGTCGGGTTCGTCCACCAGACTTTGCGTCGGATGGAACAGATAGGTGCGGGCGTCGCGCGCCGCCGATGGAGTGAAGCTTAACTCCACGTCTTCCGGTTCTTCCTGAAACACGCCAAAGGAACGCTCCGCAAAAGTCTTGAGGTTGAAACCATCCGGCGGTGAGCCGCGCTCTTGGGTGACCTCCACGTCGTGGATCATGTCGAGGCGAAACAACACGGGACCAGGGCGGCTGCTGACGCTGGCGACGAGATAATAGCGCGGCCCAAACAGCAGGCCATAGGGCACGACCTGGCGCCAGCGCGGCGGCTTGCCATCGTCCCCGCCGTAATTGAAGCGAATAACCTTTTGGCCCAGCAGCGCCTGACGCAGGGAGGACAGGATGGAGGGATCCGACAATGGTCTTGGACCGACCTGACAGGCCAATGCCTCGGCTCGGATCTGGTCCTCGACATCGAGGCTGAGACGACGATGATCCTTGTCACGCAAGCTCGCGCCGATTTTGTCGCGCAAGGAATGAAGGTGCGCGGCGCGCTCTGGAGCCTGAGCTGTTTCGAGCGCGCGGGCGGCATTTTCCAACTCGGTCAGTTCATCGAGAGTAGGCGTCCTGACAAAACGATCGAGGCCCCGCGCTTTAATGCGGAAGCGTTTTTTTCGGTCATCCTCAAGGCATTCGAGGGTGCCGAAAACTTCCTGAACGACATCGCGCATGCGCTCGGCCGTGCGGCGGCCGACTTTGATAAAGGCGGCCATTTCATCGAGCGTCATGCCCTCCCAGTCGCTGGCCAAAGCGCGCGCAAGTTTAAGAACCGCCGTGGTTTTTTCCAACCTCATGACCGATCCCCCTCAGGATCAACGTCCAATATTGACGTATCAATCGCCTATTCCTTGTTCTTGTCAAGCTGGAGGTCGCGATGCACGCATATGAGCGATGGATGATTTTGCGGTATCTGTGCGCGTTGCTGAAATCGAAGAAAGTCGCGAGGTCGCCCGACACCGATGCCGACATCTTCACCTGGATCGCCGCACATGGGCGCGGACTTGGACTGCCCCGGCTGGTGCAGCATGCCGACGGGCGGAAATTCAAAAGACTGGCTGACGTCGATCGCGCCAACGATGCCGCATGGCGTCACTGGCGAACAAGCGTTCTGGCGAAGGATCGCTCGCCAGAACCGGCGCGTTCGCCGTTGCAAAAACGCATCGACTGGCTTTCCGATTGCTGCGTCCTGACGCCAGCACAACGTCAGGTTCTTGGCCTCGTTGCGCGAATTTCTCGGAACAATGTCTGCGGCGATCTGGTTGCCGCCGGCAATGAGCAATTGAACTTCACATCCTCGAACTCGGCCTATGACATCAACGAGATGAGGTGCTTTCTCCCGGGCGGTCTCTCGCCGCGCGATCTGAATCGCAACGACTTGTTGACCCGGTTTGGTCTGATCGACACGGACGAAGGCGAGAACATGCGTCTGGCCGATGTCGTTGAACAACTTTTCAAGGCACC
>JAJZGX010000017.1 GCA_021804825.1 Pseudomonadota bacterium | reverse complement strand
CGTGCGCCGTGATGCTGACCTTCTCGCCGCGCAGATCGGGGCCAGTCTGCAACAAAGACTCTTGCATGTGCATTTAAGTGGGTGCGACAAGTTTTGCGCGCGCCCGCCGCACGCTGATTTCATCCTGGAGGCAACAGCTGATGGTTATAATGTGTCGGGGAGGGCTATGGCCGACCCAAGCGCCCACGCCAAGAGCCTCAGTCTTGCCGATGCCGCATTGCGATTGGCGTGAACCATGACACTTTCTCATGATTATATACGCGATGGCGCTTCGATCTACGCGCGCTCCTTTGCGATCATTCGCAGCGAAGCCGCCCTGAAGAGCTTTTCCCTCGAAGAGGAGCGCGTGGCCGTGCGGATCATCCATGCCTGCGGCATGGTTGATGTCGCCGAGGATATCAAGTTTTCCCCCGGCGCCGCCGTGGCCGGCATGACAGCTATGCTGGCTGGCGCGGCGATTTTATGCGATGCGCAAATGGTGGCGCATGGCATCACCCGCGCAAGGTTGCCAGCGCAAAATCCGGTAATCTGCACCCTGTCCGACCCGCGTGTCGCGGAAATTGCCGCGAGCCAATCCACCACCCGCAGCGCCGCCGCGCTCGAATTATGGCGTGCCCAGCTTCAAGGTGCGGTCGTGGCCATCGGCAATGCGCCGACAGCCTTGTTCAAATTGCTGGAACTCATGAACGAAACTGCAGCGCGCCCGGCTTTGGTGATCGGCATGCCGGTCGGATTTGTCGGTGCCGCCGAGTCAAAAGCCGCGCTGCTGGCCGATGGCCGGGTGCCCTGCATCATCGTCGCGGGTCGGCGCGGTGGCAGCGCCATGGCGGCGGCGGCGGTCAATGCCTTGGCGAGTGCACGCGAATGAGCGAAATGACGCGCCAGGGGCGGTTGCTGGGCCTTGGATTGGGGCCGGGTGATCCGGAACTGATCACCATGAAAGCGCTGCGTCTGCTGAAAGCGACGCGGCACATCGCCACCTTTGCCAAAGCCGGTCGCCAGGGCCATGCCGAGCGCATCATCGCGCCGCATCTTGAGCCGACCCACGAGCTGATGCGGCTTGAATATCCGGTGACGACCGAAATTCAATTTAATGCAAAGGCATACAAATCGGCCTTGCGACAATTCTATGAGCAGAGTTCCGAGCAGATTGCCGCGCTCATGCGTGGGGGGCGCGACGTGGCTTTGGTCTGCGAGGGCGATCCGCTGTTTTATGGTTCTTTCATGCATATTTTCACAAGGTTGCGTGCCGGGTTCACCTGCGAGATCGTGCCCGGCATTGCCGGTATGGCAGGGGCTTGGAGCGCGGCGCACCTGCCCATGACCTGGGGCGACGATGTCATGACAATCGTGCCCGGCACATTGGATGCAAATGCAATTATAGCGCGATTGCAGCAGGCCGACGCGGCGGTGATCATGAAGATCGGGCAAAATTTTGCCAAAGTGCGTCAGGCCATCATCGACGCCCGGCGGCTTGACGATGCCATTTATGTCGAGCGTGGCACCATGGCCGGTGAGATCATTCTGCCGCTTGTGGAATATCGCGGCGAAACCCCACCCTATTTTTCGCTGATCCTCATTCCCGGCCATGGACGGCGGCCATGAGCGGGCGGGTGCGCATCATTGGCATGGGCCCCGGCCCGGCATGCTGGCTGACCCCCGAGGCCGCGCAAGCCCTGACCGAGGCCACGGATGTGGTGGGCTATGCGCCCTATGTGGCCCGGCACAAAGTGCTGGCCCATCAACGGCTTCACCCAAGTGACAACCGGGTCGAGGCCGAGCGCGCTAGGCTTGCCCTGCGTCTCGCGGCCAGCGGCCACGATGTCGCGCTGGTTTCAGGTGGCGATCCGGGGGTTTTTGCCATGGCGGCGGCTTTGCTCGAGGCCTTTGAAGCCCTCCCGCTGCACGAGCGCGCCGTGGAGATCAGCATTCTGCCCGGCGTGACGGCAGTGCTCGCCGCCGCCGCAAGGCTCGGTGCGCCGCTCGGGGGCGATTTTTGCGTGATGTCGCTATCCGACAACCTGAAACCCTGGAAGGTCATCAAAGACAGACTGGAAGCAACCATCAACGGGGATTTCGTATTGGCTTTGTATAATCCGGCATCAAAAGCCCGTCCCCACCAGATCTTCGACGCTTTCGCAATTTTGCGCGCCGGTCGCGCCCCGCAGACGCCAGTTGCCTTTGCCCGCGCTATCGGGCGCGATGACGAGAGCATTCTGCGCTGCTGCTTGGCTGATGCCGATCCGGGCCATGCCGATATGAGCACGCTGGTGTTGATCGGCTCCAGCCAGAGCCGCTGGGTGGCGCGCCCGCATGGCGAGCCCCTGCTGTTGACGCCGCGCGCCGTTCAGGTGCGGTCATGAGCCAGAATCCATGCCGCCATGGCATCGAGTGTGGAAAAACTGCGCGTCGCAGCCTTGAGCGGGCGCGCCAGAAGCAACACGTCGAGCTCAAGGTGGCGCGCCGCCTCGATCTTGGCCACCGTGGCCGCGCCGCCAGAATTTTTGCTGACGAGGGTATCTATGGCGGCCTCGCGCAGCAACGTGATTTCATCAGCAAGCGCAAAGGGTCCACGCGCCAGAATCAGCCGCGCGTGGTTCAGTTTGTCGATATCGGGCGGCACTTCGATGCAACGCACGAGATAATGGTGCTGCGGGTGCAGCGCAAACAGCGCCATGCCCTCGCGACCATGGCTAAGGAAAATTTGGCGCGGTGCGCCAGCGAGCGATGCCGCCAAGGCCTCGATGGTGGCGAAACTTTGCCACCGGTCGCCCTCAGCGCGAACAAATTCCGGCCGCTCGAACCGCACCAAATCGACATGCGCTTTGGCGCAGGCCGCAACGGCATGTTCGGACATGATCGCGGCAAACGGGTGCGTGACATCGGCGACAAGATCAATGCGATTGCATTCAAGGTAGCTGACCAGCCCCTCGACGCCACCAAATCCGCCGATCCGGTGCGAGCCTTGCGGCAGACGTGGCTGGCTGGTGCGCCCGGCGAGCGACAACATGACCTCGCAAGTGGCGTCGCGCGCCAGCAAGGCCACCAATTGGTTGGCATCGCCCGTGCCGCCCAAAACCAAAACCCGCATGATCGCCTCATTCGCCCACGCCGCCGCCCTTTGCCGCGCGCACGGGTCTATCACGCCGGAGCCGTGCGATGAAACCCTGGCTCAACGTGGTCGGCATCGGCGAAGACGGGCTTGGCGGCCTTAGCCCCGCTGCCCGGCAAGCCCTCGATGGCGCCGAACTGGTGGCGGGGGGCACCCGGCACCTTGATTTGGCAGCCATTTCTGGCGCGCGCCGCCTCGCTTGGCCGCGCCCTCTTGAGGCGGCATTTCCCCAGATACTGGCGCGCCGTGGCACCCCGGTTTGCGTGCTTGCCAGTGGTGATCCCCTGTATTTCGGGGTGGGTTCGACCTTGCTCAAGAGCTTCTCGGTTGAAGAAATCCGGTTCTTCCCCGGCCTGTCGTCCTTCAGTCTGGCCGCCGCCCGGCTGGGCTGGGCCTTGCAGGATTGCGCCTGCCTGTCGCTGCATGGCCGCTCGCTCGAGCGGTTGATCCCGCCATTGCAGCCCGGCGCGCATATATTGGCCTTGTCGTGGGATCAGACTACGCCGGGTGATGTCGCAAAGCTGTTGAACCAGCGCGACTTCGGTGACACGCGCATGAGTATATGCTCGTGCATGAATGGCCCGCGCGAAGACCTGCGCAGCACCTTCGCGAAGGACTTTTCACTGTCGGAAATTGACCCCCTCAATCTCATTGCGCTGGAAATTCCTGCCGGCACGCATGGGCGATCCGTGCCCCTGACAGCGGGTTTGCATGATGACTGGTTTGAACATGACGGCCAGTTGACGCGCAGCGACATGCGCGCCATCACGCTGGCTGCGCTGCGCCCGCATCAAGGCGAACTTCTGTGGGATGTCGGTGCCGGCTCGGGTGCCATCGGCATCGAATGGATGTTGCGCGGGCCATCCTTGCGTGCCCTGGCAATTGAGCCACGGCAGGATCGTGCTGCTCGAATTCGGCGTAACGCGTTGAATCTTGGCGTGCCCGACTTGAAGATCATTGAAGGTGCGGCGCCGCAAAGTCTCGCGTCACTGCCCGCGCCCGATGCCGTTTTCATTGGCGGTGGTGCCGGGACGCCGGGCGTGATCGAGGCGGCGTGGGCAAGCTTGAAGCCGGGCGGGCGCCTGGTGATCAACGCCGTGACCTTGCAGACCCAAAGCCTGCTGGAACGCCACCACAGCACCATGGGTGGCGAAATGCTGCAGATCAATCTTGCCCATGCCGAACCGCTGGGGCGTTTCCATGGCTGGCGCCCGGCCATGCCGATCGTGCAATGGCGCATCATCAAAGATCGAGCAGGGCCATGAACACGCAAAAGCAACAAAAATGGGCGCTAGGCTTCGGCTGTCAGTCCAGCGCAAGCGCCGAAGCGATCGTTGCCGCTGTATTTGTGACACTCGCCAAGGCCAAGGCTAACGGGGCAGTGCCACCCGCCTATCAGCTTTTCACGCTCTCGACCAAGGCCGGGCATGCGGCATCGCACGCGGCGGCGATGCAGCTTGGTGTCAGCATCGGCTTCCTAGTGCCGGAAGATTTGCGTCGCTTCATGGACGGCACCACCCATCAATCGGCGCTGGTTGAGGCCGTGGTGGGGGTGGGTTCGGTGGCAGAAGCCGCCGCGCTGGCGGGCGCTGGGCACGGATCACGCTTGCTGGTGCCGCGCACCCTGCATGGCGGCGTCACGTGCGCGCTGGCGACGGCAGTAGAAGGAGCGGCATCATGACAGTGCATTTCATTGGAGCGGGGCCGGGGGCCGCGGATTTGATTACGGTGCGCGGGCAGGAGTTGCTTAAATCGTGCCCGGTTTGTCTTTATGCCGGCTCGCTGGTGTCGCAGGATATGCTGGGATATTGTCCACCCGGTACACGGCTTATCGACACCGCACCGCTGGCGCTTGACGCCATCATCGACCATTGCGTCGAGGCCACCAACAGCGGTGCAGATGTGGCGCGTTTGCATTCCGGCGACCTCGCGATCTGGAGCGCCATGGGGGAGCAGATCGCGCGGCTGAAGCAACTTGGCATCGCTTGCAGCGTCACACCCGGCGTCCCGGCCTTTGCTGCTGCGGCAGCAGCTATGGGGCGCGAATTGACCGTGCCCGGTCTGGCGCAATCCCTCGTGCTGACCCGCATGCAAGGCCGCGCCACACCGCTGCCCTCCAGCGAGTCACTGGAGGCGTTTGCCGCGACCGGCGCGACCATGGCCCTGCATCTCTCTATTCATGCTATTGCAAACATTTGCGACAGGTTGCGGGCCCATTTCCCGCCTGAAACCCCTGTGGTTGTGGTGGCGCGCGCCAGTTGGCCAGATGAAATGATCCTGCGGGGCACTTTGGCTGACATCGCCGCCAAAGTTGAAGTGGCGCATATTACACGGCAAGCGCTGATCTTTGTCGGCACCGGCCTCCGCGATGATATTTCCGCCACCAGTGCGCTCTACAGCGCCAGCTACCAGCGCCGCTTTCGTGGCGATCCGGGGGCGGGTACATGAAGTTGCAGATGCAATCACCGCAATGGCTTCAGACCCGTTGTAGCCAGCAGCGCACCAGCGCGGTCAAAAATGACGATTTCGAGCGCACAGGGAAGCGGCCCCAGCAGATTGGCGGCAGTGTTCCAGGCCCGCTCGGCGACAATCATGCTCAATCTGCCGCTGTCATCAAGTTGGCGGGCGTGCAGAGCGCTGTTGGCCGCCTTGATCGCCTCGACAGTGGCGGCGCTGGCCCCGGCCTCGGCGGCGCGGGCGCTCAGCCAGATGGGATCAACCTCGCCGCGCTTGGAATGGAGATCGAGCAAGCCCTGCCCAAGCTTGGTGATCTTGCCGAAACCACCGGCAATGCTGAGGCGGGGCAGGGGGTGGCGGCGCAGGTATTTCAGCATGCCGCCAACAAAATCGCCCATTTCGATCAAGGCAGCATCTGGGAGACCATGCATATGCATGATAGCGGTTTCCGAGGTCGAACCGGTCGCGCCCGCCACATGCGTCAGACCGCTGGCGCGGGCGACATCGATGCCGCGATGGATGCTGTCGATCCATGCGGCGCAGGAATAGGGCACGACAATGCCCGTGGTGCCGAGCACCGACAGCCCGCCGATGATGCCAAGGCGCGGATTGAGCGTGCGCAGCGCCAGCGCCTCGCCCCCCGGAATGGCGATTTCGACGTGGAAATCGGCGGCAGCCCCGGCAATTTCGGCCAGCGCCGTGCTGATCATGGCGCGCGGCGCCGGATTGATCGCCGGTTCACCTGGTGCCAGCGGCAGGCCGGGGCGTGTCACCGTGCCCACCCCCGGCCCGGCATGAAACACGATGCCTTCGCCTGGCAAGGCCCGCCAGACCTTGGCCACCACCAGCACGCCATGGGTGACATCCGGGTCATCACCCGCATCCTTGATGATGCCGGCGCGGGCAAAAGTCTCGCCGCGCTCCTGCATCGCCAGGGCAAAGGCCGGGGTCTGTCCCTGTGGCAGAGTGATGATGACCGGGTCTGGAAAGGCCGCGCCCAGCAAAGCGCTGGCGGCGGCCTTGGCAGCGGCGGCTGCGCAAGCGCCGGTCGTCCAGCCACGCCGCAGCGTATGTTTGAGGGGTTCGGCTTGCATCGCCCCCCTTGGTATCGCGCCTGTGCGCTGCTGCATAGGGGGGCGGCGCTATGAGCCTCGCAGACCTTGCGCCCAAAGGCCTGATGATCAGCGCGCCGCGTTCAGGTTCCGGCAAAACCCTCCTGGCGCTCGGCCTGATGCGCGCCTTGACGCGCCGCGGCCATGCCGTGACCGGTCTGAAGAATGGCCCCGATTATATCGATCCGGCGTTCCATGAAGCTGCTTGCGGCCATGTCAGCTATAATCTCGATACGTGGGCGATGCGTGGGGCGCAGATTGGCGCGGTGCTTCGGGCCTTGCCCCCGGTTGCGCCGCTGCTGATCGCCGAGGGCTCGATGGGGCTGTTTGACGGCGTGCCGGGCGATGAAGGTGGCACAGGTGCCTCAAGCGACCTCGCGGCATTGCTGGCCCTGCCGGTGGTTCTGATTGTCGATGTCAGCGGGCAAAGCCAGTCGGTGGCGGCCATGCTGCGCGGATTTGCCAGCCATCGCGCCAATGTGCATGTCGCAGGCGTCGTGCTCAACAAGGTCGCGAGCGCGCGCCATCAGCGGCTTACGACCGAGGCGGTGGCGGCGATCGGTCTGCCGGTGCTGGGCGTCTTGCCACGCCAGACGGCGCTGGCGCTGCCGGAGCGGCATCTCGGTCTGGTTCAGGCCGTTGAAACCACTGATCTTCAGGCCAAACTCGAGACAATGGCGGATTTCGTCGAAGCTCATGCCGATGTCGCGGGCCTCGCGGCATTGGCGACGCCTTTGCGCCTGCCGCGAGCCGGGCAGTTGATCCTGCACCCGCCCGGTCAGCGCATCGCGCTGGCACGAGATCGCGCATTTTCCTTCATCTATCCGCATCTGCTGGCGGCATGGCGGGCCGCCGGTGCGGAAATCATCCCGTTCTCGCCGCTCGCCGATGAGACGCCGGATCAATCCTGCGATGTTTGCTGGCTGCCGGGCGGCTATCCGGAATTGCATGCCGGGCCTTTGGCGGCATCGACGCGCTTTGCGGCCGGCCTCCGTCAATTTGCCCAAGGCAAGCCCGTGCATGGCGAGTGCGGCGGCTACATGGTGCTGGGCCAGGGCCTCGTTGATGCGCAAGGCAAGCGCCATGCCATGCTCGGCCTGCTGAACATCGAGACAGATTTCTCCAACCGCAAGATGACTCTTGGCTACCGAATGGCCACCTTGCTGTCCGATGGCCCGCTCGGCCCCCGCGGCACGAGGCTGCGCGGCCACGAGTTCCATTACGCCGCGCTCACGCGCAATGATGATGCGGCGCTTGCGAATTGTGAGGATGCCTATGGCAGCCCGGCCATGGCCATGGGCAGCCGTTGCGGGCAGGTCACCGGGAGTTTTTTTCACGTTATTGCGGAGGCTTCATGAGTACGCTCCCAGTCCCACCGATGTTTGATGCCGAATTTCAGGCCAAGCTGGCGCTGCTGATTGCCTGGCGACGCGATGTCCGGCGCTTTCGCCATGAGGGCGTGCCGCAAGCCACGCTCGACCACCTGCTGGATCTGGTGCAGCTCTCGCCGTCGGTTGGCAACAGCCAGCCATGGCGCATTGTTTCAGTCACGCAGAAGGCGCGGCGCGCCGCCATTCGCGCCAATTTCGAGCAAACCAATGCCGCGGCGCTGCACGCCTATAGTGGCGAGCGGGCGGCGCTTTACGCGCGCCTGAAACTGTCTGGCCTCGATGATGCGCCGGTGCACTGGGCGGTATTCTGCGATCACGCTACCCGGCAAGGTGATGGCCTCGGCATGGCCACCATGCCGGAGACACTCGACGCTTCAGTCAGTGGCATGATCGCCACTTTGTGGCTGGCAGCGCGGGCGCAGGGGCTTGGACTGGGCTGGGTGTCAATCCTTGATCCGCTCGCCGCAACGGCGGCGCTGGAGGTGCCGCCAAGCTGGAAACTCATCGCCTATCTCTGCATCGGCTGGCCGCAGGAAGAGCATAGCGATCCCGAACTCGTGCGCTACCGCTGGCAGAACCGCACCCATGCCGGGCGTCAGGTGCTGGAGCGCTAGGGTCGCGGCATCACGGTTTGACCGCTCACTTGCGCAGTGATGACGTCGAGTTCCAATCAACAAGACTGCCGTCGCCATAAAGCGGATCGGGGCGCTTGCGCCGCCTCGGCGGCGGAGGTGGCGGCGCGGCGAGCGGCGCGCTGAAGCCGACGGTGGGCTGGCTCACTGGATAACCGCGCACCGGGAAAGTATGGACCGCGACGACCTGGGGTGGCAGGTCGAGGCTGGGGCCACGCCCGCGCGGCAGGGCCTGCTGCACGATCATCGGGGCATTCCGGCGGCTGGCAACGTCGAGCGGCTCATGCAGATGCGGCGGGTCGGGCAGATTATCGATGCGCGGCGACATCATCGGCTGCTGCGGGCGCGGCCGGCAATAGCGGCGCGGCCCATGCGACGTGTTGCCGTGGAACGCCAGGTCCAGATGAAAATGGTTGAAATGGAAGCGGTCGGCGCCTGGCCCCATCACCGTTGTAAAATCTTCGCAGGCACCGCCCTCGACATCGCGCAGAAACGCCTGGGTGCGCGGGCCGCCACGGGTCCAGTCATGCACGATGGAGATCATGCGTCCATCGGCCAGACGAAAGCCGCCCACATCCATGGCATTGCCGAAGGAATGCTCGGAAAGCCGTGCACCGGGCCGATGATCGATGGTGCGGCACGCATAGGTGCCCATGGAATTGATCTCGACAACGTTTTCGCCGAACCGGGCCTGCGCAGCGGGTTGGACAACGCTTGCGATCCAGCGATTCATGGCCTCGATCATCGGGCATGCCAGAATGAAATGCGCATTCAAGGCGACGGTGCCATGCGCCAGCGCATACATCCGAAACGGGCGCTGCATGCCACAAATGCCGGGGCCGTTGATTGAATTTTCCGGCTGCAACCATTGCGAGGCAAGGTGCGGGTGCTCGGCGAGGCAGGCATTTTCTGCCGCATTGCGCCATGCCGGACGCCGGGGGGCAGGCTCCAGATAGGAGCAGCCGCTGATCAACCAGCACAGGGCGAGAGCGACATATGGCGATACGCGACGAGCCATTCATTCAAAGTGGCGACAATTTTTTAAGATCACGTTAAGAGGGCTTGTGGCCTCGTGCTGCACTTGTTTTGGCTCTTCGAGATTATGTGATGCCCGCTTTCCCTCACCATCAATGGGCGGCGCTGACGACAGCGCAGATCGAGCGTTTCGACATGAGCGAGGCGATTTGCGTGCTGCCCGTTGCGGCGGTGGAACAGCATGGCCCGCACCTGCCTCTCGGCACAGATACCATGATCATGGAGGGTTATCTGGCACGCCTGCTGGCGCGGCTCCCTGCCGATTTGCCGGTGCTGTTCCTGCCGGTGCAAAGCGTCGGCGCATCGCGCGAGCACGAGAATTTTGCCGGCACATTGTCAGTGGCGCCCGAGTTGGCGATGCGTGTGTGGGGCGATATGCTGACGCAAGTGGCCGCGACCGGCTGCCGCAAGCTGCTCCTGCTCAATTCCCATGGCGGCAACGTGCCGGTGCTTGATCTTGTCGCCCGGCAGGCCCGTGCCGCTCACGATGTGCTGGCCGTCACGGCGTCTTGGCATCGCTTTGGTTATCCCGACGGACTGTTCAGCGATTCCGAGCGCCTGCATGGCATTCATGGTGGCGACATCGAAACCTCGCTGATGCTGGCCTTCCGGCCTGATCTGGTGACCATGAGTCTGGCGGAAGATTTCGTGCCAGCCAGCGTCGATATGGTGGACAGATTTGCCTGGCTGAGGTCCAATCACCCGATTGGCTTTGGTTGGATGGCACAGGATCTTTCAGCCCAAGGCGCCATGGGCAATGCCGCCGCGGCGACGCGCGCCAAGGGCGAGATCGCCGCCGAGCATGCTGTGAACGCCTGCCTCGCGCTGTTGCAGGATATCAAGAATTTCAACCTTGACAGGCTGCGCGCCGGGCCTTCACGTTAGCGTGAATTGCGCGCGCAGCGCGTAGATGTCAGCTTTCGTTCATGCCCTGCGTGCCACATCTTTGACGCTGAATTGACCTGCAACCTTTGGGAAACTGCCATGAGCAAGATTTTTAATGCCGTCGTTACCGCCGCCGCCTTGGTTTCTGCGCCGCTGGCGGCCCATGCCACAGCTACAATCGTCCATGTCAAACTTGAGGACAAGACCACCGGCCCCAAAATCATGGGCATGGTGATGGATGCCGACAAGACCAGCGTGCCCGCTGGCAAAGTGACTTTCATGGTGACGAATAAGTCAAAAGCGCTGGTGCATGAAATGATTGTCATGCACGCGGCGCTACCGGTCACGACATTCCCCTACAACAAGGCCACGCAACGGGCGATTGAGAGCAAGATGCACTCCATGGGCGAAGTCTCTGAAACCAGGCCCGGCAAGTCCGGCAAGCTGACTGTCAATCTCAAACCCGGCAATTATGTCTTGATGTGCAACCAGCCCGGGCATCTGATGGGTGGCATGTACGAGAAATTCACCGTAACAAAATGAGGTTGCGCCCTAATGTGCGCTTGACGTTCGCGTAGTGAACAGAAACAGTGCGCCTTGAAAAAAGGCGCGCTGGTTTTGGCGCGCATCAATGGGAGGTTTGACGTCATGGACATGAATGGTTCTATGCGGATCGAAGCGCCGCGCGAAAAAGTCTATGCGGCGCTGAACGATCCCGAAGTTCTCAAGCAATGCGTGCCCGGTTGCGACAGCATCGAGAAACTGTCCGATACTGAAATGACCGCCAAGGTGACGCTCAAGATCGGCCCGGTGAAGGCCTCTTTCGCGGGCAAGATCACCCTGTCTGATCTCGATCCGCCGAATGGCTATGCGATTAATGGCGAGGGCACAGGTGGCGTCGCCGGCTATGCCAAGGGCGGTGCCAAGGTGACGCTGGTTGCCGATGGCGATGCGACAATCCTGAATTATGTCGTTGATGCGCAAATCGGCGGCAAGCTGGCGCAACTCGGTTCGCGGCTGATCGACTCGACCTCCAAAAAGCTTGCCGCAGAATTTTTCGAGTCTTTCAGTGCCGTTGTTGCGCCCGCCGCCCCAAAGGATGAGACGGCCAGCGACGAAGCCGCGTCAGCACCCAAAAAGGGCTGGCTCGGCAAAATCATGGGATGAACATGAAATGACGATCAACACCGCCCGAGTTGAAGCAGAGGCGCCGGTGGTGGCGCTCATGCGCACGATGGGCGTCAAGGCGCGCCGTGCTGCACGAACTCTGGCCATGGCAGCAGATGCACAAAAATCGGCAGCTCTGCGCGCGGCAGCGGCAGGCTTGCGGGCACGTGTCGCGGATATTCTGGCCGCGAATGCCGAGGATGTCGCCGCCGCGAAGGCGCGCGGCACGAGTGGGTCGTTTCTGGATCGGCTGCTGCTCAATGAGGGCCGCATTGAAGCCATGGCCCGCGGGCTGGAGGACATTGCCGCCCTTGCTGATCCCGTGGGCCGGGTTCTGGCGCGGTTTGAGCGCCCCAATGGCCTGTCGATCGAACGGATCGCAACCCCGCTCGGCGTGATCGGCGTGATTTTCGAGAGCCGCCCCAATGTCACGGCGGATGCCGGCGCGCTCTGCCTCAAGGCCGGCAATGCCGCAATTTTGCGTGGCGGCTCGGAAAGCGCACAGTCTTCGCGGGTGATTCACGCTTGTCTGGCGTCTGGCTTGCAAGCAGCGGGCCTGCCTGAGGACGCCATCCAACTGGTGCCGACGCAGGATCGCGCCGCGGTGGGCGAGATTCTCCTCGGCTTGAACGGCAATATCGATGTCGTCGTGCCCCGCGGTGGCAAGAGCCTGGTGGCGCGCGTGCAAAACGAGGCGCGTGTGCCCGTATTCGCGCATCTCGAGGGCATAGTTCACATGTATGTAGACCGCGCCGCCAACCCCGCCATGGCGCTTGACCTGCTCATTAACGCCAAATTGCGCCGGACGGGCGTTTGCGGGGCCACCGAGACTTTGCTGGTAGATGCCCATGCTTCGAACCTGCTGGCACCTTTGGTGAAGGGCTTGCTCGACAAGGGCTGCGCCGTGCGCGGTGATGCCGCGACCCAGAAGGTTGATGCGCGCGTGACGCCCGCTACCGAGACCGATTGGTCAACCGAATATCTCGATGCCATCATTTCGGTGAAACTGGTCGATGGCCTCGACGCGGCGCTGGCCCATATCGACCATTACGGCTCGCATCATACCGATGCGATTGTCACCAACGATCAAGCAGCGGCGGCGCGTTTCCTCGCCGAGGTGGATTCTGCTATCGTGCTGCATAATGCCTCGACACAATTTGCCGATGGCGGCGAGTTTGGCTTTGGCGCCGAGATCGGCATTGCTACCGGCCGCATGCACGCCCGCGGTCCTGTCGGAGTCGAGCAACTGACCTCGTTCAATTATCGTGTTCATGGCAACGGCCAGACCCGCCCCTGAGCCCTTGGCGCCAGCCCTGCACTTGCCACCGATGGCGCGTGCCATGCGCATCGGCTTGCTGGGGGGCTCGTTCAATCCGGCCCATCAGGCCCATATCATGATCAGCGAGACGGCGATGCGCCGCCTCGGGCTCGATGCTGTCTGGTGGCTGGTATCGCCGGGCAATCCCCTGAAGGACAATCACCACTTGCCGCCGTGGCAGGCGCGTGTCGCGCTCGCACGCGCGCTGGCGAAGCATCCGCGCATCAAAATCAGCGCGATCGAGGTGCGAATCGGCACGCCCTTCACTTACGCGACATTGTCATGGCTGGTGCGCCGGGCGGCGGGTGTGCATTTCGTGTGGCTGATGGGCGGTGACAATCTGGTGACCTTCCACAAATGGCAGCGCTGGCGCGACATTGCGCGGCTTATGCCGATCGCGGTGATTGACCGCCCCGGAGCAACGCTGCGCTCGGCCCAGACCAGAGCCGGGCAGGTGCTGACGCGCCATCAGTTCGATGAAACCGACGCTGCGCTGCTGCCTTTGGCCAAGGCACCGGCCTTTGTCTATCTGCACGGCCGTCGCTCATCTTTGTCCTCAACTCAATTGCGCCAGGCCGCGGCAAGTGCATTGAAATTGACATGATTCGCCTTCATGTTCATGACAAGGCGCGCATGTTGCGCCTGATTGCTCCAGGAGGATTAAAGCACTGAACATTCCCCTTGCCAGCGAAGCTGCCGTGAGCCCGCTTCGCAAACCGCGTCGGCCCAAAAGCCAAGCAGCCCGCCCTCTCGCCAGCCTGATAGCCGCGGCGCTCGATGATGCCAAAGCTGAAGATGTCGTCACGCTCGACCTGAGCGGAAAATCCACACTCGCCGATAGCATGATCGTCGCCACAGGGCGTTCGAATGTGCATGTCGGTGCCATAGCAGAGCGCGTGCTTGAGGCCTGCAAAGGCGCAACCGCGACGCTGCGTTGCGAAGGCATGCCGCATAATGATTGGGTGCTGATCGATGCCGGCGATGTCATCGTCCATATTTTTCGCCCCGAAGTGCGCCTGTTTTATAATCTTGAAAAAATCTGGGGCGGCAGTCGTCCGGCCGAAGAGCAGGCTGAATGATTCATGCGCCTGACATTGGCGGCGGTTGGCAAGCTGAAAGCTGGCCCCGAGCGCGCTTTGGTGGAGCGTTACCAGACGCGCGCCGCACAACTGGCAGCTGGCCTCGGCTTTTCCGGGCCGGATCTGCGCGAATGCGCTGAAGGGCGCGAGCGCGCGGTTGCCGCCCGCAAAGCCAGCGAAGCGCTGAGTCTTGCGCGGCTGGTGCCGGAGCGCGCCGTGCTGATCTGCCTCGATGAGCACGGCGAAAGCCGTTCCAGCGCCGATTTTGCGCGCAAACTGGCGCACTGGCGTGATGCGGGCACTCTCGGCGCGACCTTTGTCATCGGCGGTGCCGATGGCCTTGATCCCGCCTTTCTGGGGCGTGCCAGCCTGCGGCTCGGGTTTGGCGCCATGACTCTGCCGCATCAACTGGTGCGCGTGCTGGTGCTGGAGCAGATCTACCGCGCCATGACCCACCTTGCCGGCCATCCTTATCATCGAGCGTGACGGGCTTCGCGGCCGCGCATCGGGCAGGCAAAAAATCCGCGCCACAGCCCAGCATCAGGCCGTCGCCATCGATGCGCGCCACTATCACAGCCAAGGTCAAATTACCCCTCGCACCGGCGATGAGTTTTTCACCCCTTGCACGATACCGATTTCGTGGCAGCGAGACGCGCGCGTCCTCAAGCGGCGATCGTCCCAGTCAAGGTTGATCTCACGACCAGAAAATCATAGCAATTACAGATGCTTGTGCGCCTTATCACCAAGCCTCCGGCAAATACAGGCGCGCGTCTGACAGCCCGGCAAAAGGCCGGGATCGCACCCATTAACACCCCCTGAAATGCGCAACGAATTGGTGACCAAATTTTAACAAAAAAACACTTGCATCGTGGTGCAAAAAGCGTATCTCTCGCCTTGCCCAATTTCGCACGTGCCTGTGGTCGTGTGTCGGTTGGTGTTTTTCCGGACAAGAGGCCGGATGCGCACCAGTTAAAAACCGGCAGCCGGAGGCTAACCGGCGAACCCCTCCCAAGGGGGATCGCGACTTGAAGCAACGACGGACCGGGCTTTTTCGTCTCTGTTGACCCTCCAAAGGTCAGCGTCATGAAGAGGCTTGTCTTTCTTGCCGGGCGTGCGGTCGGGACCCAATCCCAACCAAACGATGGCTGATCCTCTCTGACACGGTTTCCGTGTTTGGGATGCTCACCACGGCGCAGCACCGGACTGGTTCAGCGACCAGTCTATTTGGCGGCTCATAAGAGCGCGCGTGGCGTCTCCACAACGCCATCGACGCTTGTCGCCATTCTGTCTTTGGTTCGCGTGTCGTTTTTGACGATGCGCGAGGAGGTATTGTTATGACTGACCGTATTATGGATTTCCTGCGCCACCGACGCGAAGATGGCCCCTGCATGGTGCTCGACCTCGATGTCGTGCGCGAAAATTATGCGCGCTTTGCCCAAGCGCTGCCCGACACCCGGGTTTATTATGCCGTCAAGGCGAATCCGGATGCGCGCGTGCTCGACCTTCTTGCCAGGCTCGGCTCGTGCTTTGATACAGCCTCGGTTGTTGAAATCGAGCAGGTGTTGGCGGTGGGCGTCAGCGCTGATCGCATTTCCTATGGCAACACCATCAAGAAGGAGCGGGATATTGCCCGCGCCTTTGCGCTGGGCGTGCGTCTTTTTGCCGTGGATTGCGAGGCCGAAGTCGAGAAAATCGCTCGCGCCGCGCCCGGTTCCAAAGTCTTCTGCCGCATTTTGTCCGATGGGACCGGGGCGGAATGGCCTTTGTCGCGCAAATTTGGCTGCGCCCCCACCATGGCGGCTGGCGTCCTCGAACTGGCCCATCGGCTGGGGTTGGTGGCGCATGGCCTGTCGTTTCACGTAGGCTCGCAGCAACGCAACCCGCGCATGTGGGATGGCGCGTTGAAAGATTGCGGCGCAATTTTCCGTGATCTCGCCGAGCGCGGCATCACGCTGAACATGGTCAACCTTGGTGGCGGCTTTCCCACCCGCTACCTCAAGGATGTGCCGGCGGTGAAGGCCTATGGCCAGGCGATTTTCCGCGCCTTGCGCCGTCATTTCGGCAACCGCATCCCTGAGACGATCATTGAACCTGGCCGCGGCATGGTCGGTAATGCCGGGATGATCGAGGCCGAAGTCGTGCTGATTTCAAAGAAATCTGCCGAAGACAAGGTCAAGTGGGTCTATCTCGACATCGGCAAGTTCAATGGCCTTGCCGAGACGATGGACGAAATGATTCGCTATCCGATCCGCACCGCCTTTGATGATGATGCTTTGGAGCCCTGCGTGCTTGCTGGCCCCTCGTGCGATTCTGTCGATGTGCTCTATGAAAAAGAGCCCTACATGCTGCCCGTCAGTCTGGAAATTGGCGCAAAGGTGCTGATCGAGGGCTGCGGTGCCTATACGACGACCTATGCAACCGTTGGCTTCAACGGGTTTCCGCCGCTGAAATCCTATGTGATCTGACATAGCAAAAGACCCGGAGGCATCAGGTGCCGTCCGGGTCTTTTTTTTGCCTGTCAGCACACGAGTGCAGCGCACCAGGCTTCACAACATGCTCGGTAGAACCCGGTCGGGTGGGCGGTGGCCGTCCATGAAGGTTTTGATGTTGATGATGACCTTTTCGCCCATGTCGAAGCGGCCTTCATGGGTAGCTGATCCCAGATGCGGCAGCAGGGTTACCTTGCCCTGACGGGCCATTTCCAGCAATTGCGGGGCGACGGCCGGCTCCTGCTCGAAAACATCGAGCCCGGCGCCCGCCAATTTGCCCGCTTCCAGCAAACGGATCAGCGCCGCCTCATCGATGACTTCGCCGCGCGCCGTGTTGATCAGGATCGCTTCCGGCCGCAGATAGGTCAAACGCCGGGCAGACAGCAAATGATAGGTTGCCGGCGTATGCGGGCAATTGACCGACACAATGTCCATGCGTGCCAGCATCTGGTCGAGCGATTCCCAATAAGTCGCCTCCAGCGCGGCCTCGAGGGCGGGGGCGACCCGGCGGCGATTGTGATAATGGATCGACAGTCCGAAAGCCCGCGCCCGCCGCGCCAAAGCCTGGCCGATGCGGCCCATGCCGATGATACCAAGCCGCTTCCCCGTGATCCGGCGCCCGAGCATCCATGTCGGCGACCATCCAGCCCATTGGCCATCCGGCAACACCTGTGCGCCCTCGGCAATGCGCCGCGCCACCGAAAGGATCAGCCCCATGGTCATGTCGGCGGTATCGTCGGTCAGCACGCCGGGCGTATTGGTGACGATGATGCCGCGCCTCGACGCTGAAACCACATCGATATTGTCAACGCCATTGCCGAAATTGGCGATCAGCTTCAGGCTCTCGCCCGCCTGGGCGATCAGGCCCGAATCAATCCGGTCGGTGACGGTGGGCACGAGCACATCAGCCTCGCGCAGCGCACGCGCCAGCGCCGCAGGTGACATGGGCGTATCATCCGGGTTGAGGCGCGTTTCAAACAATTCGCACATGCGCGTCTCCACCTCGGCAGGCAGGCGGCGTGTAACCACAACCAGAGGCTTTTTGCGCACCATAGTGAGGCATTCTCCTCGCGCAGGCCCCGCGACCCGGCTTCATGAATTGTTAACGCAGAAACGGCACCACCGAGCACGAGTAGCGCGGCCAGATTTGTTCATCTGTCTAGCAGAGGTTTAGGCAAAGACAAACTGGCTGTGCGACCAAGTGATGAACCTTACATAGGGGGAGTGCGCAAATGTCATGTCATGCCAGGCCAGGGGATATCTGGCGGCGCATCCTCGCGGTGACGGGCGTTGCCGCCATGGGAATAACCCATGCCGCGGCCCAGCCAACCATCGGCACAGCCTCCGGCCTGCCCATTCCGCGGTTTGTCAGTCTGAAATCCGATAAGGTCAACCTGCGTCAGGGGCCATCACGTAACCACCAGATATTGTTTGTCTATCAGCGTCGCGGCCTGCCGGTCGAAGTCACCGCGGAGGATGAGATCTGGTATCGCATTCGTGATTCATCGGGCACGCAGGGCTGGGTTCTGCACTCGCTGCTGTCGGGGGATCGCAGCGCGCTAGTAGCGCCGGGCGACAAGGGCGGCGTCTTCAATCTGCACAGCGAGGCCAGCGGGCATTCAGCTTTGGTCGCAAGGCTGCAAAGCGAAGTGATGGCCAAAGTGAAAAGCTGCAATGGCACCTGGTGTCACATCATCGGCACCGGCTTTGCAGGGTTCATTCGTCAAACGCACCTCTGGGGTGTCTTCCCCCACGAAAAATTTCCCTGAAGGCGTCCGGCGCAGCAACAAAGCACCACTCTAGGGCTGCACGATTTGAATGGCCGTCAGTGCGTCTGCCAGCGAGCGTGACAGCAACGCCTGCATGGCTTGCTGCGCGGCTTCGGCCTTGGTGTCGGCGATAGCGCGGGCTATCGCCATATGCATCGGCACCAGATGCTCCTGCGGCAGAACATCTGCCCGAGACACCTGAAAGCTCGCGGCGAGGCACGCTTCGATCACCGGAAACATCGCCGCCAGAAATTGATTGCCGGTCGCCTCCAGCATCGTGCGATGAAACCTGATGTCGGCGGCGATCGACTGGGCCTTGTCGGCACTGCCGAGCAGGATCACATCATCCAGCATCGCGCTGCGAGCTTCGGGCGTGGCCTTCAAAGCCGCAAGCGCCGCAGCGGGCGGCTCGAATATGCCGCGCAGTTCAAACAGATCCCGCACCATACGCTCGTTGAGCCCGCCTTGCGCCTGCCAGGCCAGCACATCCGGATCAAGCCGGTTCCAGTCCTGCTTCGGGCGGACAATGGTGCCCACACGCGGCACGGCGGTCAGCAGGCCCTTGCCGCACAGCACCTTGATGGCCTCGCGCAACGATGGCCGCGACAGGCCAAAAGCGCGCGAGAGTTCTACTTCCGTGGGAATGGTGCTGCCAACCGCCCATTCGCCTGCGACGATGCGACGACCAAGATTGATCGCAGCCAGTGAATGTGGTTTGGCCGAGCTGCTGCGCGGCATACGAGGGGCCATGGCGTCATTATCCGTTGGGTTTGCAAGCCTTGATCGCCTCATCGACTGAATGAAACAAACGATCAGGGCCAAGGAGGTCGGAGATATGGTAGCGTTGAAGCGCAGCCTGGGCGCGCAGGGATTCCATCCGGGCCACGGCAAAGGTCACGCCCCTGGCCTGGCAATCACGGATCAGTCCGGCGAAAATTTGCGCCGCAGTAAAATCAATGTCGAGCATCGCGCCCGCTTCCAGCACCAGCAATTTGGGTGGCGGCTGTTGTGCGGTGACGAGATGCAGAATGTCGCGCCGAAAGCTGTAAGCATTCAGAAACGTCAGCGGCGCCTGAAATCCCGCTACCAGAATCCCCGGCAGGCTTTCCTCGCTGGCACCGCGTTGATGCGGCCACCAGATGGTCGTTCCGGGCACATGCAGATAGGCAAGCGCGCGTGCCTGCGTCGCGCTCCACAGGCCATTGAGCAGCGACAAGCCGATCCCGACGCCGACACCACGCTCGATCGGCAGCACGATGATGGCCGCAAAGGTCGCCAGCATCAGGAGAAATTCCACCCTGGTGTGTCGCAAAATATCGGCCATGACTTTCGTTCGCAATATGCGCAAAGCCACGAAAATCAGGATGCCTGCCAGCGCGGCGCGGGGAATATGGGCGAGCAGGCTGGCCCCGAACAGCATCACCACCAGCACGATCAGCGCCGCAAACAGGCTGGCGACCTGCGAGCGCCCGCCGGTCTCTGCAACAATTGCCGTGCGTGGCGGGCTGGCGTCGATTGGAAACGATCCCAGCAGGCCAGACAGTATATTGCCGGCACCAACCCCGATGAAATCCTGATTCACATCGGGCGGCACGCCGAGGCTTGAGGGAAACGAGCGCGTGGTCGCCGCTGTTTGCACCATCACCACCATGGCAATGATCACACTCAGCGGCACCAGCGCAACAAATTTCGGGGCAGCGGCCAGCGGCAGGCTGATCTGCGGCAGCTTGCCGGAAAACAGGCCAAGCAATGTCACGCCATGGCTTTGCGCGCCGGTCAGCTGCACAACCAGTGTTGCGCCGACCAGCGCCAGCAAGGCCCCGGGAATGCGGGGGCTGATCCGTTCGCAGATGAAAATTATGGCAAGAACGCAAAGCGCCAGCGCCAAAGTCCATGGGTTGAGGTGCGGCACGTCACGCGCCAGCGCCAGCAACTTTTGCGGAATGGTGCCGCTCGGCTCAGCCGCGCCAAAGGCGGTGGGAAGCTGCGAAACCAGAATATGCAGCGACACACCGGCCAGAAACCCGGTCGTCACCGGCACCGAGAGAAGGTCTGCGATAAACCCCATTTCGAACAGCCCAGCGGCCATCAGCCACAGGCCGACCATCAGGGCGAGGGCGGCGGCGGCAACCGGCATCGCGCCCGGATGGATCGCCACGATCAGCGCCAGCGCGCCTGCAAAAATCGGTGCGATGGTTGAATCCGCGCCAACCGACATGAAGCGGCTGGCCCCAAAAATCGCAAAGCCGACCGCACCGGCCAGAAATGCATAAAAGCCGAATTGCGGTGGAAACTGCGCCAGTCGTGCCGTCGCCATCTGCTCGGGCACTGCAATGGCTGCAAGTGTCAGGCCCGCGATCAGATCGGGTGCAACAAATCCGGCCTGATAGCGTTCCAGCGACTTGAAAATGACAGCCATGAGCCCACCCCGGCTTCATCTTGAAAGCAGCAGGCTAGCTGCTTGATGAAGTCGAGTCAAAATGTCTGACTTTTAGAGCGCGATGTCTACATCTGCTTAAGGTTAAGCGCCTCTTAACCCGCGCTCGGTAGTCTGTGACTTTGAGGCCATCTGGCCACTACGGATTGTGCAGCGCGCCCATGCGAACCACCAGCTTCTCGACCCCGGATTATATTCCTGAACCCGTGCGGAATTTTGCAGTGCGGCGCGGCGCTGAAGCGCTAGGGCTGCTGCTGCTGATCGGCACTCTGGCCCTGGGCGTGGCGCTCATGTCCTGGTCGGTGGCTGATCCCAGCCTCGATCATGCCACGGTCGGGCCGGTGCATAATGCTCTTGGCGGCAATGGCGCGATCTTTGCCGATGTCCTCATGCAACTCTTCGGGCTGGCCAACATTGCGCTGATGCTGCCGCCTCTGATCTGGGGCTGGCATCTGTTGCGCGAGCGCCACTTGCCAAGGTTGCGGGTGCGCCTGGCTCTGTGGCTGGCTGGCATGGTGGCGAGCCTGCTGGTGGCGGCAGCCCTCCCGACGTCTGGGCATTGGCCCCTGCCAACCGGGCTCGGCGGCGTTGCAGGCGATGCCTTGCTGCGCTTGCCGCAACATATCATCGGCACGTCGATCATCGCCCGCATCGTGCTGGCGCTCGGCGCGGCGGCCGTGGCGGTTCTGTCCCTGAACGCGGCTTGCGAGGCCCCGACAGTCAAGCGATCCGCACCCGCCAAACCGGCGCAGGCGCCGCGCCCCTCGCGCCCAAGCGCTGCCAGCCAAGCCGCCATGGCGAGAGATGACGATGATGAACCCGGCCTCGCCCTTGTGGCATTGGGGGCCGTGGTGCACGCCGGTCTGGCGCTCAAGTCAGCCGTAGCGCGCCGCCTGCGCCCGCAACAGCCGCCCGCAGCCGCGCCGACGCGCGCGCCGTGGCTGTCAACCCCTGGGCTGGATGCCGATGCGCCCGGAAATCATGATGAAGGGTTCGCAGCCGCGCCTCAGACGCGCTCGCCCCATGCCGATGGCCCCCCCTTTGATGTGGCCCAGCGCCCGCCCGTGACCGCAGCGCGGGCCCCCGCGGTGCGCGCCCCGGCGCCAACCCATGTCGAAGCCGATCGGTCGGGGTCACTGCGCGTCACGCCGGGCGTCGCCACTCTGCGCCCATCGAGCCGCAACGAGCACGACAATCACGCAGCAGGCTTCGCCAAGGCGGTTTATGAAATGCCGCCCTTGTTCCTGATGGCGGAAGCCAAAAAGAACCCGGCAAATCTCATCAGCGAGGATGCGCTCGAGCAAAATGCCCGCCTGCTGGAGGGCGTACTGGACGATTTCGGCGTCAGGGGTGAAATCATCAACGTGCGGCCCGGCCCTGTGGTGACGCTCTATGAGCTGGAGCCCGCGCCGGGCATCAAATCCTCACGCGTCATTGGCCTTGCCGATGATATTGCACGCTCGATGTCGGCGCTCTCGGCGCGCGTCGCCGTGGTGCAGGGCCGCAATGCCATCGGCATCGAATTGCCGAACCAGCGGCGCGAAACCGTCTGGCTGCGTGAACTCATCGGCTCGCATGATTTTGAAGCCTCCAAGCACAAGCTCGCCATTGCCCTCGGCAAGACGATTGGCGGCGAACCAGTGATCGTCGATCTTGCCCGCATGCCGCATCTGCTCGTCGCGGGCACCACCGGTTCGGGCAAGTCCGTTGCCATCAACACCATGATCCTCTCGCTGCTCTACCGTCTGAAGCCGGAAGAATGCCGGTTGATCATGGTCGATCCGAAAATGCTGGAACTGTCGGTCTATGACGGCATTCCGCATCTCCTTACGCCTGTGGTCACAGATCCCAAAAAGGCCGTCGTGGCGCTGAAATGGGCGGTGCGCGAGATGGAGGATCGCTACAAGAAAATGTCCAAGGTCGGCGTGCGCAACATCGATGGCTTCAACGCCCGCGTTGTGGAAGCCAGCGCCAAAGGCGAGATCATCACCCGCACAGTGCAGACCGGCTACGACAAGCAGACCGGCGAAGCGGTCTACGAGCAAGAGCAGATGGACCTTGCCGTGCTGCCCTACATCGTCGTGATCGTCGATGAAATGGCCGATTTGATGATGGTTGCGGGCAAGGATATCGAAGGCGCGATTCAACGTCTTGCACAAATGGCGCGCGCTGCGGGCATTCATCTGATCATGGCAACGCAGCGTCCTTCGGTCGATGTCATCACCGGCACGATCAAAGCCAATTTCCCGACCCGAATCTCCTTCCAGGTCACCAGCAAGATCGACAGCCGCACGATTCTGGGTGAACAGGGTGCCGAACAATTGCTCGGCCAGGGCGACATGCTTCACATGGCCGGCGGCGGGCGGATTTCGCGCGTGCACGGCCCGTTTGTCAGCGACAGTGAAGTCGAAAAGATCGTGGCCCATCTCAAGACCCAAGGCCAGCCGGAATATCTTGAAGCGATCACCAGTGATGATGATGACGATGACGTCGCGGCCGAATCCGCCGCTGCCAGCATGTCCCCCGGCAGCATGGATGACGACGAATCCGGCGACTATTACGACCGCGCCGTGAAAGTGGTGCTGCGTGATCGCAAATGTTCGACCAGCTACATTCAGCGGCGGCTTTCAGTGGGCTACAACAAAGCCGCATCACTGGTGGAGCGCATGGAAAAAGAAGGCATAGTCAGCGCCCCCAGCCATTCCGGCAAGCGCGAAGTGCTGCTCGGCGAGCCGCATGACAGCCGCCTTGCTGATGTTGACGATGATTGAGAATGCCCGCGGCGGGCTTGCCCCGAAATTGCCGCGTGCGCGTGTCACTGCATGAAAATCATCATTAGCGGAGCAAAGACAGCCATGACCGATTCGGTTTGGATACAGCGCGCGGCCATCAGCTTCATGCTCGGCGCGACTTGTTGCCTTGGCGCGCTTGCGGCGCAGGCCGCCAACGGGCCGCTGCAATTGGTGCCACCCGGCCAGAAGACCGCAGCGCCTGCCGCCATTGCCGCGCCTGCGACCCTCGACAAGGCGGCAGCCCTGCGCCAGGCTGATGCCTATCTCAACAGGATGCGGGCGTTTTCGGCGGACTTCGTCCAAACCGCGGCCAATGGCTTCCAGACCCATGGCGTGCTTTATGTCGAGCGCCCGGGCAAAATGCACTTTGAATATGCCCCGCCCGCCCAGATCGAAGTCTTGGCCGACGGCACGTCCGTGGCGGTGCGCAACAAGAAACTCAACACGCAGGACATGTATTATATTGCCCAGACCCCGCTGAAATTCCTGCTGAAAAATCACATCGAACTGGCCCGTGACACGCATGTTGTGAATGTGCGGGCCGATGGTGCGGACACCATCATTTACATCGTTGACAAGGCGACTTTTGGCGGCACGTCGCGGCTGCAACTGGTGTTCGATACGGCGACCTTCGCACTTCGGCAATGGCGCATCGTTGACCCGCAGGGCTATGTCACGACCGTGGCTCTGTCCAATATCGACGAGCATGCCAAGTTGAATCCGGCGCTGTTTGTGATCCCGACACCCGTGCGCAACTAACCCGAAATGCCCCGTTTATAATTTCTTCATCACATTGGCGTGAGGCCCTTGATGTGGGCATCACATGAGACCATTTGTTGAGTTACAAGCGTAGTCGGGTAAGTGCCTTCGGGCGGCCTGGCAACTTGCCTGCCGTTTACCCCTCACGGCAGTGCGCCACATTTTTGGCGCGCGACGCCCGGTCTCATTCCCCCCGAGGCCGGGCGTCTGCTTGTCGGAGGCTACCCGGAAAGGGCGCGGGCGCGCTGATGCGCGGCGCGCACGGCCTCGCTGAGGAGCGGTTGCAAACCTTGCTGGCCCATCAGCACGTCCAGCGCCGCGGCCGTGGTGCCACCCGGCGAGGTGACGTTGATGCGTAGCTGTGCCGGGCTGATCGCCGGGCTTTGTTTCATGAGTTCGCCCGCGCCTTCCACCGTGGCGCGCGCCAGTTGTTCTGCCACGCGACGCTCCAGCCCCAACGCCACTCCCGCCTCGGCGAGACATTCGGCGAGCAGGAACACATAGGCCGGGCCGGAACCGGAAACTGCAGTCACCGCATCGACTTCGCTTTCCTGCGCCAGGGCGACCACGTCGCCTGTCGCCGCGAGCAAGGTTTCGGCCAGAGTCTTTTGCGCTGGGGAGACCGCATCATTGGCATAAAAGCCGGTAATGCCGCGCCCTACGGCAGCCGGCGTATTGGGCATGGCGCGCACGAAGGCTCTGGCATGGGCAAACCGCGCCGCAACGTCGGCAATCGTTTTGCCCGCAAGAATGGAAATGACCAGCGTATTCGGCCCGATCTGCGCCGCCAGTTCTGCCACTTCATCCAGCATTTGCGGCTTTATCGCCAGAACCAGCACGTCAGGGGCGACACCCCTCGCCAAAGGCGGATTGAGGCTGATGGCGCGCTCTGCGCATAGTGTCACCACGCCATGAGCGGGGTGCGGGTCGATCAGCGTGGTCGCGGAAGGCTGAAGCCCGGCCTTGAGCCACCCCTCAAGCAAGGCAAACCCCATTTTGCCGACACCCACCAGCATGAGGTTGATCGCCTGAAGCGGGCCGGCGTCACTCATGCGTGGCCTTCGGTCTCGAACATGGCGCCATCCAGTGCCTCGCGGGCATTCTTTCCGGCCCAGACGACGAATTGGAAAGCCTGATAATAGCGCTCGCAAGCCGCCACGGCATGCGCCACCGCAGCTTCACACTGGTGGGCATTGGGGCTGATGCCACCCGTCAACATCAGCGCCTGGCGAAACATGATGACCTTGTCTTTGGTCCAGACATCGAAATGTCCCAGCCAGAGTTGCTCGTTGATCAGAGCGAGCAAGGCCAGCACCTCATTCTGCCGGTCTTTGGGAACCTTGAGATCGAAGGCGCAAGCCATATGCAGCGCTTCGAGATCAGGGAGCCAGGTAAATGCCAGATGATAGGAGGTCCAGCCGCCATCAACGGAAAATGATAATTCGTCTTCGTCGGCCCGCTCAAAGCGCCATTCGAGACTATGTGCCAACCTTTCCACGACATCTACCGGATGTTCAATCCGGCGGGTGGACTCCAATGCAAGCGTCATACTGACAGGCTCCTGTCGAAAACCTCAACCAAAATCATGCTTGTTTACGACGCAATCTTACACGGGCCGATTCATTCCGGTTCTTTCCAGCATAAACGAGCGGTTCGCGAATCATCTTCACAATCATAGAGATATGCGGCTGGAATCGGACTGTCCAATGGCTTTTGCGCCGTGAATCAAAAAAATGTGGGAAAGCATCGATCCCGAAATATCGAAAGCGGGCAATGGCTTCAAAGCCCGAGCGGCCCAATGTCGAGGACATGCTGCGGCCAACGTCGCGGCATCACCAGAATGGCATCGCAGCGCAGCACGCAGGCCAGCGCCCAGTCTTTGCCGATCAGCCAGCGCCCCGCCGCCAGGCGCAGCCGGCGACGCTTGACGCCATCGATCGCGGCCAGCGCAGCTTCGGGCGTGGCGCGGGCTTTGACTTCGACAAAAATGATGGTGTCGCCGCGCCGGGCGATTATGTCGACCTCGCCGCCCGGCACATTGAATCGACGCGCCAGAATCTGCCAGCCTTTCAGGCGAAGCAGCAGCACTGCGAGAGTTTCGGCGCGCAATCCCAGCCGCAAGGCACGGCGCCGTGCCATAAGGCTCATGGCGGGTCGCGGCCAAGTTCCAGAGCACGGGCATAGATCTGCCGACGCGGCAAACCCGTCGCGGCGCTGACGATTTCGGCGGCGTCTTTCATGGAATGCGCGGCCATGGCGGCCTTGATCGCCTCGTCCAGCTTCGAGGCATCGAGCGCCGCAGCTTCGGCGCCGGGCGGGCCAACGACAACCACAATCTCGCCCTTGGGCGCTTCTTCTGACGCAAATTGCGCGGCGAGTTCGGCCAGCGTGCCCGTGCGCACGGTTTCGAAATGCTTGGTCAATTCACGGGCGACACTGGCGCGGCGCGCTCCGAATATCGCCAGCATGTCAGCCAGCGCATCGGCGACACGGCGCGGGGATTCGTAAAACACCAATGTCGCCGGCACCTTGGCCACTATGGCAAGTTCTGCCCGGCGCGGGCCTGGCTTGTTTGGCAGAAAGCCGCAGAAGCAAAAGCGATCCGTGGGCAGGCCGGCCACGGCGAGCGCTGCCAGCACTGCCGAAGCACCCGGCACGGCCACGACATTGATGTCGACGGCGCGGGCTTCCGCCACCAGTTTGAAACCCGGATCGGAAATCAGCGGCGTGCCCGCATCCGAAACCAGCGCCAGCTTGGCACCGGCCTGCAGGCGCGCCAGCAGATTCGGGCGCAATCTGGCGCCATTATGGTCATGATAGGCAACCAGCGGCGTGCGAATGCCGAAGTGCCGCAACAGCACGGAAGTGACGCGCGTGTCTTCCGCCAGAATGCCATCGACGCCCTGCAAGGTGTCGATGGCCCGCAGCGACATGTCGCGCAAATTGCCGATCGGCGTCGAAACAATGTAGAGGCCAGCCGCCAGCACCGGCTGGCGCTCTGCCCCCGCCTGATGCTTCTCGCTTGCCCGCAGCCCGCTGTCGGGGAGGGTGGCAAAGTCTGTTGGCACCGCGTCTCCTCATGTTAGCTGGCGCTTTGCGCTGCCTCGCCGCTGTGCACGCCGAAGACCAGACAATTTTGACATTAGCAAGATTTTCGCCCAAAAAACCCCCTTGATCAGCATCCGATCTTATTTGAGACGATGTTTGTTGATAACACCCGGTGCGGCCAGGTTTTTCTAGGAGACGCGCTTTGCGTAATTTTTGCAAAAGTACTCGATTTTTCAAAACCTTGGCTATAAGTTCGAGCTTGGCGGCGAGTTTGTCGCTCGGCGGCTGCAATTCCATGATGCCGTTTTCGACCCCTGCGCCGCAATTGCCGAAGGCGATGCCCGCAGCCCCCATTACCTCGCAACCTCTGGCATCGAGTGCCGCGGCGACGACGCAGTTTGGCAACGGCCCTGTGCATATTGCGCTGATTTTGCCGCTCACCCAGAACGGACAGCCCGACGCGGTCGGCGTATCGCTGCGCAATGCCGCGCAATTGGCGGTCGAGCAAAGCTATTCGAACGTGATCACCGTTGATGTCATGGACAATCAGGCAACTCCGGCAGGCGCGCGGGCTGCGGCGCAGACGGCGCTCAACAATGGCGATGACCTGATCATCGGCCCGCTGATTTCGCCCAATGTGCGCGCGGTGGAGCAATTGGCGCGTGCCGCGGGCAAACCGGAAATCGCGTTTTCCACAGATTCCAGCGTTGCTGCGCCCGGCGTGTATCTCTTGTCATTCCTCGTCGAAAATGACGTTGATCGCATCGTCGATTACGCGGCCTCGCGCGGCAAACGCAGTCTGGCGGCGCTGATCCCGGACAATCAATACGGCACCGTGGCGGCTGCCGCCTTCCAGCAACGCGCGGCGCTGCGCGGCATAAGGGTGCAGGCACTTGTGCGCTACACGTCCGCGACGCTTCCCGCGGCGGTGCAAAAGATTGCGGCGGTGAAATCCCAGATCAACGGCTTGTTTATTCCTGAACAGGCGGCTGGCCTCACCGCGGTCGCGCAGCAGCTTGCTGCGGCTGGGTTGACTGGCCCCAAAGTGCAGTTGCTCGGCACGGGCGTTTGGAATGATTCGCGGGTCATGTCGCTGCCTGCACTCCAGGGCGCATGGTATGCCGCGCCCGACAACGCCGGGTTCAACAGTTTCGCACATAATTATCGTGCCAAATTCGGCACGGATCCGGTGCGTCTGGCAACATTGTCCTATGATGCGGTGACGCTGGCCGGCGCATTGGCGCGCACACAGGGCAGCCAGCGCTATTCGACCGCCGTTTTGACCAACCCCTCGGGCTTCAACGGCTCTGACGGTTTGTTCCGGTTCCGCCGCAATGGCCTTTGCGAGCGCGGCCTGGCGGTCGAGCAGATCACCGGCGGATCGGCACGCACCATAAGCCCCGCGCCGCAAAGCTTTCCGGCAACCACCGCCGCGCGCTGAATACAGCAACGCCCGCCGTTCCGTGAACGGCGGGCGCTGTCCTAATGCCGACGGGTGTGCTTACGCGGCTTGCTTGACCGCGACCGGTGCCGTGACATGGCCGATGGTAATGCGGCGCGGCTTGGCCGCCTCGGGCACCTCGCGGATGAGATCAATGTTCAGAAGCCCGTTTTCAAGGCTCGCGCCGCTGACGCGAACATGATCGGCGAGCTCGAAACGGCGCTCGAAAGCGCGCGCGGCAATGCCCTGGTGCAGCACCTGCACCGCCTTGCCATCATTGCCGACCTTGGCCTGTTTGGCGCCGGACACTGAAAGCGTGTTCTCGCGGGTCTCGATCGTCAGATCGGCTTCGCCAAATCCGGCCACGGCGAGGGAAATGCGGTAGGCATTTTCATCGGTGCGCTCGATATTATAGGGCGGGTAACCCGGCAGACCGGTTTCAACGCCTTCAGACTGGTCGAGCAGCGTGAACAGCCGATCGAAACCGATGGTCGAGCGATAGAGGGGGGACAAATCAAAGTGACGCATAGCATATCCTCCAAGAAGCGACATGAAACGCCCCGAACCATCCGGGCGCGTCGTAGTGCACGTCCATAAGCGGCCCGTGCGACACAAGAGTTGGTGGCGACCTTGAGCTTTTGCAAGGGGTGTGATGGCGCGTGACAAAACGCTTGCCTGATGGCGCTCGGGCGTGTGAGCTTGGGCCATCAGGGGAATCGCATTGCTCATGTCCGCGCCGCGCGTCTTTACGATTCCCCCCGGGGTAGCCTTCCTGCCGAGCTTTGCCGCCGCCATGCGCGCCGGTGCCATCATGCCTGAACTGGTGGATCCGCTGGCCCTGGCGGCCACAACGATCTATGTGCCGACGCATCGTGCCGGCCGGGCTTTGCTGCGCCATTTGCTGGATGCCTATGGCGGCGAAGCCATGCTGTTGCCGCACATCAGGCCGCTCGGTGCGGTGGAGGAAGGCGACGGCGCATTCCTGCCCGATGAGGTCGGCGCAATGGCCGCCATGGCGCCGTTGACGCGGCGGATGTTGCTGGCGCAGATGATCGCCAAATGGAGCCGCAACCTCGCCCATGCCATCGTCGTCAAGGACGATCCTGAGGCTGAGGCCGAAGCCCGCAAGGAACCGCCGCTTTTTGCCAGTTCCTTCAGCGCGACATGGAACCTCGCCGGAATGCTGGCGCAACTGATCGACGAAATGATCGTCGAGGGCGTTGATTGGCGCAAGCTCGATGTGCTGGGCGGCGGCTATGATCGCTATTGGCAGATCACTCTGGATTTTCTTGACATTGCCATGGCGCAATGGCCAGCGCTGCTGGCGGCGTGCCACATGGCCGACGGCGCGCGTGTGCAGGCGGATGCCATCGGACGGCAGGCCCGCAGGCTGCGCGAGGCGCGTGCGCCGGGGCCGATGATCGTTCTGGGCTCGACCGGCACCAACCGCGCCGTCGCCGGACTGATGGCGGCGATTGCCGCCAGCCCGCAGGGAGCCATCATTTTGCCCGGGCTCGACCTCGCTGCCAGTGATGCCGACTTTGACAGTCTCGGCGCGGTGGATGCCGATCACAATGTGACCGGCGCCACCCATCCGCAGGCCGCCTTGGCCCGCCTGCTGCCTCTCTTGCAGATTGCCCGTCGTGATGTGCGGCAATTGTGCACACCTGAGCCGCCTTTGGCGGCGCGCATGCAGTTTGTCAGCGAGGCCTTGCGCCCGGTGGATGCCACGGCCGAATGGCGCAACTGGCGCACCACGGCGGGTGATGCTGGCGCATCCGCAGCCCTCGCCGATGTGGCGGTGATCGAGGCCGCCGATGAGCGCGAGGAGGCCCTCGGTCTCGCGCTGGCATTGCGTCATGCGCTCGAAGATGCCACCGCGACCGCGGCACTGGTGACGCCGGATCGTGGCCTCGCGGCGCGGGTCAAAGCCGAATTGCGGCGCTGGGCCATCGACATCGACGATTCCGGCGGGGAACCGCTGGCGGTGACAACGGCGGGATCCCTGGCGCTGCTGGCTGTGCAGGCCCATGCTGAAGGCCAGACGGCGCGTCCGATGCTGGCTTTGCTGCAACATCCCCTCGCGACCTTTGATTTCGATGACGCCACGCTGGAGACGGCGGTCAGCGCGCTTGAACTGGGCGTCTACCGGGCGATCCTGCCCGACACCGAGATAGGCGATGCGGCAGCGTTGATTGGCGCCGCAAAAAAGGCTGCCGCAGCTTACCATGCCCATCAAGCGGCGGCAGCGCTCACGCAGGATGATTGGGATTGCGCCGAAGCTGTTCTCGCTCGCCTGCAAGCGGCGCTGGCGGAATTTGCCGCCGCCAACACGCAGCGCCCGCTGGCCGATTGGGTGGCTTGCCACATTGCCGCGCTGGCTCAGCTTGCCCCGCAGCGCGCAGCGGCGGAGGGCACGGCCTGGGCGACGCTTGATGCACTGTTTGGCGAGCTTAGCGCCGCCTCGCTGGATATGCAGTTGCTCGATGCCGCTGATTATCTTGGCCTTCTGGCCGCTCAGATGCGCGAGACCGTGGTGCGCACCGCCCGTCCCGGCCATCCGCGCCTGAAAATTCTGGGCCTGCTCGAGGCGCGCCTGCTGCATGCCGATCTGGTGTTGCTCGGTGGCCTTGACGAAACCGTTTGGCCACCAGCCGCTGCGGCGGACGCCTTTCTCAACCGCCCGATGCGCGCGCAACTAGGGCTGTCGACGCCCGAGCGTCGCATCGGCCAGACGGCTCATGATTTTGTCAGCGCCATGGGCAACCGCCGGGTTATTATCAGCCATGCGCAAAAGCGTGAGGGCAAGCCGACGACGCCCTCGCGGTTTTTGCTGCGCTTGCAGGCGCTGGCGGGGGCGCCGTGGCACGTCTGTGTGCAGCGCGGCACCTGTTGGCTTGATCTTGCGCGCGGGCTTGATAGCGTCGCGCAGGTCGTGCCCATGCCGTCACCGCAGCCCTGTCCGCCCTTGGAACTGCGCCCCATCAAACTTAGCGTCACCGCCATCGAGACCCTGCGACGCGATCCCTATGCGCTTTATGCCGATAAAATTTTGCAACTGAAGGCGCTCGACCCGCTCGATGAAGATGCGGGCCTGCGCGAACGCGGTGTCATATTGCATGATATTTTTGCGGCCTTCGTGCGGGCGCATCCCAACGGCCCGCTCCCTGAAAGTGCCACTGCCGAACTGGCCGATATGGCGCGTCAGGCTATTGGGGGCCTTCTGGAAAACGCTGGTTTCAAGACTTTCCAATGGCCGATAATCGAGGCCTCACTAACACAGTTTCTGACCTTTGAAGCCCAAGCGCGCGCTAATCCCATCACCGTCAGCGCCGAGATTAACGGTCGTCTCGATCTTGGGCTCGACGACGGCTCGACCTTCACCCTGACCGCGCGCGCTGATCGGATCAGCGTCGATGCCGACGGCAATTACACCGTCACTGATTACAAAACCGGCATCCTTCCGAATAATTCGCAAATTCTTAGCGGTTTTTCGCCGCAACTGACACTTGAAGGCCTGATTTTGCACGAAGGTGGCTTTGCCATAGCCCCACAAGGGGCGAAGATTGCCGCATTGCAGCATCTCAAACTTGGTTCAGGCGGGACTGGCGAGCCGACTATTGTTAATCCATCGGGCGCAACCTTGACTGAGTTGATAGAGCGCCACCGCGAGCAATTGCTCCTCTTGCTCAACCAGTTCCGCCAGCCTGCCACGACCTATCCCAGCCAGCCACGTGCCGGTATTGCGCTCCGCCATAATAATTATGACCATCTCGCTCGCAATGATGAAGGAACGAGCGCCGATGAGTGAAGCCTCACATAGCCGTCGCACCATTGATGACATGACCATAGCGCGCCAGTTGCAGGCCTCGGACCCACGCGTCAATGTGTTCGTGTCCGCTAATGCCGGGTCGGGCAAAACCCATGTGCTGGTGCAGCGCGTCATCCGCATTCTGTTGCAAGGCACCGCGCCGGGTCGCATTTTGTGCCTCACCTATACCAAGGCCGCCGCTGCCAATATGGCCGAGCGGGTGCATGCCACGCTGGCAAAATGGGCATTGCTCGATGATGCGGCGCTGAGCGACGAACTTCGCAAGATGGCTGTCGCCGCATCGCCGCAGGCGCTGGTGCAGGCGCGCCGCCTGTTCGCCCGCGCCATCGAAACGCCGGGCGGTTTGAAATTGCAAACAATTCACGCCTTCTGCGAGCGCATTCTGCATCTCTTTCCATTTGAGTCGAACACGCCCGCCGGATTCCGGGTGATGGATGAAAGCGAAGCTGCGCTGCTGCTCGGTGCCGCGCGATCAGATGTGCTCAACGCCTCGATGCAGGCAGACTCCCGCTTGCACGCTGCAATCGGCGTGCTCGCTGAAGCGGGGGGCATCGAGACCTTTGATGATTGGTTGCGCAGTGCCCAGAAATATCGCGAAGCCATTGCCGCGCAGGCTTCGGATGAACCGGGAGCGGCCCTGCGCCTCGCGCTCGATCTGGCGGAAGACGATTCGATTGCCCGCGTTCAGGAGGAAATCCTGTCGGGCGCTTTGGGGCCGCAAACTTGGAAGGAACTCGCTGAGCTGTTCTCGCAAGGCAGCCCCACCGATGGCAACAAAGCCCGCTCTGTCACGCAAGCCCTCGAATTTTTAGCAGAAGGCCAGAAGTCGCATGCGATAAGTGCATGGTTTGGCGTGTTTTTCACTGAAGGTGGCAAGGGCACGCCGCTCAAAACCCTGATGACGCAAGCCCTCGCCAAGGCCCATCCAAGGCATGCCCTCAAACTTGAAGCGGAATGCCAACGGCTACAGCCGCTGCGCGAGCGGTTGCGCGCACTCGCGCATGTCGAGCTTGCAGCCGCGCTCAGCGTCGTCGCGGAGGCGCTGTTTGCGCATTACGAAGCGCGCAAGCGTGCGCAGGGGCTGCTGGATTTTGCCGATTTGATCGAGCGCGTCCGGGCGCTGCTAGCGCGCGCCGAGGCCGCTTGGGTGCTCTACAAGCTTGATGCCGGCATAGACCATATTCTGATCGACGAGGCGCAGGACACCGCGCCCGACCAATGGGAAATTCTGCGCCAACTGGCCGAAGACTTCACGACAGGGTCAAGTGCCAACACCCGTGCGCGCAGTCTCTTTGCCGTGGCTGATTCCAAACAGTCGATTTATTCGTTTCAAGGCGCCGCCCCCAAGCGATTTGCCCAGATGGCGCGGCACTTTGCGCGTGAATTTGCTGAGTCGGGCAGGTCGTTTGCGCAAGTTGGCCTGCATCTTTCAATGCGCTCATCGGGCGAGATTTTGCGGGCGGTCGAAGCGGTTTTCCAGTGCCATCCCCATGGTGTTGCCAGCCCGGAGGAGCCGTTTCCTGCGCATGAAGCGGCAAGACGCAGCCTGCCGGGTTATGTCGAAATCACCGAAAGCTTCACGTATCTGCCGCAAAAGGCGGACGAGGACTGGACCTTACCGGAAGGCAGGGTGAAGCAGTCCGAACCGGTTGAGCGTTTGGTTCACCACGTTGCTGCAACCATCGCCGCGATGCTCGCGCCCGATGCCCTTGATCAGGTCCATGACAGCGTCACAGGGGCGCCGCGCAAAGTGCGGGCGGATGATATTCTGGTGCTGGTGCGTCAGCGCAATAGGGTTTTCAGCGGCATCATCACCGCCCTGAAAGAGGCAGGTGTGCCCGTGGCTGGGGCCGACCGCTTGCGCCTCAACGATCAAATCGCTGTGCGCGATCTCATGGCCTTGGGGCGGGTGCTGCTGCTGACTGAGGATGATCTCTCGCTTGCCGCTGTGATGAAATCACCGCTGCTGGGGCTCAATGATGATGATCTCATCGCGCTGGCTCCCCAACGCGAGGCTAGCCTGTGGGAAGCGTTGGCGGCGAGCGAAACGCCAACCCACCGGCGTGCCGCAGCACAACTCGCGATCTGGCGCAGCAAGGCGCGGGCCACAACGCCGTTCCACTTTTACGCCGATGTGTTGATGGCAGGCGGCGCTAGATTGGCCTTCAACAGGCGACTCGGGCCGGAATCTCTCGATGCCATCGACGAATTCCTTCGCCTCGCTTTGGATCACGAAACCCGCAGCGCGCCCTCGCTGAGCGCATTTCTGGCCGAAATCGAAGCAGCAGACATTGAAATCAAGCGCGATATGGAGGCCTCGGGCGCCATGGTGCGGGTCATGACCGTTCACGGCGCGAAGGGGCTTGAATCCAAGATCGTATTTCTGCCTGACACTTGCGGCAATCCGACAAGTCGCAAGAGCGAGCCGCTGGTTGATCTCGCCTACAACGATTCCGAAACCCAAACGTCGACGGCCATATTGGTGGTGAATACAGGACGCAAGCACAGCTTTGTGCAGGGCGCGGAAGGTCGACAGAATGACCGGGCCGAGCAGGAACACGCGCGCCTGCTCTATGTTGCCATGACGAGGGCGGAGGAAAGGCTTTACATCAGCGGATACGACCCAAAAGGCAAGCGACGCCCCGATAAGTGCTGGTATAATATGGTTCTGTCAGGCCTTGAGTGCGTGGCAGAGGAAGTGGCGCCTGACGCGGCAGCGCTTCCCGAAGGCCGCAGGATATGGCGAATGGGGCGCCCCGCGCGGGCGCGCGGCCATGGCCACGTCATCCCCCCGGCCGAGACCCCGTCCACGCCCGACTGGCTGCATCGTCCTGCGCGGCGCGAAACCTCACCATTGCCGCCGATCAGCCCTTCTCAGACTCTGGCTGCTGCCGATCAATCTGCGCTCGCCACTGACGCCGCAGCCATGCAAAGCGTGCTGGCGCTGGAGCGGGGCAGGGCGCTACATTTGCTGTTGCAATATCTGCCGCTGGTAGCTGTGGCGGATCGCCAGGCTTTGGCACAAAGGCTGCTGGCCAACGGCAGGCCGGAATGGCCGCGCGACGCATGGATCAGCGAGGCCGAGCGCGTGCTGGCCCTGGACGAAATGCAAGAGCTGTTCAGCGGCACGGCCCGCGCCGAAGTGGCGATTGCCGGCCGCCTGATCGACCGGCAGGGCCGCACGCGCGAAATTGTTGGCCAGATCGATCTGCTGACCGTAGCCGATCAGGCTGTTGAAATTGCAGATTACAAGACCGGCAAAGTGCCGGAATCGGCAGAGGCACCCGCCGCGCATCTGCGCCAACTGGCGCTCTATTGCGCCGTGGTCGCCCGGATTTATCCTGGCAAGCCCGTGCGCGCCCATCTGATCTACACCGCCGGGCCACGCTGCATCACTGTGACGCC
>JAJZGX010000099.1 GCA_021804825.1 Pseudomonadota bacterium | reverse complement strand
GCGTTTGCGGCCCGGCCAGCCACAGCGTCGCGAGCGCGGTGATGATTGGCAGCGTCAGTCGCCAGCCCACAGCGCGCAGCACGCGCGCTGCCTGCCAATGGGTGCGCAGACGCCAAAGGTCGAGCGCCAGCGCCACCAGGCTGATGCCCAGCGACACATAAATCAGCGTCGGGACTTTTCCCGTCGCCAGCAAGGCGAAGGCAAGGCCACCAAAGGCAACAAATTCGCCTTGCGGAATGAGAATGACGCGGGTAACGCTGAAAACCAGCACGAGAGCCAACCCCAACAACGCGTAAATCGCGCCATTGGTGAGGCCGTCCTGAAGGAGAAACAGGAAAATTGTCAGGTCCAAAACCGCATTTCCTCGGGGTGTTTTATGGGCTCTCCCCCGCTACCAACGCGCCCCTTCAAGGCGTGATGGCAGCTTGTCGGAAAGGCGCCGCTTTTGTTATGACGCATAACTATTTGTGGCTCGCCCGTCAAGTCGATCACGCTTTGCCGCTCGCGGTCAAGTTGACCACGGACGCAAACCCATGACGATGCAACCGGCAACCAGGCCGCGGGCGCGCCGCCTTGGCGTCAAGAAGCCCGAGAGCGCGGCGCCACCCAACGCCAAGCCGGTGGCGACCAAGCTCGATCTCGCTGATCTCGATGACATGCTGGGCTATCATCTGCGCCGGGCGCAGGTGGCGGTGTTTGCCGATTTCATGACGACGGTGGCCAGTTGCAAGCTGAAGCCGGCGGAATTCTCGATCCTGCTGCTGATTCAAGCGAATCCCGGGCGCAAACAAGCGGATATAGCGGCGGTTCTTGGCATCAAGCGCCCGAATTTTGTGGTCGTCCTTTCGCGATTGCTCAAGCGCGGGCTGGTGGCGCAGCAACAGGCCGAGGGCGACCGAAGGTCTTCGGCGCTTTTTCTCACCGAGCGCGGCCTCGGGTTGCTCACGCGCGCACGCGCACTGCTGGACGCGCATGAAGCGCGTGTCACGCAGCGGATCGGGGCGCTGGATCGCGGCCTTTTGATCAACGCGCTGAAAAGTATCGCCAAAGGCTGAAGGCTGAAGCGGGCGGCAGGGCCAAGCCGTCCTTGACGTCCAGAGGCCCGGCGCTGATAATCACAAAAAACAAATGGGAAATGCTGGAGAGGACCAACCATGTCCGCATCTACTTTGAGCTATGTCAACGGCACCAGTTCGACGCCGCTGCTGGCCGAAACCATCGGTCAGGCGTTATCGCGGGCGGCGCGGCAATGGCCGGATCGTCCGGCCTTGATCATCCCATCGCAAAATGTGCGCTTTAGCTGGCACGAACTCAACGAGCGGGCCGAAGCGCTGGCTGCGGGCTTTCTGGCGCTGGGGTTGGCGCGTGGCGATCGCATCGGTATCTGGTCGCTGAACCGGGTTGAATGGGCGCTCACCCAATTTGCCGCCGCCAAGGGGGGCCTCATTCTGGTGACGCTCAACCCGGCCTATCGGTTGATTGAACTCGAATTTGCGCTGGTGAAAGTCGGCTGCAAGGCTGTGGTCACCGCGACCAGCTTCAAGACCAGCCATTATATCGGCATGCTGTGCGAACTGGCGCCGGAGCTCGCCGCCTCGGAACCAGGCGCGCTCAGGGCCAAGCGCCTGCCTGATCTGCGCACCATCATCCAGTTCGGCGGTGCGATTGTGCCGGGCGCGCTGGCATTTGACGCGGTGGCGGCCTTGGGCGGGCCAGCGGAGCGCGCGGCCATTACCACCCTTGCCGATGATTTGCAATGTGATGATGCCATCAACATCCAGTTCACCAGCGGCACAACCGGACAACCCAAGGGCGTGACGCTCACTCACCACAACATTCTCAACAACGGCGCCTATGTGGGCCGTGCCATGGCGCTGACGCCGGAGGACCGGATCTGCATTCCTGTGCCGCTCTATCATTGCTTTGGCATGGTCATGGGCAATCTGGCCGCCGTATCCTGGGGCGCGGCCATGGTTTATCCGGGTGAAGGCTTCGATCCGCTCGCGACCTTGCAGACCGTCGCAAGCGAGCGCTGCACGGCGCTTTATGGCGTCCCGACCATGTTCATTGCCGAACTCGACCACCCTGATTTTGCCAGTTTTGATCTCGGTTCGCTACGCACCGGCATCATGGCTGGCGCGCCCTGCCCGGTTGAAGTCATGAAGAAAGTCGTTGAACAAATGCACATGCGCGATGTGACCATCGCCTATGGCATGACCGAAACCAGCCCCGTCAGCTTCCAGAGCAGCATGGATGACCCTCTGGAGCGCCGCGTTTCCACCGTGGGCCGAATCATGCCGCATCTTGAAGTGAAAATCATTGATGAGCGCGGCCGGATCGTACCGCGCGGCACCCGAGGTGAACTGTGCACGCGCGGCTATTCTGTCATGCTCGGTTATTGGGATGAGGCGAAAAAGACCGCCGAAGTGCTGGACAGTGCCCGCTGGATGCACACCGGCGACATCGCCACCCTTGATGCAGAGGGCTATGGCAATATCGTCGGGCGCATCAAGGATCTGATCATTCGCGGCGGGGAGAATATTTCGCCACGCGAAGTCGAGGAATTCCTCTATCGCCACCCGAAAATTCAGGATGTGCAAGTTTTTGGTATTGCCGATGACCGTTATGGTGAGGAAATCGCCGCCTGGGTCAAGCTGCGCGAAGGCGCGACACTGACGCAGGACGAGGTGATCGCCTTTTGCAACGGCCAGATTGCCCACAATAAAATCCCGCGTGTCGTGCAATTCGTCGAGTCTTTCCCGATGACAGTGACCGGCAAGATTCAAAAATTCATCATGCGCGATACGGTTGAGAAGCAATTGGGGCGCAGCGCGCGCCAGACGGCCTAGCCAAAGTTGCGCCAGACTGGTTGCATCAGACAGCAAATTGCGCTGAACTGGGGCGAATGATTATCTCGCCGCATGATGTTGGTGCCCCTCCCGCCGATGGCCGCCAATCCGAAACCGCGCTGATGGTGGCACGCGGGGTGCGACGGCTGTTGCGTCAGCAGGGGTTTTCGAGCCTGCCGGAAGTGGCGCTGATGTCGGGCCGACGCGCCGATATTCTTGCCATGGGGCCGGATGGCACGCTGCATATCATCGAAATCAAATCCTCCGTCGCGGATTTTCGCGCCGACCAGAAATGGCGCGATTATCGGGCTCATTGCGACCGCCTGTATTTTGCAATTCCCGAGACGGTGCCTCAGGACATCATGCCCGATGATGCCGGGCTGATCATTGCCGATGCCTATGGGGCGGCGATCATCCATGAGGCGCCCCTGCACCGGTTGGCACCGGCGACGCGGCGGGTGGTGCTGCTGCGCTTCGCCCATGTGGCGGCAGGACGCCTCCATGCACTGTGGGATCCGAGCGCCACAACGCCGGGATGATGGCAAATTTTCATCATCGCTTTCATGATTTTTCAGCTAATTCATTGCAACATGCCAGCATCGCGATGAAGTGCGGGCGGCGGCATGAACAGCATCACGGGGACAGCCTTGTTTGCCATAATTGGCGCCGTCGCGGCTACGCAACTGTTGTCCCATGCCAATTGGGCAAGCCTTGGTTCCAGACCAGCCCCCGCGCCAGTCATCCGGCAAGCGGAGGTCGTTGTGCCGCCCCCGTCCGTGCCCGAGGGCGTGACGGCGACGCTGCGGGCTGACAGTTCCGGCAATTTCATGGGCCATGCCACCATCGACGGCTCGGATGTCGCGGTGATGATCGACACCGGCGCCAGCTTTGTTGCCCTCACGCACCATGATGCCGTGCGCCTCGGCATTGCCCCGGCGCCGGGCGACTACAACCTTGCCATGAGCACCGCCAATGGCCGCAGCTATGCCGCACTGATCCATCTCGATTCAATCGAAATCGGCCAGGTCCGCATTGAAGACGTGCCGGCCATCGTCGCGCAGCCACGCGCTTTGGGGCGCACCCTGATCGGCATGAATTTCCTGCGGCGGCTGCGCAAGTTTCAAGTGCAGGGCAACCGCCTCGAACTCACGCAATGACACGCCTTCAGCGCTGCCGCGGCAAAGCTGCGTCAATACCGCCAGCGCTGGGCATTGGACACCAGAAAGTCGCGGAACACCTGAATGCGCACCACCGACTTCAGCTCTTCAGGATAGACCAGATAGCAATCAAGCTCCGGCATGCGGATCTCGTTGAGCAGTTTGATCAGATTCGGGTTGCCCTCGGCCTGATAGTCCGGCAGCAGCGCAATGCCGACACCGGCTTCAACCGATTGCCGCAAGGCACCGATCTGGTTGACCACGAGCGCGGGGACCCGCGGCTTCTTTGAGTCGCGCCCGCCTTCCAGCAAGGGATTGCCATTGACAAAGGCGCCCGGGCTCCCGCCGGAATAGACCAGCAGACGATGCTGGTCGAGGTCTTCGAAGAGTTGGGGCTGGCCGTGACGCTTGAGATAATCACTCGAAGCATAGGCATGAAAATGCATGGTGAACAGCCGCCGCCGGATGAGATCGGGCTGCACCGGTTCGCGCACGCGCAGCGCCACATCGGCAGCGCGCATGCTGAGGTCGAGTTCATCATCGGTGAGGGTGAGGTTGACGCGAATGTCGGGATAAAGCTCCAGAAATTCACCCAGACGCGGCGCCAGCCAATGACTGCCGATACCGATGGTTGTGGTGATTCGCAAATCGCCATTCGGCTTTTCGCGGTTATCAGTGAGGCGAACCCGCGCTGTTTCGAGCTTCTGCACCACATCCTTGACGGTGCGCATCAGCAATTCACCCTGCTCGGTCAGGATCAACCCACGAGCATGGCGGTGAAACAGCGGCACATCAAGGTCCTGCTCCAGCGCGCTGACTTGGCGACTGACCGCAGATTGCGACAATCCAAGCGCATCACCGGCATGGGTGAAAGACCCAGCATCGGCCGCAGCGTGAAAAATGCGCAGTTTGTCCCAATCCACTCCCGCAACTCCCCAGTTCGCCCATGCCGCCGCGTGTTTCCGGGCGCGAGGGCGCTTAGCCTGTCTTCAGTCTTACATCTGCGGGTGCTTTTTGATTTTCGTCAACTCATTTCACAAAGTTGATCTCAGCTTTCCATGCCAAGCGCGGTGAGATAGAGCCCGAGAATCTCTTCTTCCTCGCGGCGCTTTTCCTTGTCGAGGCGGCGGATCGACACGATTTTGCGCATGATCTTGATGTCGAAACCAGACCCTTTGGCTTCAGAATAGACTTCCTTGATGGTTTCGGAGACGGTGCGCTTTTCTTCCTCGAGATGCTCGATGCGTTCGATGAAGGCGAGCAATTGTCCGGCCTCGACGTGGTCACTCATCTGGGGTGATTCCTTTTCAAATGCGAAGTTGCCGAGCAATCATTGCGCGGCCCTCAAGTCAAGTCTCGCTCAAACGGCGCGGGAGCCTTGCAGCACCATCTGGTGTGCTTCAGCTTTGGCCAGAATCGGGCGCAGCGCCGCCTCGAGTCGACGCGCCCATCGCGCGATGCCGGCTTCATCGCCGATCTCGTCCTGGCGCAGTTCGATCAGCACATGCGGCAGGCCGGCGATGGTGGCGATTTCATGCAATGTGTCACCCTTCAGCGCGCCGTCATAAGGTTGGTTATCGCCCACGTTCAGGCCCGGATCGGCGCCAAGATCGGCAATCAACGGCTTGGCAAGCCTTGCGTCCTTGTCCCAGAGCACTGCGACCTGCCAGGGGCGCTTGGCACCCTTCCAGCGGGGGGTGAAAGAATGCAGCGAGACGATGGCTGGCACCGGGCCGACCGCGACCATGTTGGCGATTTCGGCCTGTACGGCATTCCGGTAGGGCTTCCAGAAATGCGTGATGCGGTAAGCGCGTTCCTCATCGGTGATGCGGTGGTTGCCGGGAATGATCGCCCCGTCCGAAAGCTCCATGATCAAGGTCGGATCATCGAGGCCGCGGTTGGGGTCGATCAGCAGCCGTGAAAAATGCGACAGCACTGCCGGGGCCTTGAACTGCGCTGCCAATGTGCGGGTAAGCGCGGCGGCACCGATGTCATAGGCGATGTGGCGGGTAAAGGCCTCTGGCGGCAGATGGAGGCCGGCATAGGTTGCCGGCATTGCGGGGCTGGCATGATCACAGATGAAGATGACGCCGCTGTCGGCCGCCCCCGGGCAGAGCTCGAATGCAGGCCATGGCGCCACAAGCTGTTCGGCCATGGGCCGACCTTCAGTTGAACAGCGTCTTCAGATCGCCGATGTTTTTCTCGATCAGATTGGCGCCTGCCGGGCCAGATGCATGCTGCTGCAACACCACGGCGGCAGCTTTCACGGCAGCATCAGCGGCACTGGCGCGCACTTCCTGGGTGGCCTGCGTCTCGGCCAGCGCGATCTTGGCATCGGCCTGCGCCTTGCGCCGACTGATGAACTCATTGAGCTTGCGCTCGGCATCCTTGGAAAAGGCCTCGGCCTCGACCTTGGCGGCGGCGATGATCGAAGCCGCCTCGGCTTCGGCCTGCACCTTTTTCTGCTCGAACGAGGCGAGCAGGCTGGCGGCTTCGTGGCGCAGGGCCTTGGCCTGTTCAAGCTCATCGGTGATGGTCTTCACCCGCGCATCCAGCGCACCGGCGATGGTGGCATGCACCTTGTAGTAAAACATCCCAGCCAGAAACAGCAGGAAGGCGATGGCTACGAAAAACTCTGCGCCAAATTCCATTGTCGTGGTCTTCCCGGTCAGTTGTTCGAGGTCGCCGCAAGGGCAGCATGAATGGCGTCAGCGTCGGCGGCTTGGCCGGTAATACGCTCGAAAATTGCGCTGGCAGTGTCATGGGCAATGGCTTGCACATGGGTCATGGCAGCAGCTTTGGTGGTGGCGATCTGCGCTTCGGCATCGGCAAGCTTGGCGTTGAGGCCGGTTTCCAGCTCAGCCTGACGGCCGGCGTGCTTGGCGTTGAGGTCATCGCGGGTCTTCTGGGCAAGGCCCTGCGCCTCGGTGCGGGCGGCGGCCAGCGCCTTGACATGACCCGCAGCGGCAAGATCGGCCTGAGCCTTGGCTTCGCGCGCCGCGGCAAAATCGGCATCGATGGTTCTGCGGCGATCCGTGAGGATACCCTCGACGCGCGGCAGTGCCACTTTTGACATCAGAACGTAAATCAGGCCCACGACAACGACCAGCCAGAACAGGGTCGAGCTGAATTGCGCGGGGTCAAAGGGAGGAAACGGCGGTGCACCGCCCGGCGCGACTGTGCCAGCCGTTGTTGCCGGAGTGGATTGGGCCTGCTTCGTATCAGCCATGTGCTGTGCCTTTGATCATCAACGATAGGGTTCCAGCGCGCCCCTTCAAGGCGCGCTGGGACAAGGGAGGGCCGATTACGGCTTCACGAACAGCAGCAGAATCACGACGATGAAGGCGAACAGGCCGAGACCTTCTGCCAGAGCCACGCCGAGCAGGGCGCGACCGAACTGGCCATCAGCGGCCGACGGGTTGCGCAGCGAGCCTGACAGGTAGTTGCCGAAAATGTGCCCGACGCCGACGGCGGCGGCGCCCATGCCAACAGAAGCGATGCCAGCGCCGATATAAGCAGCAGAAATGTGATCCATAACAGTCTCCGTTTCAGGTTTGGTGGGACACCATTGTTGTCAGATAATTATCAGTGACCCGGATGAATGGCGTCGTTGAGATAGACGCTTGTGAGAATGGCGAACACATAGGCCTGCAGAACTGCAACCAGCAGCTCGAAAGCAAACATCAGCGTCGTCATTGCGAAAGGCAAAAAGGCAAGCGCCTTCAGGCCGTAAGAGGAGGAGCCGAGCAACACCACGACAAAGCCGCCGAAAATCGCCAGCAGAATGTGCCCGGCGAGCATGTTGGCGAACAGACGGACCGAGAGGGTGAGGGGTCGCGAGACAAAGGAAATCACTTCGATCAGCACGATCAGCGGCAACAGCGCCGCATGCACACCTTGCGGCACGAACAGCTTGAGGAAACCGAAGCCGTGCTTGTAGGCGCCGTAAAGAATGACAATCGAGATCACCACGGCGGCCAGTGCGAAAGTGACCACGATTTGCGCCGTGACGCTGAAACCATAGGGCAACAGCCCCAGCAGGTTGCACATCAGCACGAACATGAAGATCGAAAACACGAAAGGAAAGAACTTCATGCCGGCATCGCCAGCCGTCGAGCGCAGCGTGCTGGCGATGAATTCATAGGCCATTTCAGCCGCCGCCTGCGTACGCCCCGGCACAAGATTGCGCCCGGAAGTGAACACCACCATCAGCAATGTCACTACGGCGAGCACAGCCACCATGAACAGCGAGGAATTGGTGAAAGAAAGGTTCAGTGAGCCGATATGGATCGGCACGAGTTCCCGAACTTTGAATTGCTCAATCGGATCGATGGGATTGCCTGCCGCCACGTTCATTCACCTCAAGCGCCACAATGACCGGGAGCGCGCCTAATTCGAGCGTGCTGCGGCCATGCGATAAATGTTCCAGATACCCGCCACGAAACCCAGCACCAGCATGATAATCAAACCAAACGGCGACGAATGCAGCCATTTGTCGATTGCCCAACCGGCCAAGCCCCCCAGCAACACTGCCCCCATAAACTCCGACAGGAATCTGGATGCGAGATTCAGACTCTTGGCGTCCGCCTGTGAGGCATTGCTATCAACAGCGGCCTTTTGCGACGCCGCGCGAGCCGCGTCAAGGGTCTTGCTGAGGTTGTCGAGCCGTGTTCGCATGGATTCTTCATGATTTTCGTCATTCATGGGCGCGCTCCAAGGTTCAGCGGGCTTTTCCGGCCGCTGTTTCGACTGCATTCTAGCGCAGATGCGCCGCCAGCAGGGCATTGACCGCTTCGGGCTCATTGAACACCAATTCCACCGGCAAGACCATAATATCATGGCGCTGCCGGGCGGGAAGTCGCGCAAAATCCTTGGTGGTCGTCACCAATTGTGCGTTTTGCGCCAGAGCTGCAGCGCGCAGGCCCGCCACTTCATGCGCGGTGAAACGATGATGATCGCCAAAGCTTCGTGTGGCGACGATGTCGCCCCCGACCTCGCGCAAAGTTGTGAAGAATTTTTCGGGGCGGCCAATGCCGGCAAAGGCGAGGAGCTTGCGCCCCGTGAGCCCGGCCACGGCAGCGGCATCGGGTCGCAGGTTGGCCCGGAGCACCGATTTGCCTTGCGCACGCGCCATTTGCGCGACGCCCTCACCGCCTGCCCCGACGAGAATGACGGCTGCGATCAGCGGCCATTGATCATGCAGGCTGGCGCGCAAAGGCCCGGCGGGGAGCACGCAGCCATTGCCGAAACCGACAGCGGCATCAACCACTGCAAAGCTCAGCGTTTTGACGAGGCCCGGATTTTGCAGACCGTCATCCATCACCAGCACGTCGGCGCCTTCGCTGATGGCCGCCGCAGCCGCAGCGAGACGGTCTGCTGCCACGTAGGTTGGCGCCATCTCTGCCAGCAGCAAGGGCTCATCGCCAACGTCGCGGGCGCCATGGCGGAGCGGATCGACCTTAAGCAAGTCCTGCGCGTCTCGGCCAAATCCGCGCGACAGCATTGCCGGGTGCAGCCCGCGAGCGCGCAGCATCCGCGTCAGCGCCAGCACGACCGGCGTCTTGCCGGTGCCACCAACCGTGAAATTACCGACACAAAGCACCGGGACATCAAGCTGGACACCGTGCTGGCGCAGGCGTTGGGCCGCGACGGTTCCGTAAAGCGCGGCCAGCGGGGTCATGAGCCCGGCCATGAAGCCGCGCTCCGGGCCCCGCCAGAAGGCCGGCCGGCGCATCAGCGCTCCACCTGAAGCGCATCAAGCCAGGGCGCGAGAGCGGCCAAGGTGTGATCGCTGGCTCCGGTCATGTGCGACACGGTTTCCTGCGCGGCGCGGGCCATTTTGCGCATCAGCGCGGTATCGCGAAACAGCAAGTGCAGGGCCTGGGTCAGCGCCGCTTCATCGGGCACCAGCAAGGCACCGCAAGCCTCATCGAGCGCGCTGTAGGTGGTAGCAAAATTGCTCACCAGCGGCCCGTGCAGCACGGCGCAGCCGAGCTTGGCCGGCTCGATCGGGTTCTGGCCACCGCCGCGTGCCGCGCCGCCCGGCAGGGCCAGAGATTTCCCCATCAGGACGATGGGTGCGGCGCGAAACAGCACGCCCATCTCGCCCATGCTATCGGCGATATAAATTTCGGTTTGCGGGCCGGGGAGTTCGTTTCGCGAGCGCTGGGCGACATGAAATCCGCTGCGGGCCAATTCT
>JAJZGX010000098.1 GCA_021804825.1 Pseudomonadota bacterium | reverse complement strand
GCGCCAGCACCTTGCGGGCGGCATTCTGGCACCGGGCTTTGTCGATCTGCAAGCCAATGGCGGCGGCGGTGTCCTTCTCAATGATTCGCCCGACATGGCGACCATGGCCGCAATAGCGTCAGCGCACCGGCGCTTTGGCACCACCGCATTGCTGCCGACTTTCATTACCGATCATCCCGGCAGAATGGCGCAGGCGCTGCAGGCGGCGCGCGCGGCGCGGCGGGCCGGTGTGCCGGGGGTGCTGGGCCTGCATCTGGAAGGGCCTTTCATCGATGAAGCGCGCCGCGGCGCTCATCCGCGCGAATTTGTGCGCGCCATGCGCCCGAGTGATCTTGAGCCGCTGCGCGACGCAGATTGCGGCACGCTGCTGGTCACGTTGTCGCCTTCGCAGGCCACACCAGCCATGATTCGCGACATGGCCGATGCTGGCATCGTGGTGGCGCTGGGCCATTCGGACGCAAGCGCCACCGAGGCCGCAGCGGCGCTCGATGCTGGTGCGCGGGCCTTCACGCATCTCTTCAACGCCATGAGCCCGCTCGGCCACCGTGCACCCGGCATGGTGGGTGCTGCGCTCACCCGCGAGGATGCCTGGTGCGGCGTCATCTGCGATGGCATCCATGTCGCCGACATGGCGCTCCACCTTGCGCTGAAAGCCAAGGGTGCCGACAAGATGTTTTTGGTGAGCGACGCCATGCCGCCTTCTGCGGGCGGCCCCGATGCCTTCAGTTTGCAAGGACGCAGCGTGCGCCGTCACGAAGGTGCGCTGCGCCTTGATGATGGCACGTTGGCGGGCTGCGATCTCACCATGTTGCAGGCGCTGCGCTATGGCGTCGAAAGGCTTGGCGTGCCGCTCGAAGCGGCCTTGCGCATGGCGTCAGCGACACCGGCAACATTGATCGGGCGCGATCATGAACTCGGCTTCTTGCGTCGGGGCTATCGCGCCGACCTCGTGCACCTCGATGCGGCGCTGGCGCTGCAACATGTCTGGGTGGGCGGTCTTGCTGCCTGATGGTCTGGCTTTTGCCAGCACCAGCGCCCGGCTAAAGTCGGTGGCCATGCGAATCAGCCGCCCCACATTGCACCGTCTCATGCCCCTTGGCCTGCTTGCATGCGCCCTTTTCGGGGCATCGGCGCGCGCGCAGTCGCCGCTGCCCGACCAAAATCTGCTCGATCAGAAGCGATTGGAACTGCGCAGCCTCAACGATGCCGTGACGAAATCGGCGACCACCAGCCGCCAGATCAAGGCGCAGATCGAGGCCGCGCGCGCCGACCGGGCCCGCCTCGCCGCAGCGCTTCTGGCGACCAGCACCAAGCTGCGCGATCAGGCGGCCACGAGCCTTGCCGATGGCATCGAGCTTGGAAAGCTGAGAAACGGCGAAGCCAAGCTGCGCCAGAAACTCGCCGGTGAGCGCGATGTGATGGCACAGGTTCTGGCCGCCTTGCAGCGCATGGGTCGAAACCCGCCGCCTGCCGTGCTGGTGCGGCCCGGCGACATGCTCGCCGCCATCCGCTCGTCGATCCTGCTGGGGGCCGTTCTCCCGGAATTGAACATCAAGGCACGGGCCCTTGCCCATGATCTGCACGACCTCCTGGCAGTCGAGGTGCGCGTCAAGGGCGAGCAACAAAAGCTTGAAAGCGACCAGAAGACCCTCGTTGCCGGCCAAAAACAGCTCGATGCGCTCATTTCCGCCCGGCAGGCCGCTGAGACAAAATCGCAGCAGGACCTCGCCGCAGAAACGGCGCATGCCAGCGCGCTTGCCGCCAAGGCCAATTCTCTCGCAGATTTGATCACCAACATGCAGGCCCGCCTGAGCGCCGCGGCAGATGCGCACGCCAATGATGTGAAACTCGCTTCCGCCGATGTCGCGGCTGCGGCGCGCGTTTCGGCAGAGGCCGCGGCCCCGAGTGCCGACCCGGCCCGACTCGCGCCCACCGCGACGTTTGTTTCAACCAAAGGCACGCTTCTGCTGCCCGCCGATGGCATTTTTACCAAACGGTTCGGCGAAGATGACGGCTATGGCGGCAAAGCCACCGGTGATTCGCTGCGCGTTGCCCCCGGTGCGGACGTATTTGCGCCAGTTGATGGCTGGGTTGTGTTTGCCGGGCGCTACCGTGCTTACGGCAATATGGTCATTCTCAATGCAGGTCAGGGTTATTTTCTGCTGATCGCAGGCATGGCCTCGGTCAATGTGAGCGCCAATCAGTTTCTCCTGCGCGGCGAACCGCTGGGGCGCATGGGGATAGCCGGAACGCAACAGGCAGCGACACTGGCACTTGGCGGGGCGGGTGCTATCCTCTATATAGAATTCCGCAAAGATCATGTGCCGATCGACCCCGATACCTGGTGGGCTAAGACGGCGGTAGCGAAAGCTGGTGGCTGATGAACAAGGTTTCCGTGAAGAAGTTGCCGCTGGTGGCATTGGGCTTGATGCTGGGTGCCGGAGCTACATTGGTTGTGTCGCACCCCGATCTTTTCGGCGGGCCGGCCTTGGCAGCGTCCCCGGAAACGTACCGCGAATTGTCCCTGTTCACGAATGTTTTTGACAAGGTGCGCCGCGAATATGTCGACAAGCCCGACGAAAAAATCCTGATCGAGCACGCGCTCGATGGCATGGTCAACAAGCTTGATCCGCATTCGCAATATATGAATGCCAAAGATTATTCCGCTATGCAGGTCGAAACCAACGGCGAGTTTGGTGGCCTTGGTCTCGAAGTCGCGGCCGAGAAAGGCTATTTGAAAGTCGTCTCGCCGATTGATGGCACCCCGGCCGCCAAGGCCGGTATCCTGTCAGGCGATCTCATCGTGGCGATTGACGGGGTTGACGTCAAAACCCTGACTTTAGCGCAAGCCGTCAACAAAATGCGCGGCAAGACGGGTTCGGTCGTTGTGCTGACGGTGCTGCATGGCCCGGCCAAGAAGAAAACCACGATGAGCCTGACGCGAGCTATGATTCAGGTGGCGTCGGTCAAATCCAAGGTCATCGATGGTGACATCGATTATATCCGCATATCCGAATTCACCGAGCAGACCTTCTCCGGCCTGAAAACGGCGATGGAAAAGGCCAAGAAGGACATTCCGGCGGATAAATTCAAGGGCTACATCGTCGATCTGCGCAATAACCCTGGCGGCCTGCTTGATCAGGCCATTCAGGTGGTCAATGCCTTCGTTGATCGGGGCGAGATTGTCTCGACGCGCGGGCGGCACCTCGATGAGACCCAGCGCTTCAACGCCCGTCCAGGCGGCGATCTTTCTGGCGGCAAGCCTCTGGTGGTGCTGATCAACGGCGGCTCGGCCTCGGCGTCGGAAATCGTCGCTGGTGCTTTGCAGGATCACAAGCGCGCCACGCTCATCGGCACGCGCTCGTTTGGTAAGGGCTCGGTGCAGACCATCATTCCGCTTGGCCAGGGCAATGGCGCGCTGCGCCTGACGACAGCGCGTTATTACACGCCGTCGGGTCGCTCGATTCAGGCGCAAGGCATCGAGCCGCAATACAAGATTCTCGAGCCTATCCCCAAGGATCTGGTCGGCAAGGACGAGATCAAGGGCGAGGCATCGCTGAAGGGCCACCTGCTCAACGGCAAGGATGAGAAGCACGGCTCGCAGGCCTTCGTCCCGGCAGACGTCAAATATGATGATCAACTGATCGCGGCAGAAGATCTGCTGCATGGCAAGAAGATCATGTCGGAAACGAAGCAGACCTTCCTGCCCGCAGTCCCGGCCAAGAAGACTGCGGAAGCGGCCAAGCCGCCAAAAGCGCCGACGCCGCCTGCGGCCGCAAAGCCTGCGGCGACGCCTGCCGCAACCCCAGCGCCAGCGCCCGCAACGCCCGCACCAACAGCACCTGCGGCTCCAGCACCCGCTGCAAAGCCCGACAAGTGAGGGTGTGCAAAGGAGACGGCCTTGGCTGAACCCTATTATCCGCCGCAATCGGTTGTGACGACGGGCATTGCAGGTCGCTGTCCGCGCTGCGGTCAGGGACACATGTTCAAGGGCTTCATCGAAGTCGCCAAGACCTGCGATGTATGCGGCCTTGATTTCGACTTTGCCGATGCCGGCGATGGCCCGGCTGTCGCGGTAAGTCTGCTCGGTGGTTTTGTCGTGCTCGGCTTGGCCATGTGGGTGGATCTGACGTGGAGCCCTTCACTATGGGTGATTGCGCTGATTTTCTTTCCGCTGACGCTGCTGGTCTGCCTTGGCATGTTGCGTCCGCTCAAGGGCATGTTGATTGCCCAGCAATTCCGCATGAAGGCTGAGCAGGCCACGACCAAACACCTGAAATGAGCCTTTCGAGCGCCGCCACGAAACCACGCGGGCTGTTTTGGCCGGCCCTTGCTACAGCCTTGACATGCACCTTGCTGACCAGCCTCGGCATCTGGCAATTGCACCGCTTGAAATGGAAAGAGGCGTTGCTCGCCGAAATAGCCGCGCGCAGCCACAGCGTGCCGCAAAGTCCGCCAGCCCAGAACCTCTGGACCAAGCTGGTGCCACAAGACTATGATTATCGCCATGTCGTGCTGCATGGCCATTATCTCAGCCAGGATAGCGTGCTGGTTTTTGACGGCGACGGGCCGACAGCCCCGCAATTTTCCAGCATCGGTTATCGCGTGCTGGAGCCTTTGCAACTGGCCGACGGATCGATCATCATCGTTAATCGTGGCTACGTGCCCGGCGGGACACCGGCCGAAGCGCGCCGCAACCTTGATGGCAAGGCGTCCGCTCTCGACACGCCGGACGCAACCGTTGTGGGCGTCATGCGTCCGCCCGAGCCGCGCAATTTTTTTACGCCAGCCGATGACCCCAAATCCGGGCGCTGGTTCACGCGCGACCCCGCCGAAATCGCCCGTGCCGACTATCTTTCAAAAGTCGCGCCCTTCATGGTCGATGAAGATGTCCGGCCGGTTCAAAACGGCATGATCCGCTTTCCGCTGCCCCTGCAGGGCGCGGCCGATATTCCCAATAATCATTACCAATATGCCCTGACGTGGTTTGGCCTGGCGCTCGGCATTCTGGGCATGTTCATCTCCTTCGTGATCAAATCACTGCGCGGTCTCGTCTAGGACAGCACATATGACACGTTGAGTGATCCGCGCATGCGTGTTACGCGCACAGCCCAGACATCACGACACGGGACAGTCCCCTCGATGCTTTATGTTTCAACGCGCGGTGAAGCGCCGCCGCTCGGCTTCAGTGATGCGCTGCTGGCAGGGCTGGCACGCGACGGCGGGCTCTATCTTCCGACCGAGTGGCCGCGAATCGCGCCAGCGACGATTGCGGGCTTTGCCGGGCGCCCTTTTGCCGAAGTTGCTGCCACTGTGATGGCACCTTTCACCGGCGATGATCTGCCGCGCCCCGATCTCGACACTCTGCTTGCCGCTACTTATCGAGGCTTTCGCCACAAGGCGGTCGCGCCGCTGGTGCAGATCGATGATAATCTGTTCATTCTGGAATTGTTTCACGGCCCGACGCTCGCCTTCAAGGATGTCGCGATGCAATGGCTGGGCAGGGTGATGGATAATGAGCTGCGCCGCCGCGGCCGCCGCGCCACCATCATTGGTGCAACCTCCGGCGACACGGGTGCGGCGGCGATCGAAGCCTTTGCCGACCTGCCGCAGGTTGATGTGTTCATCCTCTATCCCAAGGGCCGCGTTTCGGATGTGCAGCGTCGCCAGATGACCACCTGTCAGGCCGCCAACGTCCATGCCCTCGCCGTCGAAGGCACCTTCGATGATTGTCAATCGATCATCAAGGGCCTTTTCGGTCATCACGAATTTGCCGACAAACATGGGCTGGCCGGGGTCAACTCGATCAACTGGGCGCGCATCATGGCCCAGGTCAGCTATTATTTCACCAGTGCCGTGGCGCTCGGCGCCCCGCATCGTCCTGTGTCGTTCAGCGTGCCGACCGGGAATTTCGGTGATGTGCTGGCGGGCTATATCGCCAAGCGCATGGGCCTTCCCATCGCGCGCCTGCTGGTCGCAACCAATGCCAATGACATTCTGGCACGCACTCTGGCCACGGGCCACCATGATGTGCGCGGTGTGGTGGCGACGCAATCGCCGTCCATGGATATTCAGATCTCCTCGAATTTCGAGCGCCTGCTGTTCGAGGCCAACGGGCGCGACAGCGCGGCGCTGCGCGGGCAAATGGCGGCATTGGCGCAGGGCGGCGCCTTTTCGCTGACAACCGGTCAACTCGCCGCCATCCGTGCCGATTTTGACGGCGGCAGCGCCGATGAGGCTGCGACGACGGCGGAAATCGCCCGCACATGGCGTGCATCCGGCTATGTGCTCGATCCCCACACGGCAGTGGCGGTGAAAGTGGCGCGCGAGGGCCTGAGTCGCGATCCCGCGACCCCGATGGTGGTACTGGCGACGGCTCATCCGGCGAAATTTCCTGATGCGGTGAAGGCGGCTTGCGGACAGGATGCGGCACTCCCCGGCTTTATGGCGGATATGGCGACCCGTCCGGAGCGCACGCAGGTTCTGGTGGCTGACCTTGCGGTGGTGGAACGCTTCATCGCCACCCATGTGAGGAGCTAGCGACAGGCATGGCATTGTTCGGCTTTACATCAGCCTTGAACCAGCCGCTCGTGCTGCGCGGCGAGGGGCTGATGTTGCGCCTCGCCGAAATGCGCGATTACGAGGCCTGGGCGCGTTTGCGGCGTGAAAGTCGAGCTTTTCTGGAGCCTTGGGAACCGTTGTGGCCGGAGGATGATCTCACCCGTTCGGCCTTCCGGCGGCGGGTTCGGCGGCAGATCCATGAGGCCGAAATCGATGAAGCCCTGGCGTTTCTGATATTTCGCGATGACGACATGGCGCTGGTGGGCGGCCTGACGCTAGGCCACATTCGCCGCGGCGTGGCACAGACGGCGACTTTAGGCTATTGGGTGGGTGCCCCCTTCGCCCGGCAGGGCATCATGCGCCGCGCCGTCAACGTCGCCACGCGCCATGCTTTCGAGGCCATGCGCCTGCATCGCATCGAGGCGGCCTGCCTGCCGCACAATGAAGCTTCGAGCCGCCTGCTGCGGTCTTGCAAGTTTCACGAGGAAGGTTTGGCCCGCGGCTATTTGCGCATTGCCGGAAAGTGGCAGGACCATCTGCTGTTTGCCAAACTCGCGAGCTGAGGCTGCGGTTTTTGCAACCTCACGCCAAATTTAGTACACAGGATAAGGGCTTTGTAAGCCGGGTGCCTTGTTCATGCCGCGTTTGGTAGCGAAGGTAAACCGTGCCAAAGATTGCAAAAACAGGATCCGATTCGCACCATGCTGGATAATGCCGCGACATGGCTGACCGGAACGCTGGCTGCCCTGCTTTTGGGTGCGCTGCCCGCCGCAGCGCAGCCGGGCAGCGATTGCGCAGCCTATGGCCCCGGATTTGTGGCCGTGGCCGGCACATCGACCTGCTTGCGCATCGCGGGGCATGTGCGGGTGGAATATTCATTTGGGCCGGGGCGCCACAATGGTGGCATGGGCATGAGCGATGCCATGGACAGCCTCATGCCGCCGGTGCTGGATCGACAGCAAATCGCTGATCCCGCTCCGCCGTACCGCCGGTTGCATCCGGTGGGTATGCGGAGCGTGGAGTTCCAGATGCGCCAACGCCACAAGATCAAGAAGCACCAACAGCCCGCCACGGTGCCCTGAAGGCACCCCGCAGAAATTGCCGGTTACTCAACGACCAGTATGATTTTGCCCATATGGGCGCTGGTTTCCATCAGCGCATGCGCCGCCGCGGCCTCGGCCAGCGGGAAGTGCTTGAAGATGATCGGCCGCATCTTTCCCTGCGCCAGCAGCGGCCAGACCTCGCGGCGCAATGCTGCGGCAATTTCGGCTTTCAGCGCGAGGGATCGTGGTCGCATGGTTGAGCCGGTGAGCGTGAGACGGCGCAGCATGACGGGCATAAAATCAAACTGCTCGACCTTGCTGCTTTGCAGAAAGGCCACCTGCACCAGCCGCCCTTCAAACCCCAGCAAGGAAATGTTTTTGGGTATATAGGCGCCACCCACCATATCGAGGATCACATCGACGCCAGCCGGGCCGGTTATGGCCCGCGTCGAGGCCACAAAATCCTCTTTGCGATAATCAATGGCCGCATCAGCGCCGAGTTTCAGGCAAAAATCGCACTTCTCCGGCGATCCCGCCGTGGCAATCACCTTTGCACCGCTGGCCTTGGCGAGTTGAATGGCCGTCGAGCCAATGCCGCTGGAGCCGCCATGGATCAGGATGGTCTCACCTTTCTTCAAGCGGCCGCGCGTCATCATGTTGTCAAACACGGTGAAATAAGTCTCGGGCAATCCCGCCGCTTCCACCATGCTCATGCCCGTCGGAACCGCAAGGCACAGCGGTGCTGCCGCCAGCGCATATTCGGCATAGCCGCCCGATCCCACCAATGCGCAGATCCTGTCGCCGATCTGCAACGTGCCGACATCAGCACCCACCGCAACGATTTCGCCCGCGATTTCAAGACCGGGAATGGCGGTTTCACCGGGCGGTGGCGGATAGGCTCCGGCGCGTTGCAGGCAATCGGGCCGGTTGATGCCGGCAGCCGCAACGCGAATCAACACCTGCCCCGGGCCGGGTTGCGGCACAGGCGCATCCGCCAGTTTGATCACTTCGGGGCCGCCTGGCCCGGTAAACTGAACCTGCCGCATGGTTTCGGGAATGGTCACAACAAACTCCTGTTCATGATCTTGCCTGTGCAAAGCCTTGGCCCACATGCCGCCCTTGCCCGCAGTTTGGCAAGCGCTAGCGCGTGCTGCTGAGCCCCTGCCATGGCCGCACATTCCTTTCATCGAGCCGCCGCGCGGCATCGGCAATCCGTACGCCGGCAACTTCTGCATCGGGCGCAATTTCAGCCAGAGGCACCAGCACAAAGGCGCGGTGCAGCATTTCAGCATGAGGCAGGCGCAGCTTCGGGTGGTCGAAGGTGATGCCCGCCATGAACAGAATGTCGATGTCGATCAGACGCGGGCCCCAGCGCACACCTGGTTCGCGGCCCATGGCAACTTCCATGCCCTTCACCAGATCGAGCAATTCCAATGGCGCCAGTGCGGTTTCAATCAGGGCGCAGGCATTGGCGAAATCCGGCTGCGCCACAGGCCCCCAAGGCGGCGTCTGATAAAGCCGCGACAGCGCCTTCACGCGAATGTCAGCGTGGTTGGCAAGCCGTCGCAGCGCCTCATAAATATGCGCGGCGCGATCACCAAGATTGCTGCCAAGCCCCAGCGCCGCCTCACACATGGCCATGGTCGATCGCTTCAAAAACCCGCAAGGCCGTGACGTGCTCGGCAACATCATGCACGCGGAAAATGCGCGCGCCGTGCGCCGCAGCGGCCAGATGCGCGCTGATCGAGCCAATCAGGCGATCATGCACCTGCGTCCCCAGCACCGCCCCCAGCAGCGATTTGCGCGAGATGCCTGCAAGAATTGGCAGTCCATAGCACTTGAGCTGCCCCAAACCGCGAATGGCCTCCAGATTTTGCGTCTGTGTTTTGCCGAAGCCAATGCCCGGATCAAGGATGATGAAATGCCGCGGCACGCCGGCCGCCTCTGCCAGAGCCAGCGAATGGTCAAAAAATCGGCGCATGTCGTCAATGATGTTGAGCGACGCGTCCTTCTCGGCGCGATTGTGCATGATCACCACAGCGGCACCGGTCTCGGCCACGGTCGCGGCCATGGCCTCATCGTGTTGCAAGCCCCAGACATCGTTGATGACATCGGCTCCCAGAGCCATGGCGCGGCGCGCCACATTCGCCTTGCTGGTGTCGATCGAGAGCGGCACGTCCACCGCAGTCCGCACCGCGCCAAGAATGGCTTCAATGCGGGCAGTCTCCTCCGCCTCGCAGACCGGTGTTGCGCCCGGACGGGTCGATTCCGCGCCAATGTCGATGATGTCGGCACCTTCGCGAGCGAGTGTTTCGGCCTGCTGGCACGCCGCGGTCACGGAATTGAATTTGCCGCCATCGGAAAATGAATCCGGCGTGATGTTCAAAATGCCCATGATCACCGGCTTGGTAGCCACGGCATGCAAAAATGCGTCGCGTCGCTCTTTCACGTTCTCTGACCCTCGGCACCGGGCCAGGCGCAATGCCAGCGCTGCACCACCCATTTAGGATTTTCGCCAGTCCATTGCGCGATATAAATTGGTGACTTTCGCAGACAGGCATCCAGCGACGGGCTGGAAACCTGGATCTGGCGCTTTTCGCAGC
>JAJZGX010000097.1 GCA_021804825.1 Pseudomonadota bacterium | reverse complement strand
CCCGACCACCCCTGCCCAGCCCTTCCGGCAATGGCGGCGGCGGCGGCGGCGGCGGTGCGCGCGCCATGAGCGCGGCGACACCCATGCCGCGCGTGGCGCAGGCCGAGGCTGCGCCCGGCCGACATTTTGCCAGTTTTGCTGATGTCGTTGCCGAAGCCGGTCGTGCCCGCGACATCAGGCTGAAGACCGCGCTGGAAACACACGTCAAGCTGGTGCGCTTCGAGCAGGGGCGCATCGAATTCGAGCCCGGGCCTCATGCCGCGCCGGATCTGGCCCAGGCCCTGATGGCGCGCCTGTCGCAATGGACGGGCCAGCGCTGGATGGTAAGCCTGTCGCCGACTGGCGGTGCGCCAACCCTGCGCGAACAAGCTGAGGCGCGTGAAGCCCGCAAGGCCGTGGAAGGCTCGGGCGAGCCGCTGGTGCAACGGCTGCTGGAGCGCTTTCCCGGCGCGAAAATCATTGCCGTGCGCGGCGCTGGCGAGGCCCCGAGCGATGCGCCTGCGACCACGCCCCTTTCCGGCGGCGATGAAATCGCCTATGCCGACGACCTTGCCACTTTTGATGATGACTAACTCTGGAGCCGACCATGGCTGATTTTATGGGCATGATGAAGCAAGCGCAAAACTTGCAGGCCAAAATGGCCGACATGCAGACCGAACTTGAACAAGCGAAGGTTGAGGGCAGCGCCGGTGGCGATGCCGTGCGTGTCACGCTCTCGGGCAAAGGCCAGATGATCGGCGTGGCGATTGATCCCGGCCTGCTCAAGCCCGACGATCGCGAGATGCTGGAAGACCTGATCATCGCGGCCCATGAGGATGCGCGCCGCCGCATCGAGGCGCTGACGGCCGAGAAAATGCAGTCGGTAACAGCGGGGCTGAAACTGCCGCCCGGCATGAAACTGCCGTTCTAGGCGCGCCATCTTGGCCGAACGCATCGCCGGGCAGGAAATCGAGCGGCTCATTCAGCTGCTGGCGCGGCTGCCCGGCCTTGGGCCGCGCTCGGCCCGCCGCGCCGCACTGCACCTCATCCGCAAACGCGAAGAACTGCTGAGCCCGCTCGCCGATGCCATGGCTAAGGCCCACGCCCATATTCGCGTATGCAGCAGCTGCGGTAATGTCGATACCATCGATCCTTGCACGATCTGCGCCGATCCCCGACGCGATCCAACCATTCTGGTCGTGGTCGAGAGCGTCGCTGATCTTTGGGCGCTGGAACGCGCCAGCGCGATTCGCGCCGCCTATCATGTGCTGGGCGGCACCTTGTCACCTCTGGACGGTATCGGGCCGGACCAGCTCAATCTGGCGTCACTGCCCGGCCGTTTGCGCGATTCGCGGGTGTGCGAGCTGATCATCGCCGTCAATGCCACGGTCGAGGGTCAGACGACGGCGCATTACATCACCGATCTTGTCGGCCACCTGCCGGTGAAAGTCACGCGGCTGGCGCATGGTGTGCCGATGGGCGGCGAACTGGACTACCTCGACGAGGGCACACTGGCCGCTGCCATGCGCCTGAGAACAGATTTTTGACGCAGCTGATTCGCAAGCTCAAGGTGCGAACGGCACCCAGACTCGCAGGCCAGCGCCACCGTGGGCTGGTGCTGGCGGGAGGCTTGGCGCTGCCCTGCCAGCTTGGACGCAGCGGCATTGCGGCGGCCAAGCGCGAGGGCGATGGCGCGACGCCGCGCGGGCGCTTCAGCCTTGTCGCAGGGCTGTTCCGGGCTGATCTTGTGGCGCGGCCCGGTGCCCATCTCGCTTTGCGGGCCTTGCGCCGTGAAGATGGCTGGTGCGACGATGTCAACGACCGCCGCTATAACCGCGCCTTGCGCCTTCCCAGCGGCGCCGGACACGAGGCGCTATGGCGCGCTGATGGCGTCTACGACATCATTCTGATCACCAATCACAACCAGCGCCCGCGCCAGCTCAAGCATGGCAGCGCGATATTCATGCATATCAGCAACGCCGAACGCGGCCCGACCGCAGGCTGCATCGCCCTGGAGCGCCAGACCCTGCGCCGGTTACTCCCCCGCCTCGCCAGCCATTGCATCTTGGAAATCGAGCGCTGAACACGGCGCCAATTGAGCTTGCCGCCTGCCCTCAAGTCCGGGATACCGGCTTGCGGCTGGCCACGCGCGGCGGGGCGGTGCTGGCGCGCACCACGAGCTGATACTCCAGATTCACATCGGCCTGGCGGTGATCCGGATCGGTGATCAGTTCGCCAAGCATGGCCATGGCGCGACGGCCCATTTCGCGGCGCGGCTGATTGATGGTGGTCAGAGCCGGATCATAACTCTCGGCATATTCGATGTCGTCGAAGCCTACCACCGAGAGGTCACGCGGCACATGCAATCCGCGCGCCTTGGCTTCGATAATCGCCCCTATGGCAATTTCATCGTTGGCCGCGAACACCGCTGTCGGCGGCGCCGGGCCATCCAGCAGCTTGGCCATGGCGGCGCGCCCGGCGCGGATTGAAAAGGCACCAGGCTGCAATGCCTCCGGCCAGAGGTCGCAGCCGTGGGCGAGGACGCCTTCGCGATAGCCCTGTGCGCGTTCATGGGTCAGGATATTATCAGCCGGCCCCATGATATGAGCAATTCGGCGGTGCCCCAGCCCCGCCAGATGCGCGACGGCTTCAAAGCCTGCAGCACGATTATTGATGCCGACCATGGCAATGTCGGCGCCCGGGATTCGCTCGCTGATGGCGACAACCGGATAGCGCTGCGGGCTCAGACGCGCGCCATCATGCGCCCGATTGGGAACTGTGCCATTGAGCAGGATCATGCCATCGGCGCGCCTTGTGTCGAGCAGCCGCGCATAAGTCGCGGCCAATTCACGATCGCCATGGGTGTCACCGATCAGGATCGCCAGACCCAGAGCGCGGGCTTGTTCTTCAATGCCTTGCAGCAAAACCGAGAAGAACGGATTGCCGATATCCGGGATCAGCACCACAACGAGACCGCTGCTCTGGCTGCGCAAGGAACGGGCATTGACGTTGAGCGTGTAATTAAGGTCGCGCGCTGCCGCAACTATACGTTGCGTGAGTGTTTCGGAGACGCTGCCGGGCGCAGCAAAGGCGCGGCTGACAGTGGCCAGAGACACCCGGGCCTTGAGCGCGACATCCTTCATGGTGGCAGTTGATCGTCTCGTTGGCATGGAAGGGTCTCGGGAGCGCTTGTGCATGATTTTCATGGCAGCTATGCATAGTTGTTTATGCAGGGTCGAACAACTCATGTAAAGGTTTACAGCGTCGCTCGTGCGGCTTCAAGCCTCCCGCACTGCGGGCATGTCGACAAAAGTTTGATGCAATAGCCATGAGCCGTTGCACATAATGGGGGGATCAAGATCGATGAACCACATCACACTCACCGCCACTCTGGTCGCCAAGCCAGAGACGCGCGAGGATTTGCTCGCGCTTCTGATGGCTCAGGTTGCACCGTCCCGCGCCGATCCTGGCTGCATGAATTACGATCTGCACGTCGACACCAAGGATCCATGTGTCTTCATGTTCTACGAAAACTGGGCGAGCCAGGCTGATCTCGATGCCCACGCCAAAATGCCGCATCTGAAGGCGCTGCGAGCCCGCGCCGGGGACTTGTTGGCGCAACCGGTCAAGCTGGTTTTCTACAATATGCTGAGCGAAGGGGTTGGCGCATGAGCGGGCAGATGAAGGGGCCAGCTCTGTTTTTGGCGCAATTTGCCGGCGATGCGGCGCCCTTTGACAGCTTTGATGGCATTTGCGGCTGGGCGGCAACTCTGGGCTACAAGGGCGTCCAGATCCCGACATGGGACGCGCGGCTGTTTGATCTGGCCAAGGCCGCCACTTCGAAAGCCTATTGCGATGAGCTTGCCGGCACGGCGGCAAAGCATGGGCTCGCCATCACCGAACTTTCCACGCATCTGCAAGGCCAGCTTGTGGCCGTCAACCCCGCCTATGATGCGGCTTTCGACGCCTTTGCGCCGGAACAAACCCATGGCAAGCCCGCCGCGCGCCAGCAATGGGCGGTGCAGCAATTGCTGATGGCAGCCAAAGCCTCTGCGCATCTCGGGCTGCGTGCCCACGCTACCTTCTCGGGAGCCTTGGCCTGGCCTTTCGTCTATCCTTGGCCACAACGCGCGCCAGGATTGATCGAGACGGCCTTTGCCGAACTTGGTCGCCGCTGGACGCCGATCCTCAACGCTTTCGACGAGGTCGCGGTTGATCTTTGCTTTGAAATTCATCCCGGCGAGGATGTGTTTGACGGCACCACCTTCGAGATGTTTCTGGCAGCCGTTGCTGGCCACAAGCGCTGCAACATCCTCTATGATCCGTCACATTTTGTGCTGCAGCAACTGGATTATCTCGCCTTCATCGATATTTACCACGAGCGGATCAAGGCCTTCCACGTCAAGGATGCGGAATTCAACCCGACAGGTCGCCAGGGCGTTTATTCTGGCTACGCGCCATGGGTTGACCGCGCCGGGCGGTTTCGCTCGCTCGGTGACGGTCAGGTGGATTTTGGCAGCATTTTCTCGAAACTCGCGCAATATAATTACGAGTCGTGGGCGGTGCTGGAATGGGAATGCTGCCTCAAGCACCCCGAAGATGGCGCCCGCGAGGGGGCCGATTTCATCAAGGCGCACATGATTCGGCGCACGCCCAAAGCGTTCGACGATTTTGCCGGGGCCAAGGTCGACCAAGCCCGCATCAATCAAGCGCTCGGAATCGGCTAGCGGATGATGTCTGACATTTAACCACGCACCATCACCCCGTCATTGCGAGGAGCAAAGCGACGAAGCAACCCAGGAGTTTCGGGAGTTGCGGCGGTGAAGGTGCCTCGAACCTCCTAGGTTGCTTCGCTAACGCTCGCAATGACGGTGAGGGGAAGTGTTTGCATCAACAGTAACCACGCACCATCACCCCGTCATTGCGAGGAGCAAAGCGACGAAGCAACCCAGAGGTTTCGGGAATTGCTGCGATGAATGTGCCGCCAAACCCCTGGGTTGCTTCGCTGACGCTCGCAATGACGGTGGTGGGCGTGTTTGCATCAACAGTAACCACGCATCATCACCCCGTCATTGCGAGGAGCAAAGCGACGAAGCAGCCCAGGGGTTTCGGGAGTTGCTGCGGTAGAGGTGCCTCAAACCCCTGGGTTGCTTCGCTGCGCTCGCAATGACGGTGGTGGGGGTGTTTGCAATAAATTTGCAAAAAAGCGAGCACGCCTGCCATGGCGAGGGGCGCATGAATTTTCTTGCGGGTGTTGCCCAACCTTCGCAACGCTGTAAGCTTGTCGTCACTCCATTCGGCCTAAAGCAGCCCTTTAAGCCATACATTACCTACGGGCGAAGCTATGCCTGACCGGCGTCAATTATTGCTAGGAAGCGCCACGACGGCGTTACTGGCCTTGCTATGCCATCAGCCTGCCTTTGCCGATGGCGACGGGGGTGATGGTGGTGATGGCGGTGCAGGCGCTGGCGCTGGAGCTGGTGCAGGCGCCGCCGGTGCAGCAGGTGCTACGGCCTCTGGCGATGGGAGCGTTGATCGGGACCAGGTGGAGATGGAGCAAGCTCAAAAGGCTCAGGCCCAGCTTGCTGCCGTGCCGCTTTCACGCGCCATGGGCCACGCCTTGTCCGTCGTCCCGGGTCAGGTGATGAACGTTGATCTTTATCATCAGCGGCGCGGCGCGCTCGGTTACCACATTGTCGTGCTTTCAAAAAAGGGCCGCTACGTCGATATTTATATTGATGCGGCCACGAATCATCTGATTTCGAGGAGTTCTCGCTAATGCGCATACTTGTTGTCGAAGACGAGAAAAAGATCGCGGTTTCCATCGGCAAAGCGCTCAAGGAAGCAGGTTATTTGCCGGATTTGGTGCATGATGGCGAGGAGGCGTGGTTTCGCGCCGAGACCGAGGATTATGATGGCATCGTGCTTGATCTTGGATTGCCGAAGCTCGATGGCCTGACGGTGTTGCGGCGCTTGCGCGATGCGGGAACCCAATCGCCGATTTTGATCCTGAGCGCCAGAAGCGCGTGGCGTGAGCGGGTGGCGGGCATTGATGCCGGCGCTGATGATTACCTCGCCAAACCCTTCTATGTTGAAGAACTGGTCGCGCGGCTCGGGGCCATCCTGCGGCGCAGCAATGGTGTGGCCACCCCCTTGCTTTGTGCCCGCGACCTCACCATCGACACGCGGCGCATGCTGGTGAGCCGCGCCGAAAAGCCGATCACACTCACATCTCTGGAATATCGCATGTTGCGCTATCTCGTGACCCACAAGGGACGGATCGTGCCGCAGACTGAATTGCAGGATCATGTTTACGCCAGCGAGGCGGTGCCGGATTCAAACGCGCTGGAAGTTTTGATGAACCGGCTGCGCAAGAAAGTCGGGGCCGACATGGTGATGACCCGGCGCGGGCTGGGTTACATCGTCGAGGAAGCTGCTTGAGCACGCCAAGCCCCGATGAAGATCGCGATATTATCGCAACCTGGTCACTGCGTGCACGTATTTTCCTTATAGCTTTGCTGGTGGTCGGGGTTACCCTTGGTGCCGCCGCATGGTTTATCAGCCGAGCCTTCGATGCCGCCCTTGAGGCGCAGCTTAGCCAGGAACTGAGCATCAGACTCCTGGAAATCGAACGCCTGTTTAGCCTCGATCATGGCAAGGCCACCTTGCGTCATCGCCCCGCAGATCCGCGCTACAGCATCCCCGAAAGCGGCGTCTATTGGCAGATCACCGAGCACGGTAGTGTCATTTTGAAATCCCGGTCCTTGTGGACAACGCAATTGCCAAGCGACGACGAACCGCTTGCAGTTTTTCACAGCGACGCCGGCCCCGGTCATTCCAAGCTTTTTGCACTATCGCGCAAGGTCGCCTTTACCGATGCCAGCCGCACCAATGGCCCCAAGCGCGAGTTCGTTCTGGAGGTCGGCGAGGACAAACGCGACATCATACATTTGCAGTTGGTATTCCGCCGCAGTCTTTACTTCGCCCTGCTGCTGATTGCATTTGTGCTTTTTATCGGAACGCTCCTGCAAACATGGATTGGCCTCGGGCCGCTGGCGACCCTCAAAGCGCGTTTTGGCGCGGTGATTTCAGGCGATAGTGATCGCCTGCGCGGGAATTTCCCCCGCGAGGTCGTTCCGCTCGCCGACCTCGTCAATCGCTTGTTGGCCCATCAGGAATTGCAGGTCACCAAGGCGCGCCGCCGGGCGGGCACATTGGCGCATGGGCTGAAAACCCCGCTGACCATCATTTCCATCGAGGCGCAACGCCGCGCCGAGGCCAACGAAGCCGATGGCGATGTGCTTGCGGAGCAAGTGGCGCTGATGCGTGGCATTGTCGAGCGCGAACTCGCCCGCGCCCGCACCCACGGCGCCAGCGCCGCTGGCGGCCTGTCCACAAAAGCCCACGCAAGTGTCGAGCGCCTGATCAATCTTTTTGAGCGGATACCGGGCGCCGAGCATCTGGTCTGGCGCAATGGCCTGCCTGAAGAACTGGTCCTCGCGATGGATCCGGATGATTTCGGCGAAGTGATGGGCAATCTCATGGACAATGCCCGCAAGAATGCCGGTCGCAATATTTTTATCAGGGCACAGGTTCTGCGAAGCCAGGCGACAATCGAAGTGCGAAATGACGGGCGCAACCAAACTGAAACCACATCCGGCAGTCGCATCGAAGATGGCTCCGGCCTGGGCCTGTCGATCATCGATGACGTTCTTGAGCAATATGGATCGACCCTGAAATTCACCGAACTCGGTGATAATGCCGCATCGGCAAAATTTACCATTGCCCGCCGTCATTGAGCTGCCGGGCACGGCCGCTGTCGACATCTACTGGAACGTCACGACCGAACGCAGGCCGACAATCATTTCATCACCCAGCCGGGCACTGCCAAGGCCTGCGACCGTGGTTCCGCCACCCGGCCTGACGATATACTGCACATCCGGCTGCATGACCCACCAGGGATTGATCTGCGCGAGATAAGTCGCCTCGATCAGGCTCTCGCTGGAGCGCAGAGGATAGGGCTTGCTGTTGAACCGAGCCGTATCGGCATCAAGCGCGCGCGCCCGCGCACTGATATGCGCATAGCTCACCCCGAGCGCCAGTTGATCATGATCACGGCCCGCAAATGGGCTTTGCAGATCAAGCCCGGCATCCACCGAAAAATCCACGAGATTGCGGTCACTCGGCCCGGCCATCACCCGCAAGAACCCGCCAAGATTTCGCTGGTGGTCGCCGCCGTCACGCCAGAGCATCTGGCTTGCGATGACATAAGGAATCACATTGCCGCGATGCGGGCGCGCCACGCCGTTGCTGGCAGGGCTGGCAAGCGACAGGCCATCGGTTCCAAAGCGTTGATCGGGGAATGCGCCAGTGTCGGCCATAAGCCCCACTTTCAGCGCGCCGGGCAATCCGCACAACAAGCTGGTGCAGCCTTTTACCGGTTGCTGGTCATGGCGCATCTGCAATTCAGCCATCCAAAGCGCACCGGTGCCAAGATTGAAGCGCGTGCCCGTCGCCTCTGAACCCAGCACCTGTGAATCCTGCGCGAACGGCCCGCCGGGCGGATTATCATCGAAAACGCCGACGAACGCCGTGATGTTAGCGCCCAGTTTGGCGCGCAGGCGCACCCCGAGCGACGAAAGCGGATAGGCCGGGCCGCCCGCAAAAAGATCGTTGGTCGGCATGACCGGCCAGCCCAGCGTGGCATTGAGAAACACCGCTGCATAGTGCGGCGCCACGAATTCCTGATCTACACTCTGCTGACCGATCTTGAGATCGATATTGGGGTTGAAAACCTGCTGGTCGAGCCAGAGCTCCCACAAGCGCGTGGCTTGCGAGGCTTCAATATTGCTCGCTGTGTGCAGCGCCAGCAGATGATCGGTGCTGATGGAATGGCCATGAATCTGCAACAGACTGGCATTCAACGTGCCGCCCTGCCATCCAAACGCCTTGGCAGTATCGATCATCAGGGTCGCTTGCCCCAAGCCGTCATAGACCGGGCCACGGCGGATGCCGCCCGAAACATTGTCCATCACCTCGTCGCTTTCGGTGATCCCGAAGGTCACACCATGGCTTTTCAGCCACGGTCGCAACCCGCCGAGTTGGCCTAACAGCGTGTTCTGATTCCAGAAAGCAGGCACAGGAGCATTGCCGACAGCCGTCGTCCCTTCGGCGCGCGCCGCATGAGGCAGCAACGTCATGGCAAGGATAACTGCCAATCCGCCCAACAGCTTACAGCCCTTGTCCTTATGTCGTTTGGTCTGCTTCATGTTTCAAACGCTTTGCCGGAGCCTGATGCGTGGTGCGTGGATTTTGCTATGTGATGATTTTTGCGACGCTTCAAGCGCCTGTCGACGGGGTTGCACAATTTTCATGACATGCACCGCGACGGCACCCTGTTTCACGTGGGAAGCTCCCTCACATGAGGCAGAACTCACACAGCGTTCTTCTGCAAACTTTCGCTGTTTCAAACAAATCATGACGTGGAGCCACAACCAAAACTCAACACCCCTAGCATTTCAAGGATGAGCCTAGGCTTACCAACACGCCGAATCTTGCCGAAACATGCCAACAGACATTTTGAAGAATTGCGGCGGCGCTTGCATTTTTCTGAAAAAATACTATATAGAGAGGGTCGATAGATGGTTCGCTCGTTTTTCCTTTCTGAAATCATTCTGAAAAGGCAATAGACAGTTCGCCTGAACATGCGATTTCGGCCGTCGGCGATAGCGCTGACGGGAAATGAAAACAGACGAGAAAGGGGTTTCCATGCCTACGGGAACCGTAAAGTGGTTTAACGCTGAAAAAGGCTTTGGTTTCATCGCGCCCGATAACGGCGAGAAAGATGCCTTTGTGCATATCAGCGCCGTCGAACGCTCTGGCTTGAGCCAGCTGCGCGAAGGCGACAAGATTTCTTTTGAGCTGGTGGCTGACCGCAAGAGCGGCAAGGTCTCAGCTGATAAGCTCCAAATTCTGCCCTGACCTTGGTCAGCAGTATGCGGCTCGGCTGAGCTGGGGCGTTGCCTACGTGATTTCAGATCGACCACGGATGTACTGACGATTTGATTGAGGCTCATCAGTGAGCCTCATGCATAGCAACAGGCCAAGCTTTTCAAGATGCCGCTAGAGCGGAATCCGATCAGGTTGTGTCGTATCCGCAGGCCTTGAAATAATTTGCGCATTCCGTTGGTTTGAAGATTTGGGCACAGGCTTCGAGGGCGCCCATGAGGCCCGCGACGGTTC
>JAJZGX010000016.1 GCA_021804825.1 Pseudomonadota bacterium | reverse complement strand
TCACGGTTGGGTTGATCGCCGAAATGGGCGATGCCAAGGTCCACCACATCGGCCCTGATCGTGATTTGGCGCTTTATGACGAAGTGGCGCGCCAGACCGGGGCAGCGCCGCAACGCGTGCCGCTGGATCAGGCAGATTATGTCGTTTGCTCCGGGCTTTTCGACGATGAGACCGAAACGCCGGATGATTATGAGACGACGCTGAGTGCCATGCGGGCGCGCAATCTGGTGATGATCTGCGCCAACCCCGATATTATCGTGCATCGCGGCGAGACGCTGCTTTATTGCGCGGGAGCCCTTGGCGAGAATTATGAGCAACTCGGCGGCGAAGTGCGCTATGCCGGGAAACCACATGCACCGATCTATCAGGCGGCACTTGGTCTGGCGCGGGCAGCTGGGGCGCGGCAGGCGGCGCCGCGGGTTCTGGCGGTGGGCGATGCCATTGCCACCGACATGCGCGGTGCCATCCGGCAGAAGATCACCGGGCTGCTGGTCACCGGGGGCATTCACCGCGATGAGTTGCATCCGGCGGGCGGTGGCCCGCTGAATGCCGCGAGGCTTGACGGCTTTTTGGCGCAGCACGACGAGACGCCGCATCTGGCGATGACGGCACTGCGTTGGTAATTGCGGGCTGTTTTATGCGGCGCGGCTGGCGCAGACCGCGTCGATGCGGGCTTTCAGCGTCTGGGCATTGAATGGCTTGACGATATAGCTTGACACGCCGGCCTTGCGCGCAGCGATGATGTTGTCGGTTTTCGATTCCGCCGTGACCATGATGAAAGGCGTGTCGGCATTGTGCGTGCCGGTGCGCAGCTTGGTCAAAAGTTCGAGGCCGGTGACCGGTTCCATGTTCCAGTCCGAAATGATAAGACTGTAGGCCTTGGTGTTGATTTTTTCGAGCGCCTCGGCGCCATTGCTGGCTTCATCGACATTTTCATAGCCGATCTGCTTGAGCAGATTGCGCATGATGCGCACCATGGTCTGGTAGTCGTCCACGATCAGGATCGGCATGGATTTGTCGGCGTTCATCGATGTCTCCGCATAAAACGTGGCCCTGCAAGGGGTTAGCCTGATTCAGGTTGAAGCGATCTCAATTGTCGAAACCATAGGCCGAAAAATGTTGAGCGAGAGTTAAACGGATCATGCAGGGAGGCTGAATTCTTGGAAGTCATCAACAATTGATGGGGAGCATTGGCGTTGTGCTGGAATGTTGCAGCGCACAAAGTGGAATTGACAACCCAAATGGTTGCATGCACGGCGTATAATGCACGATAACGGAGCCTGCCCCGATGAATGCCGCAACCCCCGTCGCCAACCCTTTCAAGATTCACGTGTTCGAGGATCTTGCCCCCGGCATGCGTGAGGTCTTGCTGAAAACGGTGATGAATGAGGATGTGATCGGCTTTGCGACCCTGTCCGGCGATCATAACCCGATCCATCTTTCCGATCATTTCGCGCGGAAAACCAAATTCGGCGAACGCATTGCGCATGGCCTCTATACTGCCAGCCTGATTTCCGCCGTGCTCGGCATGCGACTGCCGGGGCCGGGTGCTGTCTATCTGTCGCAGACCCTGAATTTTCGCGGGCCGGTGCGAATCGGCGATGTCGTGGCCATCAGCGTCGAGGTGATCGAGGTCATCCCCAAGGGCAAGCGCGTGCGTCTGAAATGCGAATGCGCCGTCGATGGCCGTGTGGTGCTGGATGGCGAGGCCCTGGTGATGGTGCCGGGTCGCGAGGAACTCATGCCGCCCAAGGCTTGACGAAGGGCCGCGCCAGCGCCACTACGTCAGCCCAACCTCGCCAATGATGAGCGCGCCCGCCCTTGCTTCAGCCTGCCGAACCTAGCTTCACGCTGATCGATCCTGTTGAGATGCCGCCGCGCCTGCGTGGTTGCGTGGTGGCAATCGGCAATTTCGATGGCGTGCATCGTGGGCATCGCGCCGTGATCATGCGGGCACAAGCGCGGGCTCTGGCCATGGGCCGGCCTTGCGCGGTGCTGAGCTTCGAGCCGCATCCGGCGGATTTTTTCGCCAAAAAGCCAGTGATCTTTCGGTTGACGCCGCTGGCGGACAAGGCGCAGGCCCTCGGCGAACTCGGCCTCGATGGTCTTGTCGTGCTAAGCTTCAACGCCCGGCTTGCGGGGCTGAGTGCCGAGCAGTTCGTCGAGGAGGTGCTGGTGCGCCAGCTCGGTGTTGCCTGCGTGGTGGCGGGCTATGATTTCCATTTCGGCAAGGCGCGGGCCGGGACACCGGAATTTTTGCGTGAGGCTGGCCAGCGCCTCGGGTTTGGCGTCGAAATTGTCGCGCGCATCGCCGAAGATGCGGAAGGCTCGCTCGAAGCGGTGTCGTCGACGGCAACGCGCGCGGCGCTGGAACAGGGCGATGTGGCACGCGCAGCGATGCTGCTAGGTCATGCCTGGAGCGTCAGCGGGGTGGTCGAGCATGGCAAGAAACTCGGGCGCACACTCGGCTTTCCCACCGCCAATCTGCGGCTTGACCCCTCTTGTGCCCTGCGCGTGGGGGTTTACGCCGTGCGGGTGGAAGCGCGTGGCACCAGCTATGGCGGGGTCGCAAGCTTTGGCCGCCGCCCGACCTTCGACAATGGTGCGCTGCTGCTGGAAGTGATGCTGTTCGACTTCTCCGGTGACCTTTATGGCGAGGTGCTGAGGGTGGCGTTTGTCGGCTTCATCCGCGCCGATGCCAAATTTGCCAATGCCGAGGCGCTGGTCGCGCGCATGAAGCAAGATGTGCGCGAGGCCAAAGCGCTGCTGGTATGAGCGCTGCGCCTTAATTAAGGGCTTCACAATCCTGTCACTATCGCGTAGAAGCGCCACCTGTGCCCTTGCTGGGCACTTATTTCTTTGTGGTAGGCATATCTTGCGCAGCCAGCGCAGGCTTATCCGCACCACATATCGCAACAGCCCGCCCATGATCTGGGTGCGGCCCTGTATGGATGAATGATCATGGCAAAGAAGATCACGGGTTACGTGAAGCTTCAAGTGCCCGCCGGAGACGCCAAACCAGCGCCCCCGATCGGCCCGGCACTTGGACAACGCGGCCTCAATATCATGGAATTCTGCAAGGCGTTCAACGCCCGCACTGCGCAGATGGAAAAGGGAACACCGATTCCCGTGGTGATCACCGCCTATGGCGATCGCTCCTTCACCTTCGAGATGAAGCTGCCGCCGGTGTCGTATTTTCTGAAGAAGGCTTCAGGCATCACGTCCGGCGCCAAGACCACCGGTCGTGGCTTTGTCGGCAAGATCACCCAGGCGCAAATCAACGAGATCGCCGCCAAGAAGCTGCCCGATCTCAATTGCGAGACCATTGAGGCTGCTGCAGCGATGATCACCGGTTCTGCCCGCTCGATGGGCCTGGAGGTCGTAGCATGAGCAAGCGCATGACAAAGGCGCGCGCCACTGTGGTGCGCACGAAGCTTTACCCGCTCGGCGAAGCCGTGAAGCTGGTGAAGGGCGGGGCCAGTGCCAAATTCGACGAGACCGTCGAAATCGCCATGAATCTGGGCGTTGATCCCAAGCATGCCGATCAGATGGTGCGCGGCGTGGTCAATCTGCCGAACGGCACCGGACGCACGCTGAAGGTTGCGGTGTTTGCCCGTGGTGCCAAGGCCGATGAGGCGCTGGCAGCAGGTGCCGATCTGGTGGGTGCCGAAGATCTGGTGGCCATCGTGCAGGGCGGCAAGATCGAGTTCGATCGCTGCATTGCGACCCCGGACATGATGCCGCTGGTCGGGCGGCTCGGCAAGGTGCTCGGCCCGCGCGGCCTGATGCCGAACCCGAAAGTGGGCACCGTCACCATGGACATCAAGGCGGCCGTGGTCGCCTCGAAGGGCGGGGCTGTCGAGTTCCGCGCCGAAAAGGCCGGTATCGTGCAGGCCTCAGTCGGCAAGGTGTCGTTTGGTGAAGACAAGCTGATCGAGAATATCAAGGCTTTGGTGGATGCGGTGGCGAAAGCCAAGCCGACGGCCTCGAAGGGCACCTATATTCAGCGCGTGGCGCTGTCCTCGACCATGGGACCTGGTGTCAAGATTGAGCTTGCCAGCCTGCATGGCTGACAAACGCCAAGTGGCAGGCCATGGCGCACGCGGCAATTTTGCTCTTGGCAAAGGGGTCGCGGCGCGCTAAGTAAGGAGAATGCTACTTGATAGAGGTGGCGTTTTCATCAGAATTCCACGGTAAGCCCCTGGCGGTTCGTCAAGGGGCTTGTTGTGGTGGAAAGGCTTTGGAACAAGGTGAGAACCTCTTGCGGAGGTGATAGCCGATGATTTCAGGGCCAATTCCTGTCCGAGACTGCCGGTGGTGCTTTTTCTCGTTTTCGAGGGGAAGGCCTTGAATGTTCGAGTGATCTGGCTTCGGCTGGGTCAACGTGCGGCCAGCATAGACGGGTGAAGTCGGGTTTTTTGGGCGTCATGCCTGAGGGCTGGGTTGATCCCTCTGTCTGCGGGTTCCGTCAAGGGACTGTCGCGGGGGACAGGTTGTCAAAGCGTGTCGCGGGCTTGCCTGCGGCCAATCGCAACCAGCGGGATAACCGCTTATGAGTGAGGATACTCACTGTGGACAGAGTCGAAAAAAAGGAAATGGTCGCGCAGCTGCATGACATCTTTGCGAAGACGTCAGTGGTTGTGGTCGCCCAGTATTCCGGCCTGACTGTCGCCCAGATGCAGAATTTGCGCAAGCAGATGAAGCAGGCGGGTGCGCAGGTTCAGGTCGCCAAAAACCGTCTCGCCCGCATCGCTCTGAATGGCACGGCCGTGGCTTCGGTGGGAGGGCTGATGAAAGGCCCGACATTGATTGCCTGGTCGCATGACCCCGTGGCGGCCCCGAAAGCGGCTGTCGCCTTTGCCAAGGATTTTGACAAATTCGTCATCCTCGGTGGGGCCATGGGCGCAACAGCGCTGAATGTCGAAGGCATCAAGACCCTGGCTACCATGCCGTCGCTTGACGAATTGCGTGCCAAGCTCATTGGCCTGCTCGTGGCTCCGGCCACCAAGCTGGCGCAGCTCGCCACCGCCCCCGCCGCGAAACTCGCGCGCGTTGTCGGTGCTTATGCTGCAAAGGACGCTGCCTGAGACTGTCACTCCGAGCCCTGGGGCTCAATACAACCCTGAAAAACCAACTTCACATAAGGTATGAACATTATGGCAAATCTCGAAAAGATCGTTGACGAACTCTCCACCCTCACGGTGCTGGAAGCTGCCGAACTCGCCAAGCTGCTCGAAGCCAAGTGGGGCGTCTCCGCCGCTGCTGCTGTGGCCGTTGCTGCTGGCCCGGCTGCTGCTGCGCCCGCTGCTGCTGCCGAAGAGCAGACCGAGTTCACGGTGGTTCTGGCTGCTGCCGGCGAAAAGAAGATCGAAGTGATCAAGGAAGTGCGCGCCATCACCGGTCTTGGCCTGAAAGAAGCCAAGGATCTGGTTGAAGCTGCGCCCAAGCCCGTCAAGGAAGGTGTCAGCAAGGAAGATGCGGCAAAGTTCAAGGCGGCTCTCGAGAAGGTCGGCGCGAAGGTCGAACTTAAGTAAGTTGATGGCTCTGCAATTGCGGAGCTGCGTGATCCGGTTCCGGCGCGTCGCGCCGGGACCCTTTGGCCGTTGTGGGGCATAGCGCACCGCGCGGCCGCGCCTGGTGCGGCTGGTGGGCCTTGGGCCACAAGGGTTTGACGAAAAGGGCGGGGCGGACAGGACGATCCGCCGCCATCATGAATGTGAACGATGAAAGAGGCGAAACTCATGGCGCAGACCTTGGCTGGACGCAGGCGCATCCGCAAATTCTTCGGCTCGATGAAGGAAGTGGCAGAAATGCCGAATCTGATCGAGGTGCAGAAGGCATCCTATGACCAGTTTCTGATGGTTGACGAGCCGGAAGGCGGACGGGGCGACGAGGGCCTGAATGCGGTGTTCCGCTCGGTGTTTCCGATTTCGGATTTCGCCCAGACGTCCATGCTGGAATTCAAGCGCTATGAATTCGAACAGCCGAAATTCGACGTTGACGAATGCCGCCAGCGCGGCATGACCTTTGCTGCGCCGCTGAAGGTGACGCTGCAACTCATCGTGTTCGATGTCGATCCCGATACGCAGGCTCGTTCCATCAAGGACATCAAGGAGCAAGAAGTTTACATGGGCGACATGCCCTTCATGACTTCAAACGGCACCTTTGTCGTCAATGGCACTGAGCGCGTGATCGTCTCGCAGATGCACCGTTCGCCGGGTGCGTTCTTCGATCATGACAAGGGCAAGAGCCATTCCTCGGGCAAGTTGCTGTTTGCCGCACGCATCATTCCCTATCGTGGCTCATGGCTGGATATCGAGTTCGACGCCAAGGATATCGTGCACGCGCGCATCGACCGTCGCCGCAAGATCCCGGTGACGTCGCTGCTCTATGCGCTGGGCCTCGATGCCGGGGAAATCCTCGAATATTTCTACAAGACCATCATCTTCACCAAGGCGGCACAGGGCTGGCGCCAGCCCTATGAAGCCGAGCGCATGAAGAGCTTCAAGGCTTCGGCCGACATGATCGACGCCGATACCGGCGAGGTGGTGATTGCCAATGGTGTGAAGCTCAACCCGCGCACCTCCAAGGCGCTGGCTGATCGTGGCCTCAAGGCGCTGCTGATGCAGGATGAGGATTTGCACGGGCAATTCCTAGCGCAGGATCTGTTTAATCCCGACACCGGCGAAATCTATGCCGAGGCTGGCGAAGAAGTGACGGACAAGCTGCTTGCCCGCCTGGCGGAGCTTGGCTTCAAGGAATTGCCGATCCTCGACATCGACCACATCACCGTCGGCCCCTACATTCGCAATACTTTGGCGGTCGACAAGAATTCCAGCCGCGAGATGGCGCTGTTCGACATCTACCGCGTCATGCGCCCCGGCGAGCCGCCGACACTGGATTCGGCGGAAGCGATGTTCCGCTCGCTGTTCTTTGATCCCGAACGCTATGACCTGTCTGCGGTCGGCCGGGTCAAGATGAACCTGCGACTGGACCTGAAGGCGGAAGATACCGTGCGGATTTTGCGCCGCGAGGATATTCTGGCCGTGGTGAAAACCCTGGTCGACCTGCGCGATGGTCATGGTCAGATCGACGACATCGACAATCTTGGCAATCGCCGCGTGCGTTCGGTTGGCGAATTGATGGAAAACCAGTATCGTCTCGGGTTGCTGCGCATGGAGCGGGCGATCAAGGAACGCATGTCCTCGGTTGAAATCAACACGGTGATGCCGCAGGACCTGATCAACGCCAAACCGGCGGCAGCAGCGGTGCGCGAATTTTTTGGTTCGTCGCAGTTGTCGCAATTCATGGATCAGACCAATCCATTGTCGGAAATCACCCACAAGCGTCGGCTTTCGGCACTCGGACCGGGCGGTTTGACGCGCGAGCGTGCAGGCTTTGAAGTGCGCGACGTGCATCCGACCCATTATGGTCGCATTTGCCCGATCGAGACGCCCGAAGGCCCGAATATCGGCCTGATCAACTCGCTGGCGACTTTTGCACGCGTCAACAAATACGGCTTCATCGAAGCACCTTATCGCCGCATCCGTGACGGCCGCATGACCGAGACGGTGGATTATCTGTCGGCGATGGAAGAGGCCAAGTGCTTCGTGGCGCAGGCCAATGTCGCGGTGGATGATGCCGGCAACCTGACGGAAGATCTGGTGATCGTGCGCCATGCCGGTGATGTCATCATCGTGCCTCGCGAGAAGGTCGACTATATGGATGTCAGCCCGAAGCAGCTGGTTTCGGTGGCTGCGGCGCTGATCCCGTTTCTTGAGAATGACGACGCCAACCGCGCGCTCATGGGCTCCAACATGCAGCGCCAGGCGGTGCCGCTGGTCAAGTCCGATGCGCCGCTGGTCGGCACGGGCATGGAAGCCGTCGTGGCACGCGATTCGGGCGCGGCCATTGCGGCGCGCCGCGCCGGTGTGGTTGATCAGGTTGATGCCACCCGTATCGTCATCCGTGCGACCGAAGAGCCCGATCCCGCCAAGCCGGGCGTCGACATTTATCGGTTGATGAAGTTCCAGCGCTCGAACCAGTCGACCTGCATCAACCAGAAGCCGCTGGTGCGGGTGGGCGATGTCGTGGCCAAGGGCGAAATCCTGGCCGACGGCCCGTCAACCGACCTCGGCGATCTGGCTTTGGGGCGCAATGTGCTGGTCGCCTTCATGCCGTGGAATGGTTACAACTTCGAAGATTCGATCCTGCTCAACGAAAAGATCGTCAAGGAGGACGTGTTCACTTCAATCCATATCGAAGAATTCGAAGTGATGGCCCGTGACACCAAGCTCGGGCCGGAGGAAATCACCCGCGAAATTCCCAATGTCGCTGAAGAAGCGCTAAAGAATCTCGACGAGGCCGGCATCGTCTATATTGGTGCCGAAGTGCAGGCGGGCGATATTCTTTGCGGGAAAATCACGCCCAAGGGTGAAAGCCCGATGACGCCCGAAGAAAAGCTGCTGCGCGCCATTTTCGGCGAGAAGGCTTCGGATGTGCGTGACACCTCGATGCGCGTGCCGCCAGGTGTGCAGGGCACCGTGGTGGAAGTGCGGGTGTTCAACCGGCATGGTGTGGACAAGGACGAGCGTGCCCAAGCGATCGAGCGCGAGGAAATCGAACGGCTCGCCAAGGATCGCGATGACGAATTGGCGATCCTCGACCGCAACGTCTATGCGCGCCTTGCCGATGCACTGGTCGGCAAGAAGGGCATTGGCGGGCCGCGTGGCTTCAAGAAGGATCAGGTGATCACCAAAGAAGCGCTCGAGTCGCATGCCCGCTCGCAATGGTGGGTGTTTGCCATCGAAGATACCGTCCAGATGGGCGAGATCGAGGCGATGCGCAAGCAATATGACGATTCGAAAAAGCGTCTCGAAAGCCTGTTCCTCGACAAGGTCGAGAAGTTGCAGCGCGGCGACGAATTGCCGCCCGGCGTCATGAAGATGGTCAAGGTTTTCGTGGCGACCAAGCGCAAGATCCAGCCTGGCGACAAGATGGCCGGACGCCATGGCAACAAGGGTGTGGTCTCGAAGATCGTGCCGCAGGAAGACATGCCGTTCCTGGCGGATGGCACGCCGGTCGATATCGTGCTCAACCCGCTCGGCGTGCCGAGCCGCATGAATGTCGGTCAGATTCTCGAAACCCATCTTGGCTGGGCCTGTGCCGGGCTTGGTCGGCAGGTCGGCGAGGCGGTGGATGCCTATCTGAAATCGCACGACAGCAAACTGCTGCGCGGCAAGCTTGGCGAGATCTATGGGCCTTCAGTTGATCTGAAGGCGATGGGCGACGAGGAAATCTCCGAAATGGGGGATAATCTGCGGCGCGGTGTGCCGATTGCCACCCCGGTGTTCGATGGTGCCCGCGAGAAGGACATTGTCGAAATGCTGGGCAAGGCGGGGCTCGCCTCGTCGGGCCAGTCGATCCTGTTTGATGGGCGCACGGGTGATCAATTCGATCGTCCGGTGACCGTGGGCTATATTTACATGCTCAAGCTGCACCATCTGGTGGACGACAAGATCCATGCCCGTTCGATCGGCCCCTACAGCCTCGTCACGCAGCAGCCGCTTGGTGGCAAGGCGCAATTCGGCGGACAGCGTTTCGGCGAAATGGAGGTCTGGGCGCTGGAAGCCTATGGCGCGGCCTACACATTGCAGGAAATGTTGACGGTCAAGTCCGATGACGTGGCTGGTCGCACCAAGGTCTATGAATCGATCGTGCGCGGGGAGGATAAGTTCGAGTCGGGTATTCCCGAGAGCTTCAACGTCCTGATCAAGGAAATGCGTTCGCTGGGCCTCAATGTCGATCTGACGAACCAGGCGAGGGTGGATGAGTTGCCGCCCGCCGAGGCAGCTGAATAAGCGAAGTGAGATGAGTGCCGGGCCTGTGCGAAAGCATGCCCAGCTTCGAAAAGGTCAAGATCATTCTAGGCGGGCTGACGTGCGCAATTTTCCCCGCATGCAGTGTTTCGCAGGAGACAGGTGATGAACCAGGAAGTCATGAATTTGTTCGCCAATGCGGTGCAGCCGGTGGCCTTCGATCAGATTCAAATCGGTATCGCCAGCCCCGAAAAGATTCTTTCGTGGTCGTTTGGCGAGATCAAGAAGCCCGAGACGATCAATTACCGCACCTTCAAGCCGGAGCGTGATGGCTTGTTCTGCGCCCGGATCTTTGGGCCGACCAAGGATTACGAGTGCCTTTGCGGCAAATACAAGCGCATGAAATACAAGGGCGTTATCTGCGAGAAGTGCGGCGTCGAAGTGACGCTGGCGCGGGTGCGGCGCGAGCGCATGGGCCATATCACGCTGGCCGCGCCGGTTGCGCATATCTGGTTCTTGAAGTCGTTGCCCTCGCGCATCGGCCTCCTGCTCGACATGCCGCTGAAGTCGCTGGAGCGGATTCTGTATTTTGAATCCTACATCGTGATGGATCCCGGCCTGACGTCGCTCAAGGATCGGCAGTTGATGAACGAAGACGAATATCTTCGTGCGCAGGACGAGTTTGGCCAGGATTCCTTCACTGCCATGATCGGCGCCGAGGCGATCCGCGAAATCCTCAAGAACATGGATCTGCCGAAGATCGCCGAGGAATTGCTCGTCGAAATCGCCGAATGCAAGACCGAGTTGAAGCCCAAGAAGCTCGCCAAGCGTCTGAAGATCATCGAGGCGTTCATTCATTCGGGCAACAAGCCGGAATGGATGATTCTGAGCGAAGTGCCGGTGATCCCGCCCGATCTGCGCCCGCTGGTGCCGCTCGATGGCGGGCGCTTTGCCACGTCCGATCTCAATGACCTCTACCGCCGTGTCATCAACCGCAACAACCGTCTGAAGCGGCTGATGGAATTGAAGGCACCGGACATCATCATCCGCAACGAGAAGCGGATGCTGCAGGAATCGGTGGATGCGCTGTTTGACAATGGCCGGCGTGGCCGCGTCATCACCGGCGCCAACAAGCGTCCGCTGAAATCGCTGGCCGACATGCTGAAAGGCAAGCAGGGCCGGTTCCGCCAGAACCTGCTCGGCAAGCGCGTCGATTATTCGGGGCGCTCGGTCATTGTCGTCGGCCCGGAACTGAAACTGCATCAGTGCGGCCTGCCGAAGAAAATGGCGCTGGAATTGTTCAAGCCGTTCATTTACGCGCGGCTTGAAGCCAAGGGCCATTCGACGACTGTGAAGCAGGCGCGCAAACTGGTCGAGAAAGAGCGTCCCGAGGTGTGGGATATTCTCGATGAGGTGATCCGCGAACATCCGATCATGCTCAACCGCGCGCCGACGTTGCATCGCCTTGGCATTCAGGCCTTCGAACCCAAGCTGATCGAAGGCAAGGCCATTCAGCTGCATCCGCTGGTCTGCGCCGCCTTCAACGCCGATTTCGATGGCGACCAGATGGCGGTGCACGTGCCGCTGTCGCTGGAGGCGCAGCTTGAAGCGCGCGTCTTGATGATGTCCACCAACAACATCCTGCATCCGGCCAATGGCATGCCGATCATCGTGCCGAGCCAGGACATCGTGCTCGGGCTCTACTACGTCTCGCTGATGCGCGATGGCGAACCGGGGCAGGGGATGATGTTCTCGGATATGGGCGAGGTCGAACACGCCTTGGCCGCCAAGGCCGTGACCTTGCATGCCAAGATCAAGGGGCGGATGTGGACCTATGACGCCGAGGGCAACCGTCAGGCCAAGGTGTTCGAAACGACACCGGGGCGCATGATTCTGGCCCAGCTTCTGCCTGACCACAACAAGATACCCTTCGATGTCGCCAACAAGCTGATGACCAAGAAGGAAATCTCGCTGATGATCGATACCGTCTACCGCAATTGCGGGCAGAAGGAGACGGTGATTTTCTGCGACCAGATCATGGCACTAGGGTTCCGCGAAGCGTTCAAGGCCGGCATTTCATTCGGCAAGGACGACATGGTGGTGCCCGAAACCAAGCCGGCCATTGTTGAAGCCACGCGCGCGCTCGCCAAGGAATATGAGCAGCAGTTCAACGAAGGCCTGATCACCAAGATGGAGAAATACAACAAGGTGGTCGATGCCTGGGGCAAGTGCACCGACAAGCTGGCCGACGAGATGATGGTGCGCATTTCCGCCACCCACAAGGATGCCAAGGGTCGCGATCTGCCAATCAACTCGATCTACATGATGTCGCATTCCGGGGCGCGTGGTTCACCGACCCAGATGAAGCAGCTTGCCGCCATGCGCGGCCTGATGGCCAAGCCGTCGGGAGATATCATCGAAACGCCGATCATCGCCAACTTCAAGGAAGGCCTGTCGGTGCTCGAATATTTCAACTCGACCCACGGTGCCCGCAAGGGTCTGGCCGATACCGCGCTGAAGACCGCCAACTCCGGCTATCTGACCCGGCGTCTGGTCGATGTCGCGCAGGATTCGATCATCACCATGCCCGATTGCGGTTCGCAGGGCGGCATTGTGATGCGGCCGATCGTCGATGCCGGCCAGATCGTCGCGCCGCTGTCGATCCGCATTCTCGGCCGCACGGCCAGCGAGGTGCTGACCGATCTCGACGGCAAGGTGATCGTCGAAATCGGCGACATGATCCAGGAATGGCATATCGACCGTATTCAGGCGGCGGGTATCAACGAGGTGAAAATCCGCTCGGTGCTGACCTGCGAGGCCGAGAATGGCGTTTGCGGCAAGTGCTATGGGCGCGACCTTGCCCGCGGCACACCCGTCAACATCGGTGAAGCGGTCGGCGTCATTGCTGCCCAGTCCATCGGTGAACCGGGAACGCAGCTGACCATGCGCACCTTCCACATTGGTGGTGCGGCGCAGATTACCGATACATCGTCGATCGAAAGCAAGTTCGACGGCAAGGTCACGGTGCGTAACCGGGCCGTGGCGCGCAACAGCGACGGCGATCTGATGGTGATGGCGCGTAATGTCGCGGTCGTCATCCTCGGGCATGATGGCGCCGAGCGTGCGGTGCACCGCGTGCAATATGGCTCGCGCCTGATGGTCGATGAAGGTGATATGGTGAAGCGCGGCCAGCGTATCGCCGCATGGGACGCCTATACAAGGCCGATCATGAGCGAGGTCGACGGCTTTGTCGCCTATGATGATCTGGTCGATGGTGCTTCGCTTTCCGAAAGCGTCGACGAAAAGACCGGCTTCGTGCGTCGTGTTGTCACTGATTGGCGCGCCAGCCAGCGGTCGTCGGGTCTCAAGCCGTCGATCAGCATCAAGGGCAAGGATGGCAAGGTGCTCAAGCTGGCACGTGGCGGCGATGCCCGCTATCCGCTGCCGGTCGATTCGATCATCAGTTTCGATGTCGGAACCGAGATCAGGGCTGGCGATGCCGTGGCGCGTATCCCGATGGAATCGGCGCGTAACCGCGACATTACAGGTGGTTTGCCGCGGGTTGCGGAATTGTTCGAGGCGCGTCGTCCCAAAGACCATGCGATCATTGCCGAAATCAGCGGAACTCTGAAATTCGGCAAGGATTACAAGAACAAGCAGCGCATCAACATCATCCCGACGGAAGCGGGTGGCGAACCTGTGGAGATTCTGGTGCCGAAGGGCCGCCAGACGCATCTGCTCGATGGCGACGCCGTGGAGAAGGGTGATTACATTGTTGAAGGCAAGCCCGCCCCCCATGACATTCTTGCCGTCAAGGGTGTCGAGGAGCTGGCCGCCTATCTCGTCAATGAAATCCAGGAAGTCTACCGGCTTCAGGGCGTCAACATCAATGACAAGCACATTGAAGTGATCGTGCGGCAGATGCTGCAAAAGGTCGATATCGTCGATCCGGGCGACACGGCCTTCCTGAAGGATGAGCAGGTTGATCTTGCGGAACTCAAAGAGGTCAACGAAAAGATGCTCGCCGAAGGCAAGCGCATTGCGTCCGGAACGCCGGTTTTGCTGGGTATCAGCAAGGCCTCGTTGCAGACACGCTCGTTCATTTCAGCGGCTTCGTTCCAGGAGACCACGCGCGTGCTCACCGAAGCTGCCGTCAATGGCAAGCGCGACACGCTCGAAGGCTTGAAGGAAAACGTGATTGTCGGGCGGTTGATTCCGGCAGGCACGGGCGCTGCCATGTCGAAGCTGCGCCGCCTCGCGACCATGCGCGATGAGATGATCCTGGCGCAGAAGGCGGAAATGTCGAAACTGCCGATGGCGCAATTGCCAGCCGCCGAATAAGCGGCGCCCCGACAGGCTGCAAAGCGATCAAGGCCGCCTTCGGGCGGCCTTTTTCTTGAGGGCTGTCTGCTGGTTTTCGCCTGTGGCGGGGCAGGGCGCGCCTTGGCTGGCATCGAAAGATGCAAATATCGCGCGCAAGGGGTTGACGTCTGTCATGGAGGTAATTAGAAGCGCACCTACATCAAGTGGCCGTAGCGGTCATTTTCGGTGGGCGACCCGTCCCCGATGCAGGCCCGCTAAACGCATTTGTATCTAGAACGAGTGACTTCATAACCGCTTCGGCGGCTTTGGTGCATGAACAGCGGTTTTCCGTTGTTCCTCTGTTTGTTGCGCCGTTGGCCATTTTGGCTGGCGGCGTGGTTTTGCTTGTGTCCGAAGGTCGGATGGAAGCGAAATGTTGAAACCGCTTCGGAAGGGCGATGAATGCCGACGATTAGTCAATTGATCCGCAAGCCGCGCATTGCGCCGGTCTACCGCGAAAAGGCCCGCCATCTGGAGGCTTGCCCCCAGAAGCGTGGTGTGTGCACGCGCGTCTATACGACGACCCCGAAAAAGCCGAACTCGGCTTTGCGCAAGGTCGCCAAGGTGCGCCTGACCAATGGCTTCGAGGTCATCGGCTATATTCCGGGCGAGAGCCACAATCTGCAAGAGCATTCGGTGGTGATGATCCGCGGCGGCCGCGTCAAGGATTTGCCCGGCGTGCGCTACCACATCCTGCGCGGCGTGCTCGACACGCAAGGCGTCAAGGATCGCAAGCAGCGCCGTTCGAAATATGGCGCCAAGCGCCCGAAGTAAGGAATCATTCCATGTCCCGCCGCCACAGCGCCGACAAGCGCGAAATCATTCCCGATCCGAAATTTGGCGATGCCGTCGTCTCCAAATTCATGAATTCCATCATGTATGATGGCAAGAAGTCGATTGCAGAATCGATTGTCTATGGCGCTTTCGACAGCATCCAGGGCAAGCTGAAATCCGATCCGCTGACCGTGTTCAAGCAGGCGCTCGAAAATGTGGCGCCGGCCGTTGAAGTGCGCTCGCGCCGTGTCGGTGGTGCCACCTATCAGGTGCCCGTCGAAGTGCGCAGCGAGCGTCGTCAGGCTTTGGCGATCCGCTGGATCATCACTGCGGCGCGCGGCCGCAACGACAAGACCATGGTTGATCGTCTGTCCGGCGAATTGATCGATGCTTCCAACAACCGCGGCAATGCCGTGAAAAAGCGCGAAGACACGCACCGGATGGCCGAAGCCAACCGCGCGTTTGCGCATTATCGCTGGTAATTCGGCACTTTTTTGGGATTGATGATTATGCCCCGCATGAACGCGATCGAGGATTACCGAAATTTCGGCATCATGGCGCATATCGACGCTGGCAAGACCACGACGACCGAGCGCATCCTCTATTACTCCGGCAAGTCGCACAAGATCGGCGAAGTGCATGACGGTGCTGCCACCATGGATTTCATGGAGCAGGAGCAGGAGCGTGGCATCACGATCACCTCGGCGGCGACTACCACATTCTGGCAGGGCAAGCGGCTGAACATCATCGACACCCCCGGCCACGTCGATTTCACCATTGAAGTCGAACGTTCGCTGCGTGTGCTTGATGGCGCCGTCTGCGTGCTCGATGGCAACCAGGGTGTCGAACCGCAGACCGAAACCGTCTGGCGTCAGGCCGACAAATACAATGTTCCGCGCATCGTCTTCATCAACAAGATGGACAAGACCGGTGCTGATTTTTACATGTGCGTCGAAGATATTCGCGTTCGTGTTGCGGGCAAGCCGGTATGTATCCAGCTGCCGATCGGTTCGGAATCGAATTTCAAGGGCATCGTCGATCTGATCCGCATGAAGGCGGTGGTCTGGGAAAACGAGGCGCTCGGCGCCAATTTCCATGATGAAGAAATTCCGGCCGATCTCGTCGAAAAGGCCAAGGAATACCGCAATATCATGATCGAAGCCGCCGTCGAGCTCGATGATGATGTGATGGCCGCCTATCTCGATGGTCAGGAGCCCGATGAGGCGACACTGAAGCGCCTGATCCGCAAGGCGGTTCGTACTGTGACTTTCGTGCCGGTGCTCTGTGGCACGGCTTTCAAGAACAAGGGCGTGCAGACGCTGCTCGACGCCGTGGTGGATTACCTGCCCTCACCGCTGGATCGCGAAGCCATCAAGGGCATTGATTTCAACAGTGGCGAAGAAGTTGTCCGCCGTGCGGATGACAAAGAGCCGTTCTCGATGCTGGCTTTCAAGATCATGGACGACCCTTTCGTCGGCACCATCACCTTCTGCCGGGTCTATTCGGGCCATATCGAAAGCGGCACGACAGTGCTGAATTCGACCAAGGACAAGAAGGAGCGGGTAGGGCGCATGCTGCTGATGCATGCCAACAACCGCGAAGACATCAAGGAAGCCTATTCGGGCGATATTGTCGCGCTGGCTGGCCTGAAGGATACCCGCACCGGCGATACGCTGTGCGATGTTGCCAAGCCGGTGATCCTGGAGCGGATGGAATTTCCCGATCCGGTGATCGAAATCGCGATCGAGCCCAAGTCCAAGGCCGATCAGGAAAAGCTCGGTGTGGCATTGCAGAAGCTTGCCGCCGAAGACCCGTCATTCCGGGTTTCGACCGATGCCGAGAGTGGCCAGACCATTCTCAAGGGCATGGGCGAATTGCATCTCGACATCAAGGTCGACATTCTGCGCCGCACCTACAAGGTCGATGCCAATATCGGCGCGCCGCAGGTGGCCTATCGTGAGCGCATGACCAAGCGCGTCGAGAAGGACTATACCCACAAGAAGCAGTCGGGCGGTTCCGGGCAGTTCGCACGGGTCAAGATCATTTTCGAGCCGAACGAGATCGGCAAGGGCAATGTCTTTGAATCCAAGGTGGTCGGTGGTTCGGTGCCGAAGGAATTCATTCCCGGCGTCGAAAAGGGTATCAACTCGGTGATGGGCGCTGGCGTTCTGGCGGGCTTCCCGGTGGTTGATACGATGGCAACGCTGGTCGACGGCGCCTACCATGACGTCGACTCCTCGGTGCTGGCCTTTGAAATCGCCGGACGTGCAGCGTTCCGCGAGGCCCTGCGTGAGGGTGGCGCGGTGCTGCTGGAGCCGATCATGAAGGTCGAGGTGGTGACGCCGGAAGATTATACCGGCAGCGTCATCGGCGATCTCAATGCCCGCCGTGGTCAGATCCAGGGTCAGGACATGCGCGGTAATGCGGTGGTCGTCAACGCGATGGTGCCGCTCGCCAACATGTTTGGCTATGTCAACCAATTGCGCTCGTTCTCGCAGGGGCGCGCCAATTTCACCATGCAGTTTGATCACTATGAGCAGGTGCCAAAGGCGGAGGCCGACAAGGTCGTCGCGAAATACGCCTGAAACCAACAACTTCCACGTCTAACACATTTGGAAAAGCCTAGAGGAGCCAATCATGGCGAAGGTAAAGTTCGAACGTAACAAGCCGCATTGCAACATCGGCACCATTGGCCACGTTGACCATGGCAAGACGTCGTTGACCGCTGCGATCACCAAGGTGCTCGCCGAAACCGGCGGCGCAACGTTCACGGCCTATGATCAGATCGACAAGGCACCGGAAGAAAAGGCGCGTGGTATCACCATTTCGACGGCGCACGTCGAATATGAGACCAAGGAACGCCATTACGCGCATGTCGATTGCCCCGGCCACGCCGACTATGTGAAGAACATGATCACCGGCGCTGCGCAGATGGATGGCGCGATTCTGGTTGTGTCGGCTGCCGATGGCCCGATGCCGCAGACCCGCGAGCACATCCTGCTCGCCCGCCAGGTTGGTGTGCCGGCGCTGGTCGTCTACATGAACAAGGTTGACCTTGTTGACGATGCCGAGCTGATCGAGTTGGTCGAGATGGAAGTGCGCGAACTGCTTTCCAAGTATGATTTCCCCGGCGATGACATTCCGATCACCAAGGGTTCGGCCAAGGCTGCGCTCGACGGCGTGACCCCGGAAATCGGCCATGACTCGATTCTGCGCCTGATGCAGACTGTCGATCAGTATATTCCGCAACCGGAACGCCCGATCGACATGCCGTTCCTGATGCCGGTCGAAGACGTGTTCTCGATCTCGGGTCGTGGCACGGTTGTGACCGGCCGTATCGAGCGCGGTCGCATCAAGGTTGGCGAGGAAATCGAGATTGTTGGCCTGCGCCCGACCGTCAAGACCATCGTCACCGGCGTCGAAATGTTCCGCAAGCTGCTGGATTTCGGCGATGCTGGCGATAACGTCGGCTGCCTGCTGCGTGGCACCAAGCGTGAGGAAGTCGAGCGCGGTCAGGTGCTGTGCAAGCCCGGTTCGGTCAAGCCGCACACCAAGTTCAAGGCCGAGGCCTACATCCTCACCAAGGATGAAGGTGGTCGCCATACCCCGTTCTTCACCAACTATCGCCCGCAGTTCTATTTCCGCACCACGGACGTGACCGGCATCGTGCAATTGCCGGCTGGCACCGAAATGGTGATGCCCGGCGACAATGTGTCGATTGAAGTGACGCTGATCTCGCCGATCGCCATGGAAGAGAAGCTGCGCTTTGCTATCCGTGAAGGCGGCCGCACCGTTGGTTCAGGGGTCGTTGCCTCGATCATCGAGTGAGTTGAACTAGCCATATTCAAGTTGCGGCGGCGCGCCAGGCGCGCGTCGCTGGTGCAGGGATGATCTAATGAACGGCCAAAATATCCGCATTCGCCTCAAGGCGTTTGACCATCGCATCCTCGATTCGTCGACACGCGAAATCGTCTCCACCGCCAAGCGCACGGGCGCTCAGGTGCGTGGGCCGATTCCGCTGCCGACCAGGATCGAGAAGTTTACGGTCAACCGTTCGCCGCATGTGGACAAGAAGTCACGCGAACAGTTCGAAATCCGCACCCACAAGCGGGTGCTGGATATTGTTGAGCCGACACCGCAAACGCTGGATGCTTTGATGAAGCTCGATCTGGCAGCCGGTGTCGATGTCGAGATCAAGGTCTGAAGATTTTTGCCGGGTGCCTCTTCGCATTGACGAATGCACCTTTTGAGGAATGAGAACATGCGATCAGGTGTTATCGCACAGAAACTGGGCATGACCCGCGTCTTTACCGACGCCGGGACGCATGTGCCGGTTACAGTGCTCAAGGTCGAAGGCTGCCAGGTGGTGGCACATCGCACCGAGGCGGTGAATGGCTACAATGCCGTGCAGCTTGGGATTGGCAAGGCCAAGGTCAAGAATGTCGGCAAGGCCGAGCGTGGGCGCTTTGCCGTCGCGCATGTCGAGCCGAAGCTGAAGCTCGCCGAATTCCGCGTGCCTGCCGAGAAGATGCTTCCGGTTGGTGCCGAAATAACTGCTGATCATTTCGTGGTTGGCCAGTTCGTCGATGTGGCTGGCACGTCGATGGGCAAGGGCTTTGCGGGCGGCATGAAGCGCTGGAATTTCCGCGGTCTGCGCGCCACACATGGTGTTTCGGTGTCGCATCGTTCGCTGGGTTCGACCGGTGGTCGCCAGGATCCGGGCAAGACCTTCAAGAACAAGAAGATGGCTGGCCATATGGGCGCCGAGCGGATCACCACGCTCAATCTGAAAGTGGTGGAGACCGATGTGGTGCGGGGCCTGATCCTGGTTGAGGGATCGGTTCCTGGCACCGCGGGCGGCTGGATTTATGTACGTGACGCGGTGAAAAAGGCGCTTCCCAAGGACGCGCCGCAGCCGGGCAAATTCCGAATGGCGGCTGATGCAGCTCCCGAAGCTGGCAAGGAGGGCTGAGGCGATGAAGTTTGATGTCACATCGCTCGATGGCGTTGCCGCAGGCTCGCTCGAAGCACCCGATGCCATTTTTGGTCTCGAACCGCGTCAGGATCTGATTGCACGGATGATCCGTTACCAGCTGGCCAAGCGCCGGGCGGGGACGCACAAAGTCAAGGGCCGCGCTGAGATCTGGCGCACCGGCAAGAAGATGTTCAAGCAGAAGGGCACTGGTTCGGCCCGTCACGGTTCGGCACGTGTGCCGCAGTTCCGTGGTGGTGGTCGGGCGTTCGGCCCCGTGGTGCGCGACCATGCGCATGACCTTCCCAAGAAGGTGCGGGCGCTGGCTCTGCGCCATGCGCTGTCGGCCAAGGCCAAGGATGGCGGGATCGTCATCTGGGACAATGCCGCGATGGTCGAGCCCAAGACCAAGGTGCTCATCGGCCATTTCGCCAAGTCGGGAATCACCAGCGTGCTGGTGATCGACGGGGCGGCGGTTGACACGAATTTTGCGCTTGCGGCGCGGAGCATTCCCAAGGTGGATGTGCTGCCGGTGCAGGGCATCAATGTTTACGATATTCTGCGCCGCGAAAAGCTTGTGCTGACGCGTGCCGCACTTGAAGCGCTGGAGGCGCGGTTTCAATGACCAAAGATGCACGCCATTATGACGTGATCGTCGCGCCGGTCATCACCGAGAAGGCGACGATGCAGTCGGAAGCCAGCAAGGTGGTTTTCAAGGTGCGGATTGACGCGACCAAGTCGCAGATCAAGGCGGCTGTTGAGCAGCTTTTCGATGTCAAGGTGACGGCGGTCAATACGCTGGTGCGCCAGGGCAAGCGCAAGGTGTTTCGTGGCTACAAGGGCGTTCAGTCCGACAGCAAGCGCGCGGTGGTGACCCTCGAAGAGGGCCAATCCATCGACGTGACCACCGGGCTTTGAGGGGCAAAACGAGATGGCATTGAAATCCTTCAAACCGGTCACGCCAAGCCTTCGCCAGTTGGTGATTGTTGATCGCAGCGAGCTCCACAAGGGCAAGCCGCTGAAGAAGCTCACCGAAGGCAAGCCGGAGCGTGGCGGACGCAACAATACCGGGCGCATCACGGTGCGGTTTCGTGGCGGTGGCCACAAGCAATCCTACCGGATCATCGATTTTCGTCGTCGCAAGCTCGATGTTGCGGCCAAGGTCGAGCGGCTGGAATATGATCCCAACCGCACCGCCTTCATTGCGCTGCTGACTTACAGCGATGGTGAGCAGGCCTATATCCTCGCGCCGCAGCGTCTTGCTGTCGGTGACCAGGTTGTGGCCGGCAATCAGGTCGACGTGAAGCCGGGCAATGCGATGCCGCTGGGCAATATCCCGGTGGGAACCATTGTTCATAATGTCGAAATGAAGATCGGCGCCGGTGGCGTGATGGCCCGTTCGGCCGGAACTTATGTGCAGATCGTTGGCCGCGATGCCGGTTATGTGATCTTGCGCATGAAGTCGGGCGAGCAACGTCTGGTTCATGGCCAGTGCTTCGCCACCATCGGCGCGGTATCGAACCCCGATCACATGAATGCTTCACTTGGCAAGGCCGGGCGTCAGCGCTGGCTTGGCAACCGCCCGCACAATCGCGGCGTGACCATGAACCCGGTTGACCATCCGCACGGCGGCGGCGAAGGCCGCACCTCAGGTGGTCGCCATCCGGTTTCGCCGTGGGGCAAGCCGACCAAGGGCAAGAAGACCCGTACCAACAAACGCACGACCCAGTTCATCGTGACCTCGCGTCACAAAGCCAAGAAGAAGGGCTGATCCATGGCACGCTCCGTATGGAAAGGCCCGTTTGTTGACGGGTACCTTTTGAAGAAGGCAGAGGCCTCGCGGTCTTCGGGCCGCAATGAAGTCATCAAGATGTGGAGCCGTCGCTCAACGATCCTGCCGCAGTTTGTCGGCCTGACGTTTGGCGTGCACAACGGTCACAAGCACCTGCCGGTGGCCGTGACCGAGGAAATGATCGGGCAGAAGTTCGGTGAGTTTGCGCCGACCCGGACGTTCCACGGCCATGCCGCCGACAAGAAGGCGAAGAGGGCCTAACGACATGTCACAAGTTGCAAATGTCCGCCGCGAGCGTGAAACCGAAGCCAAATGCGTGGTGCGCATGTTGCGCGTCAGCCCGCAGAAGCTCAACCTTCTCGCGCAGTTGATCCGTGGCAAGAAGGTCGCCAAAGCTCTGGCTGATCTCGAATTCTCGCGCAAGCGCAGCGCGGTCGAGGTCAAGAAGGGGCTTGAGAGCGCAATTTCCAACGCCGAAAACAACCATTCGCTCGATGTCGATGATCTCATCGTCGCCGAAGCGCATGTCGGGCGGGCGATGGTGCTGAAGCGGTTCAGCGCACGCGGGCGTGGTAAATCGACGCGGATCGAGAAGCCTTTCGCCCATATCACCATTATTGTGCGCGAGCAGCCTGCTGCTGCAGCGAAGGCTTGAGGGAGCGACCATGGGACAGAAAATCAATCCAGTAGGTCTGCGGCTCGGGATCAACCGCACGTGGGATTCGCGCTGGTATGCCAACAAGAATGAGTATGGCAAACTGGTGCATGAAGACATGCGCATTCGCGAAGTGCTGATGAAGGATCTGAAGCAGGCGGCGATCTCGAAGATCATCATCGAGCGTCCGCACCGCAAGTGCCGCGTGACCATTCACTCGGCGCGTCCTGGTGTGGTGATCGGCAAGAAGGGTGCGGATATCGACAAGATCCGCAAGCTGGTTGCCGGGCTGACCTCGTCGGAAGTGGTGATCAACATCGTTGAAGTGCGCAAGCCGGAAATCGATGCGACCCTGGTGGCCGACTCGATCGCCCAGCAGCTTGAGCGCCGCGTCACGTTCCGCCGCGCCATGAAGCGCGCGGTGCAATCGGCTATGCGTCTTGGCGCCGAGGGCATTCGTATCAATTGCTCGGGCCGTCTCGGCGGCGCTGAAATCGCCCGCATGGAATGGTATCGCGAGGGCAGGGTGCCGCTGCATACGCTGCGCGCCGATATTGATTATGGTGTCGGCACGGCGCATACCGCCTATGGCACCTGCGGTATCAAGGTGTGGATTTTCAAGGGCGAGATCCTTGAGCATGATCCCACCGCGCATGAGCGCCGGGCCAATGAGGTTGGTGCCGGGCCCTCGAGCCGCCCCGAGCGTGGTGATCGTCCCGACCGCCGCGATCGCGATGGCGAACGCCGCCCGCGCCGCGACCGCGACGCCGCTTGATTTTTGGAAAGCTGAACGATCATGTTGTCACCAAAGCGCACACGCTTCCGCAAGGCCTTCAAGGGCCGCATCCATGGCGATGCCAAGGCGGGTTTTGAGCTCAACTTCGGCCAGTTCGGTCTGAAGGCCGTTGAGCCGGAGCGGATTTCCGCACGGCAGATCGAGGCGGCACGCCGCGCCTTGACCCGCCACATGAAGCGCGCTGGCCGCGTCTGGATCCGCGTGTTCCCGGACGTGCCGGTCTCGAAGAAGCCCGTGGAAGTGCGTATGGGTAAAGGCAAGGGTGCGCCCGAGCTTTGGGTGGCGCGCGTCGCACCTGGCCGCATCATGTTCGAGATTGACGGTGTGCCTGTGGCGGTGGCGCGTGAAGCGCTGACGTTGGCGGCCGCGAAATTGCCGATCAAGACGCGCTTTATCCAGCGCATCGCCGAATAAGGGAACAAGGCATCATGAAACACCATCAGCGCCTGTCGGACCTCAAGGTGATGACACAGGATCAATTGGAAGACGAAGTGCTCAAGATGAAGAAGGAGCAGTTCAATCTGCGCTTTCAGCGGGCGACCGGCCAGCTTGAGAATCCGGCGCGCGTGCGCATCGTGCGGCGCGACATCGCCCGTGTGAAAACCATTGCGACGCAAAAGCGCAACGCGAACAAGTCATAAGGTAAAATTCAATGCCGAAACGAATTCTCCAGGGCGTCGTCGTCAGCGACAAGCAGGACAAGACCATTGTGGTGAAGGTGGAGCGCCGCTTCACCCATCCGCTGTTGAAAAAGACGGTGCGTCGCTCCAAGAATTACCATGCTCACGACGAAGCCAAGGCCTTCAAGGTCGGCGACACGGTTTCAATCGAGGAGACGCGGCCGATTTCAAAGCTGAAGCGCTGGGTGGCGCTGGCCAAGGAAGCGGGCGCGAACGCCAAGGCTGATTGAGCACGGCAGATGTAATCCTTCGGGCAAAGTCCGGCTTCCGGCTGGAAACTGGCGCGGATAAAAAGGGTAGAGAACCATGATTCAAATGCAGAGCAACCTCGACGTTGCAGATAATTCGGGCGCGCGTCGTGTGATGTGCATCAAAGTGCTCGGTGGCTCGAAGCGCAAATATGCCGGGATCGGCGACATCATCGTCGTGTCGATCAAGGAGGCTATTCCGCGTGGCAAGGTCAAGAAGGGCGATGTGATGAAGGCCGTGGTGGTGCGTACCGCCAAGGACATCAAGCGTGCCGACGGCACCGTCATCCGTTTCGACAACAACGCCGCCGTGCTGATCAACAATCAGTCGGAGCCGGTGGGAACACGTATCTTCGGGCCGGTGCCGCGTGAATTGCGGGCGCGCAACCACATGAAGATCATTTCGCTTGCGCCGGAGGTGCTGTAATGGCCGCTCGCATCAAGAAGGGTGACAAGGTCATTGTCATCTCGGGTCGTGACAAGGGCAAGACTGGCGCTGTCAAGCAGGTCATGCCGAAGGAAGATCGTGCGATTGTCGAGGGCGTGAACATGGTTTCGCGTCACACCAAGCAGACGCAACAGACGCAAGGTGGCATTCTGCGCAAGGAAGCCACCATTCACCTTTCCAACATCGCCTTGGCCGATCCCAAGACCGGCAAGCCGACGCGGGTGGGTTTCAAGGTTCAGAGCGACGGGCGCAAGGTCAGGTTCGCCAAAGCTTCAGGAGATTTGATCGATGGCTGATGCTAAGGACGCCAAGGGCGGAGCTGCCGCCAAGGGCGCAGCGGGCGCGCCAGAAAAGGTCAAGCGCGGCACAGTGGTGCTGTCGTCAACGGCTTCGGCCGGTGAGTTGTCTGTGCCCAAGGGCTATACCCCGCGGTTGCGCAAGCTCTATGACGAAAGCATTCGCGCCGAGATGATCAAGCAATTCGGCTACAAGAGCGACTTCGAAGTTCCGAAGATCGACAAGATCGTGCTGAACATGGGTGTTGGCGATGCCGTCAATGATTCCAAGAAGGTGACGGTTGCGGCCGGCGACATGGCGCTGATTGCCGGACAGAAGCCGGTGATCACCCATGCCCGCAAGGCAATCTCGACCTTCAAGGTGCGCGAGAACATGCCGATCGGCGTCAAGGTGACCTTGCGCAAGGCCCGCATGTACGAATTTCTCGACCGTCTGGTGACGGTGGCGCTGCCGCGCATCCGGGATTTCCGTGGCCTCAATCCGAAAAGCTTCGATGGTCGCGGCAATTATGCCATGGGCATCAAGGAGCATCTGGTGTTCCCCGAAATCGATTATGACAAGGTGGAAAACCAATTGGGACTTGACGTGATCGTATGCACCACGGCAAAGACAGACGACGAGGCGCGCGCATTGTTGCGGGCCTTCAACTTCCCGTTCCGGCAGTGACCCCACGCGGTCAGACGCGGTAACCAGAGGTATATTATGGCAAAGAAGAGTGCTTTGGAAAATAATGCCCGCAAGGCGCGGTTGGCGAAGCAGTTCGCTGGTCGGCGGGCTCGCCTGAAGGCCATCGCCAATGACATGACCAAGCCGGTCGAGGAGCAATTTGCTGCCCGCCTCAAGCTTGCTGAACTGCCGCGCAATTCGGCCAAGGAGCGCCAGCGTAACCGCTGCGAGGTTTCCGGGCGTCCGCGTGCCTATTACGGCAAGATGAAGATGTCGCGCATCGCGGTGCGTGACCTGGGGCTGATGGGACTGGTTCCCGGCCTCGTCAAGTCTAGCTGGTAAGGAGGCGGGCCATGAACGATCCATTGAGCGATATGCTGACCCGTATCCGTAATGCTGGCATGCGCCGCAAGAGCAAGGTGCAGACACCCGGCTCGCGTCTGCGTGCCCATGTGCTCGACGTGCTGAAGGATGAGGGTTTCATCCGTGGCTATGCGTCGACCGAATATGGCAACGGGCGCACCGAGTTCGAAATCGAGCTGAAATATTACGATAACCAGCATGTTATCCGCGAGATCGAGCGCGTCTCCCGGCCGGGTCGCCGGGTCTATGCGGCGGTCGATGCTTTGCCGCGCGTCAGAAACGGGCTTGGGATCACGATTCTGTCGACCTCGAAGGGCGTCATGGCTGACCATGCTGCCCGCGAGAACAATGTCGGCGGCGAAATCCTGTGCAAGGTGTTCTAAACAGGGCACCAGAAGGAAGATCAACATGTCACGTATTGGCAAAAAGCCCGTTTCGATTCCTGCTGGCGTCACTGCATCTGTGCAGGGCCAGTTGGTTGCCGTCAAAGGCGCGAAGGGCGAACTGAAGTTTGTGGTGCCCGAGGAAGTGTCGGTGGCTCATAATGCCGGGGCGATTACCGTCACCCCGCGCTCGCAGACCAAACGCGCCCGCGCCATGTGGGGCACGGCTCGCGCCCAGGTGAACAATCTGGTGGTGGGTGTCACTAAGGGTTTCGAGCGCAAGCTCGAAATCAACGGCGTTGGCTACAAGGCTGCGGTGGCAGGTTCCAACCTGAACCTGTCGCTGGGTTTCAGCCACGACGTCATTTACCCCATCCCGCAGGGCATTGCGATTGTGGCGCCCAAGCCGACCGAACTGACCATCTCGGGCATCGATCGGCGGCAGGTTGGGCAGGTTGCTGCTGAAATCCGCGCCTTCCGCGGACCGGAGCCTTACAAGGGCAAGGGCGTGAAATACGCCGGTGAATTCATCTTCCGCAAGGAAGGCAAGAAGAAGTAAGGAGCGCCGCATGGCCAAGAGTTCTGAAACTGGTCTGCGCCGCAAGGCCCGGATCCGGCGCGCGGTCAAAGCCCATGGCTATGGCCGTCCGCGCCTGTCGGTGTTTCGTTCATCCAAGCAGATTTATGCCCAGGTGATCGACGACGAGAATGGTGTGACGCTGTGCGCCGCTTCGTCTCTGGAAAAAGTCAACCGCGACGCCATGAAGACGGGGGCCAATATTGCTGCGGCGACCGAAATCGGCAAGCTGTTGGCGGTGCGGGCCCTGGCGGCTGGCATCAAGGAAGTGGTGTTTGATCGCGGCAGCTATGTCTATCATGGTCGCGTCAAGGCCGTTGCTGAAGGTGCCCGCGAGGGTGGCTTGAGCTTCTGAGGCAAAATATCCAAGCGAGCGGATGGTGGCAGCATCATTCGCGCAAGTGAGGTCATAAGCAAATGGCAAGAGAAGGACAGCGCGGCGGCGATCGTCAGCGCGAAGAAAAAGACAGCGAGTTTGTGGATCGTCTGGTTCACATCAACCGCGTCGCGAAAGTGGTGAAAGGCGGCAAGCGCTTCGGATTTGCGGCTCTTGTGGTCGTGGGTGATCAGAAGGGCCGGGTTGGCTATGGTCATGGCAAGGCGCGAGAAGTGCCGGAAGCCATCCGCAAGGCGACCGAGGCTGCCAAGCGCGGTTTGATCCGCGTGCCGCTGCGCGAAGGGCGCACGCTGCATCATGATGTGCAAGGCCGCCATGGCGCTGGCCGCGTGGTGATGCGGGCTGCGCCTGCGGGCACGGGCATCATCGCCGGTGGTCCGATGCGCGCGGTGTTTGAGTCACTGGGTGTGCATGATGTCGTCGCCAAGTCGCAGGGGTCATCGAACCCCTACAACATGGTGCGGGCAACGTTTGACGGCTTGAAGTCGGAAGATTCGCCCCGCGCCGTCGCGGCACGTCGCAATCTCAAAGTCTCGGTTTTGCAGGCGCGCCGTCCTGGCGTCGATGCTGACGCGTCTGATTCGTGAGGGATGTGATCATGCAAGCGAAATCAGCAAAGACCCTTCAGGTCGAACAGATCGGCAGCCCCATCGGCCGCATCCACACCCAGCGTGAAACGCTGGTGGGTCTGCGGCTCAACAAACTCGGCCGGGTGGCCACTTTGGAAGATACGCCCGCAGTGCGCGGCATGATTGCCAAGGTTGCCCATCTCGTGCGCGTTCTTGAAAGCCAGTGAGGAGAAACCCCATGAAACTCAATGGCATTTCAGATAATCCGGGTTCATCCAAGCCGCGCATTCGGGTTGGGCGGGGTATCGGTTCAGGCAAGGGCAAGACTGCCGGGCGCGGCGTCAAGGGTCAGAAGGCCCGCACCGGCGTTCGCGTCAAGGGTTTTGAAGGTGGCCAGATGCCGCTGCATCGGCGTTTGCCGAAGCGCGGGTTCTGGAACCCCTTCGCCACGGACTTCAACGAGGTCAATGTCGGACGCATTCAGGAAGCGGTGGAAGCCGGCAAGCTGAAGGCCGGGCAGACCGTGACGGTGGATGCGCTGGTTGAGGCCGGCATCTGCGCACGAGCGCGCGACGGCGTCCGGGTGCTGGGGCAGGGCGAAATCAAGACCGGTCTGGTGTTTGAAGTCGCTGGTGCCTCGAAGGGCGCGATTGCGGCGATCGAGAAGGCTGGCGGCAGCGTCAAGATTCTCGAAAAGCCCGCGACGCGCGTCCAAAAAGCCAGCGCGCCAGCCACATAATTGTGATACCTGAGTTGCATCGGGTTCCATAATCGCCATATGGGCGGGGTAGGCGTTCACAACGGCTTCCCCGCTTTTTTGTTTGAAGCGGGATTTTGATGATCTTGCGGCCAGGAGCAGAAACGACATGGCATCGGTAGCAGAGCAATTGGCAGCCAGCGCCAGTTACGCCAATTTCAGCAAAGCCAAAGAGCTGCAACAACGCATCTGGTTCACGCTGGGGGCGCTCATCGTGTTTCGCCTCGGGACCTACATCCCCTTGCCGGGCATTGATCCGGTGGCTTTCCAGCAGAATTTCACCAGCCACTCGCAAGGTGTGCTGGACATGTTCAATTCGTTTTCCGGCGGTGCCGTGCAACGCATGGCCATTTTTGCGCTGAACATCATGCCCTATATTTCGGCATCGATCATCGTGCAATTGGTCACGCCGCTGTTTCCTCAGCTCGATGCGCTGAAGAAGGAAGGCGAGTCGGGCCGCAAGATCATCAACCAATATACCCGCTATCTGACGGTGCTGCTGGCCGCCGGGCAGGCCTATGGCATTTCCGTCGGGCTGCAATCGAGCGGCGCGCATTACGTCCTCAATCCGGGCCTGTTCTTCACCATTTCAACGGTGATCACGCTGGTCGGAGGCACTGTGTTCCTGATGTGGCTCGGCGAGCAGATCACCACACGCGGCATCGGCAATGGCTCGTCGCTGATCATTTTTGCGGGCATCATCTCGGGGTTCCCAGGCGCGATCATCCGCACCCTGGAGCAAGGACGCCAAGGACAGTTGTCGCCCATCCTGATCTTCGCGGTCACGGTGATGGCGCTGTTCGTGGTCGCCTTCATCGTGTTCATGGAGCGGGCACAGCGGCGCCTGCTGGTGACCTATCCAAAACGGCAGGTTGGTAACCGGGTGTCAGAGCAGCAGACGTCGTTTCTGCCGCTCAAGCTCAACACGTCAGGCGTCATTCCGCCGATTTTTGCCTCCTCGCTGTTGCTGCTGCCGACCACCATCGCCAATTTCACCACCAATGGTGGGGCCACCGGCATCATGGGTACGGTCACCAACCTGCTCGGGCCGGGGCGTCCGCTCTATCTTGTGCTTTATGTCGCGCTGATCCTGTTTTTCGCGTTCTATTATACCGCGCAGGTGTTCAATCCGGTTGAAACCGCGGATAATTTGAAGAAATATGGCGGCTTCCTGCCGGGCATCCGTCCCGGCGAAAAGACTGCGCAATATATCGACAAGGTGCTGACGCGCATCACGGTGCTGGGCGGTATTTATCTGGCTTTGATCTGCCTCTTGCCACAATTGCTAATTTCCTACGCGGCGCTGCCGTTCTATTTTGGCGGCACTTCGTTGTTGATTGTGGTGAGCGTCACGATGGATACGATGGCGCAGGTTCAGGGGCACCTGCAGGCGCAACAATACGAAGGCCTGATCAAGAAATCGAGGTTGAAGGGGCGGAAGAAATGAAACTGATTTTGCTGGGGCCGCCGGGGGCGGGCAAGGGAACCCAGGCGAAACGTTTGGTTGAGTTGTTGAAAATACCACAATTATCGACGGGAGACATGCTGCGCGCGGCAGTGGCTGCGGGCTCGGATGTCGGTCGCAAGGCCAAGGCGGTGATGGATGCCGGCGGTCTTGTTTCGGATGAAATCGTGGTCGGGATCATCGGCGAGCGGATCAGAAGCGATGATGCGCGCCGCGGGTTCATTCTCGATGGGTTTCCGCGGACGGTGGCGCAGGCCGAGGCGCTCGACCAGCTTCTGGAGCATCGCGGTCTGAAACTTGATCGGGTGATCGAGCTCAAGGTCGATGAAGCGGCGTTGTTGGCGCGCATCGAACAGCGCGCTGCCGAGACCCTGGCGGCCGGCGGCACCGTGCGAGCCGATGATAATCCAGAGGCGTTCAAAGTCCGCCTGGAGGCTTATCGCGCGCAAACGGCGCCGGTTTCGGCCTATTATGCGCAAAGCGGGCAGCTTAGTGCGGTCGATGGCATGGCGTCGGTTTCAGCGGTTGCTGCGGCCATTGATGCGGCGCTGACATAATTGCGTCGCATCGCGTCAAAATGGCACTTGACCGCGCAGGCGCAAGCCGCTAACGAATTTTGATCAACTGAACAATTGGCTGACCGTCTTCGGGCAGAAGCCGTTGTTTTGTGTATTCGCATGGGCCGGCCTCCACCGGACGCGGATTTTCCTGGCCCCTAGAGGCCGCAATGGAGCGAACCTATGGCCCGTATAGCTGGCGTCAATATCCCCACTGGCAAGCGCGTGATCATCGCGCTGCAATATATCCACGGCATCGGCCCGAAGAAGGCTGAAGAGATCTGCACCAAGGTGAAGATTCCTGCCGAGCGCCGCGTGTCGCAATTGACCGACGCCGAAGTGCTGCAAATTCGCGAAACCATCGACCGTGACTATATGGTGGAAGGCGATCTGCGCCGCGAAGTCGCGATGAATATCAAGCGCTTGATGGATCTTGGCTGCTATCGCGGCCTGCGTCATCGTCGCCAGTTGCCGGTTCGCGGCCAACGCACGCATACCAATGCCCGCACCCGCAAGGGCAAGGCCAAGGCGATTGCTGGCAAAAAGAAGTAATTTCGGCCTGGCATCAAGCCAAGCCCCAACCCCGAGCGCCTGGCATGACGGGCGCGCTTGAAGGATCAAAACGACCATGGCTAAAGAAGCAGGCCGCGTTCGCCGTCGCGAACGCAAAAACATCGTGTCGGGCGTTGCCCATGTGAACTCCACGTTCAACAACACGATGATCACCATTACCGATGCACAGGGCAACACGATTTCCTGGTCCTCAGCGGGCACGATGGGATTCAAGGGTTCACGCAAGTCCACCCCCTATGCGGCGCAGATGGCGGCGGAAGACGCGGCCCGCAAGGCACAGGAACATGGCATGCGCACCCTCGAAGTCGAGGTTTCCGGCCCGGGTTCAGGACGTGAGTCGGCACTGCGTGCGTTGCAGGCGGCGGGTTTCACGGTCAGTTCAATTCGCGACGTCACCACCATTCCGCACAATGGCTGCCGGCCGCGCAAGCGCCGGCGCGTCTAAGCGCTCGACGTCGTTTGACTCATTGGGTGCGGCTTGAGGGCCGCGCCGTTCGTCCTAGAAAGGTGCCGCCATGATCCAGAAGAACTGGCAGGATTTAATCAAGCCCGCAAAGCTCCATGTTGCTGTGGGCGATAACCCGAAGAAAGCCGCAACCATTGTCGCTGAACCGCTGGAGCGTGGCTTTGGTGTGACGCTGGGCAATTCGCTGCGGCGCATCCTGCTGTCGTCGCTGCAGGGTGCGGCGATCACTGCGGTGCAGATCGACGGCGTGCTGCACGAATTCTCGTCGATCCCCGGCGTGCGCGAAGACCTGACCGACATCATCCTCAATATCAAGGATATTGCGGTGAAAATGTCTGGCGAAGGCCCCAAGCGCATGGTTATCAAGAAGACCGGGCCGGGCGTGGTGCGGGCTGGCGATATTGCTGTGACCGGCGATGTGGTGATCCTCAACCCGCATGTCGTGATCTGCACGCTCGATGAGGGAGCGGAAATCCGCATGGAGCTGACAGTGAATATCGGCAAGGGCTATGTGCCGGCTGATCGTAACCGTTCGGAAGATGCGCCGATCGGCCTGATCCCGGTCGATGCGCTCTACTCACCTGTGAAGAAAGTGAGCTATCGCGTTGAGAATACACGCGAAGGCCAAGTGCTTGATTATGACAAGCTGACGCTGACGGTGGAAACCAATGGCGCCCTGTCGCCGGAAGATGCTGTGGCCTATGCGGCACGCATCCTGCAAGACCAGCTCAATGTGTTTGTCAATTTCGACGAACCGCGCCGCGAGGAAGCCGCGCCGGCGTTGCCGAATCTGCCCTTCATCAACCCGGCACTGCTGAAGAAGGTCGATGAACTCGAACTTTCGGTGCGTTCGGCCAATTGCCTGAAGAACGACAACATTGTCTATATCGGCGATCTGATCCAGAAATCGGAGGGCGAGATGCTGCGCACCCCGAATTTCGGGCGCAAGTCCTTGAATGAAATCAAGGAAGTGCTGGCGCAGATGGGGCTTTATCTCGGCATGGAAATCACCGGTTGGCCGCCGGAAAATGTCGATGAGCTTGCCAAGCGTTTCGAAGAGCATTTCTGATCTATCAAGCGCACAAGCGCTGATAAGCGGGGGCCGTTCCGTGGCACGGCGGCTCTCATAACCCTGAAAACGGAGACTAGCCATGTATCACGGTCGCGCCAAACGGCGTTTCAACCGCACTGCCGAGCATCGCAAGGCGATGTTCATGAATATGTCGCAAGCGCTCATCAAGCATGAGCAGATCATCACGACGCTGCCCAAAGCCAAGGACTTGCGTCCTGTGGTGGAAAAGCTGGTCACCCTTGGCAAGCGCGGGGATTTGCACGCTCGTCGGCAGGCGATTGCGCAGTTGCGCGATGTCGCACTGGTGCGCAAGCTGTTCGATGTGCTGGGCAAGCGCTACAAGGATCGCAACGGCGGTTATTGCCGTGTGCTCAAGGCCGGGTTCCGCCAGGGTGACAATGCGCCCATGGCCTTGATCGAATTTGTCGATCGCGACGAAGATGCCAAGGGCGCAGCGCCTGCTGCATAAGCGGGGGCAAAAACGATATTCAGGGGCGGCGGCAACGTCGCCCTTTTGTGTTTTCTGGGAGCGCTCGCGCGGGCCTAGGCTATCGGCCAAGTGGCGCCGCGCACGTTGAGCATGACCGCATAGAGCGAGGTCGTGCCACAGATATAAAGCCGGTTGCGCTTTGGGCCGCCGAAAGTGACATTGGCAACAACCTCGGGAATGCGGACCTTGCCAAGCAAGGTGCCGTCGGGGTCATAGCAATGCACGCCTTCGCCGGTGGAAGTCCAGATGCGCCCGTCGGTATCAAGGCGGAAGCCGTCAAACAGCCCGATGTTGCAGGTCGCAAACAGGCGGCCTTTGCCAAGGGTTCTGCCGTCCGCTGCGACGTCGCAGACACGGATGTGGCGCGGTCCATCCTTGCGATGGCTCAAGCCCGTGTCGGCGATATAGAGAAGGCGCTCGTCGGGCGAAAAGGCAAGACCATTGGGTTTTTCAAAATCGGTCGCGACCGCGCTCAATTCGCCGGTTTGAGGGTCGAGCCGGTAGACATAGCAGCCTTCGACCTCATGCGGGCTGGCATCGCCTTCATAATCGGAATCGATGCCATAGCTGGGGTCGGTGAACCAGATGCTGCCATCGGATTTGACCACGACATCATTGGGGGAGTTCAGGCGTTTGCCCTGATAGCGGTCGGCGAGAACGGTGCGGGTGCCGTCAATTTCGATGCGCGAGACACAGCGTCCGCGATGCTCACAGGAGATCAGCCGTCCCTCGCGATCAACATAATGGCCGTTGTGATTCATGGCGGGCGTGATGAAGGTGCTGACGGAGCCGTCGGTCTCGTCAAAGCGCATCACCCGATCATTGGGAATGTCCGACCAGACGAGATATTTGCCAGCCGGGAAATAGGCCGGGCCTTCGGACCATCGGCAGCCGGTATAAAGCCGCTCAATCCCGGCATTGGTGTGGATCAGCCGTTTGAAGCGCGAATCAATGATTTCATAGTCCTGGGCTGGCAAGGTTTGCTCCTTTGGCTGGGTCAGCAAACTGTGCCAGCAATGTCGCAGGCTGGCAAGCAAGGGGCAGGGTGGTGCCGAGCGCCACCGCCGGGCTCAGGCTTGTCCAATTCAAGCGGCGGGTGCGGATGCCATGGTGGGCTCGGTCGCTGCCAACCACGCGGCCAGATCGCTCTTGGCTCTGGCACTCAGCGCCATTTTGCGGGCCACGCCCTTGTCGGGGCCACGCAGTCTGCGCCCTTCGGCATCATGGGTGGCGGTTTCGATGGGCGGAAACAGCCCAAAATTGACATTCATCGGCTGGAACGAGCGCGGGCCAGCGTCAATCGTGTCGAGATGGCCGGCGGTAATATGGTTGATCAGCGCGCCGATGGCCGTGCTGACGGGCGGCACTGCGGGCGCGGCGCCGAGCCGCTCGGCCGCAGCCATGCGCCCGCAGATGAGGCCGACGGCGGCGCTTTCTACATAACCCTCGCAGCCCGTGATCTGGCCGGCAAATCGCAGGCGGGATTCGGCTTTCAGGCGCAGATAGGGGTCGAGCACGCGCGGCGAATTGAGAAAGGTATTGCGGTGCAAGCCGCCAAGCCGCGCAAATTCTGCCTTTTCGAGGCCCGGAATCAAGCGCAACACGTCCGCCTGAACGCCATATTTCAACTTGGTCTGGAAGCCTACGATATTATAAAGCGTGCCAAGCGCATTATCCTGGCGCAATTGCACCACAGCATAAGGTTTGCGCGTCGGATCATGAGGGTTGGTGAGGCCGACAGGTTTCATAGGCCCATGGCGGAGTGTTTCGCGTCCGCGTGCAGCCATGACTTCGATCGGCAGGCAACCGTCGAAATAGGGTGTGTTTTCAAAGTCCTTGAAGGGCGTCGTCTCGCCTTGCAGCAGCGCATCGATCAAGGCTTCGTAAGTGTCGCGGTCGAGCGGGCAGTTGATGTAATCAGCGCCCGAGCCGCCCGGCCCCTTCTTGTCGTAGCGCGACTGGAACCAGGCCTTGTCCATGTCAATCGAAGCGCGATGCACGATGGGGGCGATGGCGTCGAAAAATGCCAAGGCATCCTCGCCGGTGCGCCCACGAATGGCAGCTGCAAGTGCAGGCGAAGTCAGCGGGCCGGTGGCAATGATCACCTGATCCCAATCTGAAGGCGGCAGGCCGTCGATCTCGCTGCGCGCAAAGGTGATGAGCGGCTCGGCTTCAAGGGCCGCGGTGACGGCTTGCGAAAAACCGTCGCGATCGACGGCGAGGGCGCCGCCCGCTGGCACTTGATGGGTGTCGGCCATGCGCAGAATCAGCGAATCCATGGCCCGCATTTCGCGGTGCAAGACGCCGATCGCATTGGTGGCGGCGTCGTCGGAGCGAAAGGAATTGGAGCACACAAGTTCGGCGCAAAAGCCGGTCTTGTGCGCCTCGGTGCCGCGCAAGGGCCGCATTTCATGCAAAATGACGGGAAGGCCACGCCGGGCGATCTGCCAGGCTGCTTCTGATCCGGCCAGCCCGGCGCCGATGATGTGAACGGGATTCATGCTGCTCTGTCGCGCAAGGCAGAGCTGAGGTCAATAAAAAAGCGCCTGCTGGCGGGAGGATCCCAGCAGGCGCTTGCGGTGCCTCACGCTGTCGGCATCAGAGCTTGGCTCTTCAACCGACGCGTTGGCGCAATTTCAATCAGTCGCGAACACCGCCGCGAGCCACATAATCAATGTCGCCACGGCCGATACCGAGATCGCTGAGCTCGCGGTCGCTGAGGCGGGACAATTCGCGCACTGAAGCGCGGTACTGGCGCCACTTGCGAATACGCATGGTGAGTGTTTCAAGGGTCATGATCGTTCTCCTAATCTAAGGTCTCATGCCGTTTGGCTAAGACCTCCTAATTCGATGACCGGAAGATAGTATGGTGCAGCGCACAATGGAAGGGGATGGGCGGGACATCTGCCATTCTCAATTTGCATGGCATTCCAGCAAATTTTAACTATTTTTAAGCACATTGTGACAAAACTATGCAAATAATGCAGATATCGGCATTTTAATGCAATTTTGCCCTACAAGATAACGCGCTATCTTGCACTTCACTGGAGGGGCGCGTGCTGTGGGTCTTGGCATTTCCGATGCGAATCCACATGCAATCAGTCTGGCGCAGGGCGTGAGTCGGCCGCAGTCTGGGCCTTGAAGGGCTTTGAATCGGCCGAGCTGTCGGGGATTGTACTGCACCGCAGCATGG
>JAJZGX010000015.1 GCA_021804825.1 Pseudomonadota bacterium | reverse complement strand
GCTGGAAAACATGCGCGAGGAACTCGACCGGCTGATCGATCAGGCGTCGGCGAGCGGCGAGCAGCGCGATGTGCTCGAAACCTTCCAGATGATGGCGCATGATGCCGGCTGGTTGCGGCGGCTGAAAGAGGCGATCCGCTCGGGGCTCACCGCCGAGGCGGCTGTCGAGCGCGTGCAGAATGATGCGCGCGCGCGCCTGCAACGCCAGACCGACCCCTATTTGCGCGAGCGGCTGCATGATTTGCAGGATCTGGCCGATAGGCTGTTGCATAAGCTGACCGGCACGGCGCTCACCAATGCCCGCGAGCATTTGCCGGAAAATGCCATTCTGGTGGCCCGCACCATGGGGCCGGCAGCGCTGCTTGGCTATGAAAGGGCGCATTTGCGCGGTCTGGTGCTGGAGGAGGGTGGGGCCTCCAGCCATGTCGCCATTGTGGCGCGGGCCATGGGCATTGCCTGTGTCGGCGATATTGCCAACATCACCGATCTGGTGGCCGACGGCGATGCGATGATCATCGATGGCGGCACGGGCGAAGTACAGGTGCGCCCGTCGGCGAATATCGAGGCCGCCTATGCCGAGCGCGTGCGGATGCGGGCGCGCCGTCAGGAGCAATACCGCAGCTTGCGGGCGCGGGCTGCGTGCAGCCTTGATGGCGTCACCGTCGATTTGAGCATGAATGCCGGCTTGATGCTGGATCTGCCGCAAGTGGCCGAATCCGGCGCTTCGTCGATCGGGCTGTTTCGCACCGAATTGCAATTCATGCTGGCCCCGCAGTTTCCAAAGCTTGGCGAGCAATACAGCTTTTACAAAGCTGTGCTGGACGCGGTGCCTGATCGGCCCGTCACCTTCCGCACCCTCGACATTGGCAGCGACAAGGTGCTGCCCTACATGAAGAAAATTGAGGAGGAAAACCCGGCGCTGGGCTGGCGTGCCTTGCGGATCGGGCTTGATCGCCCGGGGTTCCTGCGGCCGCAATTGCGGGCGATGCTGCGGGCCGGGGCTGGGCGCGACATGCGCATCATGTTTCCGATGGTGGCAACAGTGGCCGAACTGGTGGAGGCGCGTGCCGCTCTCGATCAGGAGCAGCAGCACCTCAAGCGGCATGGGCATGATTTGCCGCGCGCTCTGGCGGTGGGGGTGATGCTTGAAGTGCCGTCGCTGATCTGGCAACTCGACGAACTCTGCCCGCTGGTTGATTTCATCTCGATCGGCTCCAACGATCTGGCTCAATATGTCTTTGCGGCAGACCGCGACAACAAGCGTGTCTCAGGGCGCTATGATCCGTTGTCGGCACCATTTCTGCGGCTGATCACCCAGATTGCCGCCGTTGCCGACCACCACAAGACGCCGCTGACCTTATGCGGTGAAATGGGCGGGCGCACGCTTGATGCCATGGCGCTGGTGGCTTGCGGCCTGCGTGGGCTTTCGATGTCGCCTGCCGCCATTGGCCCGGTCAAGGCAATGATCTTGGCGACGGATGTCGGCAAAACCCGCGATTTTCTGGAACGGGCCATCAACCAGCACGGCGATGGCACCTCGCTGCGTCAGAAATTGCGCGAGTTCGCTACAGGCCTCGCCATACCCTTGTGAACTCTCCACCCTCACAGACACGTTGAAAGGCCAATCATGTCAGCACAGCAGAAACCGCCCGCGATCAGCAAGCGTCGCATCCGCCTTGGCATGGTGGGGGGTGGTGAGGGCGCGTTCATCGGCGCTGTGCATCGTCTGGCCGCGAGGATGGACGATCATTATGAATTTGTCGCCGGGGCGCTGTCATCGACGCCTGAGAAGTCGCGGCGCTCCGGCGCGGCGCTGAATCTCGATCAGGCCCGGATTTATGATGATTTCGCCAGCATGGCCAAGGCGGAAGCGGCGCGTCCCGATGGCATTGAAGCGGTCAGCATTGTCACGCCCAACCATATGCACAAGGCGCCGATCCTGACGTTTCTGAAGGCAGGCATCGATGTGATCTGCGACAAGCCGCTGACCATAAGCCTCGATGATGCGCTGGAAATTGAAGATGCCGTCAAGGCTTCGAAGCTGGTATTCGCGCTGACCCATAATTATTCGGCCTATCCGCTGGTGCGGCAGGCGCGGGCCATGGTGCAGGCCGGTGATCTTGGTGCCGTGCGGCTGGTGCATGTCGAATATCCGCAAGATTGGCTGTGCACGCCGCAAGAGTCCTCTGGCAACAAGCAGGCCGAATGGCGCACCGATCCGGCCCGCAGCGGGGCAGGCGGCTGCATCGGTGATATCGGCACCCATGCTTTCCAGCTCGCTGATTTCATCACCAACCTTCCCGTCGAGGAATTGGCCGCCGATCTGACGAGCTTCAGTCCCGGTCGGCGGGTTGATGACAATGTGCAGATCATGCTGCGCTATCAAAACGGCGCTCGCGGCATGTTATGGGCGAGTCAGGTGGCGCCGGGCCATGAAAATGGCCTGAAAATCCGGGTCTATGGTGAAAAGGGCGCGCTGGAATGGACGCAGGCCCAGCCTAACAGCCTGCAGGTTGCACGGCTCGGTGAGCCGATCCAGATATTTTCGCGTGGTGGCGCAGGGCTGGGGGCTGGCGCGGCGCTGGGCTCGCGCCTGCCGCCGGGACATCCCGAGGGCTATCTGGAGGCCTTTGGCAATCTATATTCCGAAGCGGCAGCCGCCATCCGGGCGCGACGCATGGGGCAGACGCAACCTGCCGACCTGCTGATCCCCGGGATTGAAGACGCCGTCAAAGGCATGGCCTTCATCGATGCGGCATTGACCTCCTCGAAGAAGAATGCGGCCTGGGTGAAGCCAAAGCGCTGAAATCAGGCGTTGAACACGCTCAGCACCAGCTTGCGACGCTTTGATGTCGGCACCAGCGCGCCGAATGTCGCGAGCAGCACCAGCAGCGGCGCCAGCGTGAACCATGAATGGCGCATCATCGTGAAGGCCAAAGCGCCCATGGTGATGGCGAGCAGGATGGTGAGCAGGCCGGCACCCAGCGGCAGGTGCATCTTCTTGGAATTGCGATAGGGCACCGCCTGATCGACAAAGCTGATGTAGACAATGGCATGGCAGGCGATGCCAATGAGGCAGAACAGCAGGCCAGCGAGACCTGCGATGGGCGACAGCCACGTCACCAAGGCGAGCGGAATGCTGAGAAATCCGAGCGTGAACAGCGCGGAAATCTGCCATTTGCAACCAAGATCAAAGCTGCGCGGCATCGGCGCTGTGGCCATCAACTCTGGTGCGCCTTCATTGAGAAACACCAGTTGCATCACCGGACTCGAGGCCGTGACCGACATGAAGGCCAGCATCGCCGCCAGCATGGCGGAATCGAAATGGTCGCCGCTGAACATGCCGCGGCCGATGCTCATGCCGGCGGGAATGATATAGGCGGTCGACGAGAGCAACTGCACCCACAGGGTGGGGTTGCGGCGCATGGCGGCGAATTCCTTGCGCAGCAGCGTGAGGCGCAGGCCGCGAATCGGCAATTGTGCCCGCGCACGATGACGCCGCGTGCTGCTCTCATGGGCTTGGCCACAATCCAGCATCATGCGCTCATAGGCGCGGCTGAACAACGGCACCGCCACAGCCACCAGGCCGATGCCCAGCACCGCCACAGCGAATGTGTCGGGAAATGACCCCAAAAGCGCGCGCGCCGGGGCCAGCGGCCAGCCTTGGGCATTGCAGGCATAGGCCGAGAGCGCGGCATCAAGGCGGGCGATGATTTTCAATCCCCAGGGAAAACGCGCGAATTGCGAGGCGAAAATGAAGCTGACCAAGGCCAGCCCGGCCATGAGATTGCCGACAGATTTGGTGTGACGCGGGCCAAGCCCCTGATAGACCGCCAGAAGCAGCAAATTGGCGAAAATATGCGCCAGCCCGGAAATCAGGAAGATCGTGACATAGATCGACACATATCTGAAACCGTCGAACACAATATAGCCGTTGACGATGGGCGACAGCAGCAGCAGCCATGTCGGGGCAGCACCGATTGCGCCGCGGATCAGGCGCGAAGCAAAGATCAAATCCGGCGGGATCGGCGCGGCATAGAGCAAATCCGCCTCGCCGCGCATGTAGGCGCGGGCGATGACAAAGGATAATTCGGTTATGGTCACAAAAACCAGAAACGCCACGATCAGCAGGTCAACGCCGACGAGTTGCGCAAAGGTGGGTTGCGGGCCTGTGGCGTGGGTTGACCACATGAGCGCAAAATCGCCTGCTTGCGCGGCGACATAAAACACTGCCAGAAACAGCAGAAATCGCGATAGATACCAGGGGCGTTTGCTGTCGGTGCTGCTCGAAAAGCGTCGCCGCCACAGGCGAAACTCGTGATCAAGCAGCAGAACCAGGCGCGGGCGCTGCAGGGTCAAGCTGCGCTCCTCGCGTCTGTCACCAAATCGACGAACACATCTTCGAGGCTGCCTTTGCCGCCGCCGAAACGCGCCTGCAACTGGCTGAACGTGCCCTCGGCGACGAGTTCGCCGTGATGCAGAATGCCGATGCGGCTGGCCATGCGTTCCGCCACTTCGAGAATGTGGGTGGTGAGGATGATGGTTGCGCCGCCGCGCACGCGCGCATCGAGCAAATCCTTGACAATGCGCGCCATGGCGGCGTCGAGCCCGGTCAGCGGCTCGTCGAGCAGCAGCAGGCGCGGCTCGTGCACCAGCGCACCAGCCAGCGCCACTTTTTGCTTCATGCCGCGTGAAAATGCCTCACAGCGCTGATTGGCGACGTCGTTCAAGCCCAGTATCGTGAAGAGTTCGTCGGTGCGCTGCGCGGCGAGCGAGGGCTTCACCGACCAGAGGCCCGCGATCAGGGCCATGTATTCGTACGGTGTCAGCTTGTCATAGATCATGGGCTCGTCAGGCACCCAAGCGGTCACGGCGCGCGCCGCCAGCGGGTGTTTTTCGCAGTCGATGCCGAAAATCTGCACTGTGCCGACATCGGGAGCCATGAGCCCGGCCACCATCCGCAGGGTCGTAGTCTTGCCGGCGCCATTGGAGCCGAGCAAGGCATATAACTCGCCGGGATGGACTTGCAGGTTCAGGTCTTTGACGACGGGCTTGTCGAACGATTTCTTGAGACCTCTGATCGCCAGGGCGTCCACTTGCGGCAGGGGGGCATCCATGAAGTTTCTTTCCATCGAAATCGTGGTGGCAGGCGAACATAGCACTTCCAGCACCTTAGTCTTAGCGTGACCGCCTTACCGGGTCGCCAACAAGCATGGTTGCCTTGGCGTTAAGAGCGTGGCAAGCGAAGGGGCATGACAAGTGCACAACCGAAAATTTCCTTCGTCTCGCTGGGCTGCCCCAAGGCGCTCGTCGATTCCGAGCGCATCATCACGCAATTGCGCGCCGAGGGCTATGATATCACCAAACATCACGAAGGTGCTGACGCCGTGATCGTCAACACCTGCGGCTTTCTCGACAGCGCCAAGGCGGAATCCCTGGCCGCCATTGGTGCCGCGATGCGGGAAAATGGCAAGGTTATCGTCACGGGCTGCATGGGGGCCGAGCCGGGGCCGATCCTTGCCGCCTATCCGCAAGTGAGCGCCATCACCGGCCCGCAAGCCTATGAGAGCGTTATGGCTGCCGTGCATCACGCCGCCCCGCCGCTGCATGATCCGTTTGTCGATCTGGTGCCGGAGCAAGGCATCAAGCTGACGCCGCGCCATTACGCCTATCTGAAAATTTCGGAGGGTTGCAACAACCGCTGCTCGTTCTGCATCATTCCCAAGCTTCGCGGCGATCTGGTGTCACGCCCGGCCGGCGAGGTGCTGCGCGAAGCGGAAAAGCTGGTGAAGGCGGGCGTCAAGGAATTGCTGGTGATTTCGCAGGACACCAGCGCCTATGGCCTCGATACAGGCTACCCGATGAGTGCATGGCAGGGGCGCGAGGTGCGCACCAAGTTTTTCGATCTTGCCCGCGAGCTTGGCAGCCTCGGGGCGTGGATCAGGCTGCATTACGTCTATCCCTATCCGCATGTCGATGATGTGATCGCACTGATGGCTGAGGGCAAAGTGCTGCCCTATCTCGATATTCCCTTCCAGCACGCCAGCCCATCTGTGCTGAAATCCATGAAGCGCCCAGGCAATCAGGTGAAGACATTGGAGCGCATCAAGGCATGGCGTGATCAATGCCCTGATCTCGCCATCCGCTCGACCTTCATTGTTGGATTTCCCGGCGAAACCGAGGAAGATTTCCAATTCCTGCTGGATTGGCTCACCGAGGCCAGGCTCGACCGGGTGGGGGCCTTCCCCTATGAACCCGTGACAGGGGCCAAAGCCAATGAACTTGGGCTTGCGGTCGTGTCCGATGAGGTCAAGGCCGAGCGCTATGCCCGCTTCATGGCGCATCAGCAGACGATCAGCGCGAAGAAACTGAAAGCGAAAATCGGCAGGCACATGCCGATTATCATTGATGCCACGCAGGGGCTCAGCGCCAAAGGCCGGAGCAAGGCCGACGCGCCTGAAATCGATGGCGCAGTGCATGTCAGCAGCCGCCGCCCGCTGCGCGCGGGTGATATTGTCAGTGTGAAGATCGAGCGCAGCGATGCCTATGATCTCTTTGGGACGGCGGTCTGACCGGGCGCGACGGCCTGATTTCGCATGATTTCGGGACATGCGCCTTGCATGGGCCGCCATGATGATGTGGCCCGCACCCTTCCCAGATCACCAGAATCACCCCATATTGGGGGCATGGCCAAAGCTCCCGCTTCTTCACGCATCACGCGCGCCAAATCCGGGCGCCCCGAAGTGCAGCCGCTTGACGAGCATCTGGCGGCGCTGCTCAACCCGGCGCTGAATGAGCTTGCGGCGGGTGGTTTTGGCGAAAGCCCGCAGGCGGCGTTTCTGGCGGAGAGCCTCGCCCGCAATGTCACCATGCCCGGCGATGATCCCAAGCGGGTGCGCCCGCGCCCACCGGAAGTATCGCCGGCCATGGCGACCATCGACTCGCTGAAGGCGCTGCTGGAGCAGGGCGACCCCAATCTGCGTGCGAAAAAGCCCTGGACGCCGCATCGGCCGACGCGGCCGGAAAAATGGGAGGGCGGCAAGAAATTCGAGATCGTCAGCGAGTATGAGCCCAAGGGTGATCAGCCGACGGCGATTGCCGGTCTGGTGCAGGGCATAGCCGCGCTTGATCGCGATCAGGTGCTGCTCGGCGTCACGGGTTCGGGTAAAACCTTCACGATGGCGCAGGTGATTGAAAAAACCCAGCGTCCTGCATTGATTCTTGCGCCGAACAAGACGCTTGCGGCCCAACTCTACGGCGAGTTCAAGAGCTTTTTTCCAAATAATGCGGTGGAATATTTCGTATCATACTATGATTATTACCAGCCGGAAGCCTATGTTCCGCGCACCGATACTTATATCGAGAAAGAATCTTCCATCAATGAGCAGATTGACCGGATGCGCCACGCCGCCACCCGCGCGCTGCTCGAACGTGACGATGTGATCATCGTCGCGTCCGTGTCCTGCATTTACGGCATTGGCTCGGTCGAGACTTATACGGCCATGACCTTCGGCCTGAAAGTTGGCGAGCGCATCGACCAGCGCCAGCTCATTGCCGATCTGGTGGCGTTGCAATACAAGCGCACCCCCGATTTTGCCCGCGGTAATTTCCGTGTACGCGGCGACACGGTGGAACTGTTCCCGGCGCATTATGAAGACCGCGCGTGGCGCATTTCGTTTTTTGGTGATGAAGTTGAATCGATTGATGAATTCGATCCGCTGACCGGCACCAGGCAACAGGAGCTTGAGTTCATCAAGGTCTATGCCAACAGCCATTATGTCACGCCGCGCCCGACGCTGATTCAGAGCATCAAGGCCATCAAGAGCGAACTCAAAATCCGGCTTGACGAGCTTTATCGCGGTGGGCGGCTGCTTGAGGCGCAAAGGCTGGAGCAGCGCACGATTTTTGATCTTGAAATGCTGGAATCGACTGGGTCCTGCGCTGGGATCGAGAATTACAGCCGCTATCTCACGGGGCGTCTGCCGGGCGAACCGCCGCCGACGCTGTTTGAATACCTGCCGGATAATGCTCTGGTTTTTGCTGATGAGAGCCACGTCACCGTGCCGCAGATCGGAGCCATGTACAAGGGCGATTTCCGGCGCAAGGCGACGCTGGCCGAATATGGCTTCCGGCTGCCGAGTTGCCTCGATAACAGACCCTTGCGCTTCGAGGAATGGGAGGCGATGCGCCCGCAGACGGTGCACGTTTCGGCGACACCCGGCACGTGGGAAATGGACCAGACCGGCGGTGTCTTTGTCGAGCAGGTGATCCGGCCGACCGGGCTGATCGATCCGCCGGTTGAAATCCGCCCGGCCCGTGCGCAGGTTGATGATCTGCTGGGCGAGGTGCGGCTGGTGGCGAGCCAGGGTTATCGCACGCTGGTCACGGTGCTTACCAAGCGCATGGCGGAAGATCTCACCGAATATCTGCATGAGAACGGGGTGCGCGTGCGCTATATGCACTCGGATATTGATACGATTGAACGCATTGAAATCCTGCGCGATTTGCGACTTGGGGCGTTCGATGTGCTGGTAGGCATCAACCTGCTGCGCGAGGGGCTGGATATTCCTGAATGTGCGCTTGTGGCGATTCTGGATGCCGACAAGGAAGGGTTTTTGCGTTCGGAAACGTCGCTGATCCAGACCATCGGCCGCGCCGCCCGCAATGTCGATGGCAAGGTCATCCTCTATGCCGACCAGATCACTGGCTCGATGGAGCGGGCGATGGCCGAAACCAACCGCCGCCGCGCGCGCCAGGAGGCTTACAATGCCGAAAATGGCATCACTCCGGCGACGATCAGGCGCGGCATAGCCGATATTCTAGGCTCGGTTTACGAGGCCGACCATGTCACGGTCGATACCGGGCTTGCGCCACAGGGCGCGATGGTCGGGCATAATATGAAGACGACACTGGCCGACCTCGAAAAGCGGATGCGCGAGGCGGCGGCGAACCTCGATTTTGAGGATGCCGCGCGGCTGCGTGATGAAATCAAGCGTCTGCAAGCCACCGAACTGGTTTTGGCGGGCGATCCGCTGGCACGCCAGCAGGATGTCGAAGATGCGGCGGGGGCCTATCGCGGCTCGCGCAAATATGGCGCCGCCGCCAACCTGCCGAGCCGCGCCCACAAGCCGACCGATGCCGACATGGGCCCGCATAATTTCGGCGGTGGCGAGGGGCGGCCGCGGCGAACCGGGCAGCGCACACGTCCTCGCTAGCCATGGCAGCGGGGGCGATGCACAGATAGCGACAGGGCGCACACAAACATCGCCGTCATGGCAAGGCGCACCATCACGCGCCGTCATTGCGAGGAGCGCTGCGACGAAGCAACCCAGGGGCCTGGTGGGTTGCTGCGGGGTTGATTTCGCGAAACCCCTAGGTTGCTTCGCTGCGCTCGCAATGACGGGGATGATTGCGCACCCCCAACACCGTCATTGCGAGGAGCGCAGCGACGAAGCAACCTAGGGGGCTGGGAGATTGCTGCGGTGGAGGTGCCACGAAACCCCTAGGTTGCTTCGCTTGCGCTCGCAATGACTGGGGATGAGCACACACCAACACGCGCCGTCATTGCGAGGAGCGCTGCGACGAAGCAACCCAGGGGCCTGGTGGGTTGCTGCGGTGGAGGTGCCACGAAACCCCTAGGTTGCTTCGCTTGCGCTCGCAATGACGGGGGAAGGCGCTCGCAATGACGGTGATGATTACGCGCCATCAACGGCGCCATTGCTGGGAGCGTAGCTCCGATGCGGCCTTGGGTTTATGGTCGGCGACTGGCCGTTCGCATTTCAAACCGGCCGGAAATCGCATTTCCCGCCATCTCGCTTTGTTTTGCAAAGCATATTATAGTTGTTTCCAACCAGCACATGCAGTTCTGATCATGATCCATCCACGCTTTGCGGCACGGCGAGACTGACACGATGGACTCAACCCATCCCGTTTACAAAATTTCGTCGCCGCGGATTTTCTTGCTGCGGATTCTGGTGTTTCTGGCGCTTGCCGGGTTTTTGGCGCTCATTCTCTACCAGCAGATCAAGATTGCGTTTTTCGCCAATCCTGGCCTTAACGGTCTGATTTTGTTTGTTTTGTTCATTGGCATCCTGCTCGGCATCCGCCAGGTGGTGCGGCTGTTTCCCGAAATTCACTGGGTCAATGCGCTCAATGGCATCGGCACGCCGGGGCGCGCGCCGGTGCTGCTCGCTGCAGCGGCGGCCTTGCTGGCCGACAAGAGCGGCAAGGATGCGATAACGACCTCGACCCTGCGGGTGATCCTCGATTCAGTGGGGGCGAGGCTCGATGAGGCGCGCGAGACGGCCCGCTATCTCACCGGCTTGCTGATATTCCTTGGCTTGCTTGGCACCTTCTGGGGCCTGCTGCAAACCGTGCATTCGATCAGTGATGTCATCGGCGCCATGCAGGCCAAGGGCGACCCCTCATCGATGTTCGACAGCCTCAAGGAAGGGCTGCGTCTGCCCATTGCCGGCATGAGCGTGTCCTTTACCTCGTCGTTGTTCGGCCTCTCGGGCTCCTTGATCCTCGGCTTTCTCGATTTGCAGGCAGGTCAGGCGCAAAACCGGTTTTATACCGAGCTTGAGGACGCACTTTCCGCTCGCACCTTCGAACCCGCGCCGAGCGAAGGCGTGGCGCCGACGCAGCTTGAGGGGGCGCTGGCGAAAATCAACGCCGGGGTTGACCAGTCGCAAAACCGTGCTGCCGCCGTGGCCATGGCAAATCTGGCCGAGGGCATTCAGGGGCTGGTGCAACACATGCGCGGCGAACAGCAGATGATCCGCGACTGGGTGGAGGCGCAGGCGGCACAACAAGCTGAAATTCGCAAACTGCTGGAACGACTGGCGCGCGAGAGCGAGCGAAACTGATGGCTGGGCGTGCGCGCAAGCCACTGCGCCAGATCGATTATTGGCCGGGCTTCGTCGATGCGCTATCGACCATGCTGCTGGTGATCATTTTTCTGTTGTCCGTGTTCATGCTGTCGCAGTTTTTCCTGTCGCAGGATGTCACCGGCAAGAATTCGGCGCTCAATCAACTCAACCAGCAAGTCGAGCAATTGCGCTCGCTGCTCGCGCTGGAGCGGGCCAATCGGGCGCATGCCGAAACCAGTCTGCTGGCGCTGAATGCCACGCTGAAATCGGACGAAGACAACAAGGCCCGCATGCAGGCGCTGCTGGATGCCAATGCCGCCAATGCCAGGGCCAAGGGCGGGGCGGCGGACAAGGCCAGCGCCGCGCTCGATGCGCAAAAGCAGATTTCGGTGCAGGCTTTGGCGGAAGTCGACATTCTCAACCAGCAGATCGCCGCCCTGCGCAGCCAGCTTGCCGCCATCCAGCAAGCGCTCGATGCTTCCGAAGCCAAGGGCAAGACCGAAGATGCGCAGATTGCCGATCTGGGTTCGCGGCTCAATCTCGCTCTGGCGCAAAAGGTGCAGGAACTGGCCCGCTACCGCTCGGATTTCTTTGGCCGCTTGCGTGAAATTCTGGGGCACCGGCCCGGTATTCGCAGGGTCGGTGATCGTTTTGTGTTCCAGTCCGATGTCTTGTTCGCCTCCGGTGCCGCAGGCCTCAGCGCGGCTGGCAAAGCCCAGATCGATCAAGTCGCGGTTGCGATCAAGGAGCTTGATCAGGAAATCCCGCCGGAAATTCCGTGGATATTGCGGGTTGATGGCCATACCGACGACCGCCCGATCAAATCATCGCAGTTCAAGTCCAACTGGGATCTCTCGGCTGCGCGGGCCATTGCGGTTGTCCAGTACCTGATTACCAAGGGTGTGCCGCCCAACCGGCTCGCGGCCGCCGGTTTTGGGCAATATCAGCCGGTGACGCCGGGTCAGGATGCGGCATCACTCGCCCAAGACCGCCGCATTGAATTGAAACTGACGGCGCGATAGGGACGACAATGAACAAGCCACCCATGTGGCAAACCGGGCCCGAGGCTCACGGACGAGACGCAGACGATGAAAATTCTATTCCACGGCAGCAATGCCACCCAGTTTCGCGATGGCTTCGAGGCCGGTCTCAACGCGCCGCAGACGCACACCATTCGTTGCGTCTCCGATGATCTCGACAAGCCGGGTGAGCGCGAGAGCTTTGCTGAGGCCGACATCATCATTGGCATCAGGTTGCGGGCTGGCGATCCGGTGCCGACGGCATTGCGGCTCTATCAGGCGCCTGCCGCCGGAACCGATGCGATCGATACCTCGTGCCTGCCTGCCCAAGCGGCGCTGTGCAATTGTTTTGGCCATGAGGCGGCGATTGCCGAATATGTCTTTGCCGCGCTGCTGGCACGCCATGTGCCGCTGATCGAGGCCGACAAGCAATTGCGGCGCGGGCAATGGGATTTCTGGGCCGGCAGGCCCGGTGCCCTGCGCAGCGAACTTGGCGCGGCGACCCTGGGCCTGATCGGCTTCGGCCATATCGGCCGCATTCTGGCCGAGCGGGGCCGCGCTTTCGGGATGAAAGTCAACGTAATGAACCGCACGCGGCCCGATACGGCGCTGGCGTTTGATGAATATTTTCCCATGCAGGCCCGCGACGCCTTCATGGCCAGCGCCGATTATATCGTCGTGACGCTGCCTTTGCTCGATTCCACCCGCGGTCTGGTTGGCGCGCGCGAATTCGCGGCCATGCGGCCCGGCGCGGTGATCGTCAATGTCGGGCGCGGGGCGGTAATCGATGAGGCGGCGCTCTATGCGGCTTTGCGTGAGCGCCGGATCGGCGGGGCCATCATCGACACATGGTATCGCTATCCCGCCGCGGGCGAAGCCGAAGCCGAGCCCTCGCAATTTGCGTTTCGTGAACTCGACAATGTGGTGATGACGCCGCACATGAGTGGCTGGACAGCCGGGACGATGCGCCGCCGCCAGCAAGCCATGGCAGAGAATATCAACCGGCTGGACGCGAGCAAGCCCTTGATCAACATCGTGCGGGCGCCTCTGGCTTGATTGTGGGGAAAGCCAAGGGCTGTGCCCATGATGGCGGGCGGCTGCGACATCATGACGGTGGGCAGGATTTTGCGGAAGATCGCGGATTCGTGTTGGCTACGGCTACGCGGTGCGGCCTGAAAGCGGTCTTGATCGAAAGGGCCTGTGGACATGAGGGCCGCGCCTCCCTTATAAGCACGCCATCCTTGTTTATGACGTCGCCGCTTTGGCTGTTTTCAGGATCTTGCCGCAATGACCGTTCAAATTCTGACGCAACCGCTCTCGAACCCAGCAGCGCTCGCGCGCCGAACCATGGTTGACGGTCAGGTTCGCACCTATGATGTGACCAATCTCGATGTCATCGATCGGCTTTTGAGCGTGCCACGCGAGGCGTTTCTGCCGCCCGCGCTTGAGGCACGCGCTTATAGTGATGCCGCGCTCGCCTTGCCGGGGCAACCGCCAAGGCGGCTGCTCGCACCCATGGTTTTGGCCCGGCTGTTGCAGGCGGCGGCCATCAGCCCGGAAGATCGGGTGCTTGATCTGGCGGGCGGGCTGGGTTACGGCGCGGCGCTGATCGCCGGGCTGGCCCGCGAGGTGGTGATGGTCGAAGCCGATGCAGGCCGCGTCAGCGCTGCCAATGCGGCTTTCGCGCAGCTCGGGCTCGCCAATGCAAGGGCCGTTCCTGGCGAAGTTGCCAATGGTGCGGCCGCCGCAGCGCCCTTCAATCTGGTCATTCTCAACGGCGCTTTCGAGCGCCTGCCCGCGGCTTTGCTGGCGCAGATCGCGCCCGGCGGTCGCCTGGTGGGCGTGCGTGCGCAGAGCGACGTGGTTGGCGAGGCGGTGCGACTAGATGTTGCACAAGGCACGGTCGGCGAGCGTCCGTTGTTCAGCTGTCACGCTGATATGATTGAGGGATTTGCCAAGCCCACCGGTTTTGCCTTCTGATCGACAGGGCAAGAGTGTCACATATATGTGTCGCCTCGGCGATATTATCGTCGCGGCATCGGCTAACGGTTGAAACACGCGGCAAAAGCACTTAAGATTCTGCTAATGTCACGCATGAGTCGGGACAATTCGCGGCTGATAAAGCTTGATAAGGTTGGATGGTTCATGTCTCATTGGCGTCTTGTGCTGGGCTTGAGTGTCATTCTCATTCCTACCTCGCTTGCGCGGGCTGAAACCATTTCGTCGGCTCTGGCACGGGCCTATCTCAACAATCCCGATCTCAATTCCCAGCGCGCTGCCGTGCGGGCCGCCGATGAGGGCATTCCTCTGGCAGAGGCGGCGGGACGGCCCACCGTGAGCGGTGCCCTGACCGGCGGGGCGCAAAATAATCTCACCAAGACGCAATCCGTGCTGCCTTTTACCCGAACCAACACCTTTCCGCGCACGGTTGGCGTCACCGTCAACCAGACATTGTGGAATGGCAACCGCGTCGGCAACGGCATTTCGCAGGCCGAATCAAAAATGCTCGCGGCGCGCGAGACCATGCGCAATGATGAGCAGGCCGTACTGCTGAATGGCGCGACGCAATATATGAATGTGTTGCGCGACAGCGCCATTCTCAATCTTGATACCAACAATATCAAAGTGTTGCAGCAGCAATTGCGCCAGACCACCGACCAGTTCAAGGTTGGGCAGCTGACGCAAACCGATGTGGCGCAAGCCCAATCCAGTCTGGCGCAAGCCCGCACGACGTTTTTTGTGGCCCAGAGCAATCTTGAAGCCGACATCGCCAATTACCGCGCGGTGATTGGGACGCAGCCCCGCAAGCTGGCGCCGGCCAAGCCGTTGCTGCAACTGGTGCCGCACACGCTGGGGCAGGCGATTGCCATGTCGCAGGCTGAAAACCCGCTGATTCAGGCGATGCTGCATGGGGTCGATGCGGCGGCCTTGCAGGTGAAAATCGCCGAGGGCGCGCTTTATCCGACCGTGAGCGTGGCGGGATCGCTGTCGCATAGTTGGGATTTTCAGACATTCCCCGGCTCGCAGGCCAATACGGCTTCGATCATAGGCCAGATTTCCGTGCCGATCTATGATGGCGGCAGTGCAGAGGCTTCAACGCGCGGTGCCAAGGAGACTTTGGCACAGCAGCGCTTGCAGGTTGATCTGCAACGCGTCAATGTCCGCGCTGCGGTGATCACGGCCTGGGGTCAGGTGACCAGCGCGCGCGAAGCCATCATTTCTTCGATCGCGGCGGTGAAAGCTGCGGAAACAGCGCTGCGCGGTGTGCGCGAAGAAGCCAAGGTTGGCCAGCGCACCACGCTTGACGTGCTCAACGCCCAGCAGGTGCTGCTCAACGCGCGGGTTGCGCTGGTTTCGGCGCAACATGATTACGTGGTCTCGACCTATTCTCTTGTGGCGGCGACCGGACGCCTGTCTGCGACCAATTTGCATCTGCATGCACCGATCTATGATGCCAATGTGCATTATCGTCAGGTCAAGGATAAGTGGTTCGGACTGCGCACGCCCGACGGGCGTTGATGGATCAGGGTTTGTCCACAAAGGCGTGACCTTCCTCCCCTTGATCATTGAGCGGTCGCCGCCCTATGGTTGATCAGGGCAGCTTTTTGACAGATGTGGTTTAGGCCTGAATTGGCCAACTGGTGCGGTCTGTCAGATTTCTGGGATAACATGCGGGTTGAACAGTGAAGATTTCAGCAGCTCAAGCAACCCAAGCCGCACCGGAAGCGGGGCTGTCCGGCGTCAATACCAAACGCACGCGTCCGGGCGCGGATAGTTCGATGGAGGAAATCCTCGCATCGATCCGCCGAATCATTGCCGATGACAAATTGGGCAGCGATGCCCCCGAAACAACGCCGCCCAAAGAGCATGCGCCCGTCGAACTCGCGCCTGTAGACCTCGCGCCCGCCGAACCTGTGGCCCCGCCGCATGCGGAGATGCCTGCACATGAGGAACCGGAAGCCGCTTATGAATTGCGCGATGTCGGCGCGGATCAACCTTTGCCTGAGGCGTTGCCGGCGGTTGAGCCGGTGACCAGCGAGGCTAGCGCTCCGCCGGTCGATGATATGGCCGATGTGATTGATCTGGCTGACCATCCCGATGTGGTCGCGACCCGTCTGGTTACTGATTTCCGGGCGGCAGCGCCGCAGCCGTTCCCCTTGCTCGAAGGTGCGGAACCAACTCCTGCTGATCCGCTGGCGTCGCCCTTCACCGATGCCGCCGTCGCGTCATCCTTCGATGCCTTGGCAAAATCGGTGATGCTCGACAACAAGCCGCTGATCGAGCAACTGACGCGCGATATGCTGCGCCCGATGCTGAAGACCTGGCTCGATGACAATCTGCCAGTCATGGTCGAAAAACTGGTGCGCGCGGAAATCGAGCGGGTCGCGCGCGGCGGACGCTGAGAAAACTTGAAGCTGCGGCATTGACAGCACTGCTATGCTGCGCTTCTTGACGCCACCTAGCGCCTTCCTGGCGTGCTTGCTTTGGTGTGATGTTTCATGATGGAAAAGACATTCGATCCGGCCGCCGTCGAGGCGCGTGTTGCTGCGGCTTGGGAGGAGGCGCAAGCCTTCAAGGCCGGACGCGAGGATCGCAAGGGCGCGGCGCCCTTCACCATCGTCATTCCGCCGCCGAATGTGACCGGCAACCTGCATATGGGCCACGCGCTCAATAATACATTGCAGGATATTCTCTGCCGCTTCGAGCGCATGCGCGGCAAGGACGTGCTCTGGCAACCGGGCACCGATCATGCTGGCATAGCCACGCAAATGGTGGTGGAGCGGCAATTGGCGGAACGCGGCGAGCCTGACCGGCGCACGCTGGGGCGCGAGGCTTTTCTCGAAAAGGTCTGGCGTTGGAAAGAGGAGAGCGGCGGCGCGATCATCGGTCAATTGAAGCGCCTCGGCGCCTCTTGTGACTGGTCACGCTTGCGCTTCACCATGGGCAATCGCCAGGAAGGCGAGCAGGGCCAGATGCAGCGCGCCGTGGCCAAGGTGTTTGTGCAACTCTACAATGAGCGGCTGATTTACCGGGACAAGCGCCTCGTCAATTGGGATCCGCATTTCCAGACCGCGATTTCCGATCTGGAAGTCGTGCAGGTCGAATGCAAGGGCGCGTTCAAATGGTCGCGCGATGACAAGGATGCGGAAGGCAATGCCGTGCCGCTCAACGCTGCCGCGTTGAAAAAGGTTTTGGACAAAAGCCCCAACGGCCATTTGTATTATTTCAACTATCCGCTGCAAGGCGTCGCTGACAATGCCGATGATGTCACAACCTATATTCAGGTCGCCACCACGCGGCCCGAAACCATGCTGGGTGACAGCGGCGTCGCCGTGCATCCAGAAAGCGAGAAGCTGAAGCATCTGATTGGCCGCAATGTCGTGCTGCCGCTGGTTGGTCGGGTGATTCCGATTGTTGGCGATGATTACGCTGACCCCGAAAAAGGCACCGGCGCGGTGAAGATCACCCCCGCGCATGATTTCAATGATTTCGAAGTCGGCAAGCGGCATGGGTTGAAGCAGATCAATGTGCTGGATCGGCAGGGGCGGATTACGCCAAATTTTAATGAGGCCGAAACCCTAAACATGAGCTCAGAGCGTTTTGACAGCCTGAACCAAATGGATCGCTTCACCGCGCGCGTTGCCATTGTCGAAATGATGGCCGCCAAAGGCTTTCTCGCCAAAATCGAGCCACACAGCCACATGGTGCCGCATGGCGACCGCTCAAACGTGGTGATCGAGCCTTATCTCACCGATCAATGGTATGTGGATGCCAAGACCATGGCGCAGCCTGCGCTGAAAGCAGTGATCGACGGCCAGACCGGTTTCATCCCGAAAAACTGGGAGAAAACCTATTTTGAATGGCTGAACAACATCCAGCCCTGGTGCATCTCGCGCCAGCTTTGGTGGGGGCATCAGATTCCGGTTTGGTATGGGCCAAATTTTGAAAACAATCCAACGGACCTGTTTGTCGCAGAGACCGAAGAGCTTGCCTACGCCGCCGCTTGGGCAAAATATACTAGCGATGGAACCATATCGCCTGATGTCGAAAGCGCGATGAGGAGCCAAGGCGCTTCCTTTACGCTTCGCCGCGATCCCGACGTTCTCGACACCTGGTTTTCCTCCGCGCTCTGGCCCTTCTCCACCCTCGGCTGGCCCGACAATACGCCTGAGGTTGCCCGCTATTACCCAACGTCAACGCTGGTCACGGGCTTTGACATCATATTCTTTTGGGTGGCCCGGATGATGATGATGGGGATGCATTTTATGGGTGAGGTGCCTTTCAAGGACATCTACATCCACGCTCTGGTGCGCGACGAGAAGGGCGCGAAAATGTCGAAGTCGAAAGGCAATGTCATCGACCCGCTCGCCCTTGTCGATCAATATGGTGCCGATGCCTTGCGCTTCACGCTCTGCGCCATGGCGGCGCAAGGTCGCGACATCAAGCTTGCTACCTCGCGCGTCGAAGGCTATCGCAATTTTGCGACCAAGCTCTGGAATGCCGCACGCTTTGCTGAAATGAATGAGGCTCTGCTGGTTCCCGAAGGCTTTGATCCGCATGGCGTTAGCGAGGCGCTCAACCAATGGGCGATGGGCGAACTCGGCAAGGCCCGCCAGGCCATCACGGCTGCCATCGAGGCCTACCGCTTCAACGATGCGGCCAATGCCGCCTATCAATTCGTCTGGGGTGTTTACTGCGATTGGTATCTCGAACTTGCCAAACCGGTTTTGCAGGGGGGCGATGGCGCGGCCAAGCTTGAGGCAAGGGCTACCACGGCGTTCCTGCTGCGCGAGACCGTGAAGCTGCTGCATCCGTTCATGCCCTTCCTGACCGAGGAAATCTGGGCTGCCATCAAGCCGTCTGGCGAAGGCGTGCTGGCGCTTGCGCCCTGGCCGGAGCTTGAAGGTCTCGAGAATTCGGCTGCCGAAGCTGAAATCGGCTGGGTGGTTGAGCTGATTTCGGAAATCCGCTCGCTGCGCAATGAGATGAACGTGCCCGGCAATGTGCAGATGCCGGTGGTGCTGGTGGGCGCCGATGCACCATTGCAGGCGCGCGCGCACAAGTGGCAGGAAACCATGGGCCGCATGGCGCGCACATCCGGGCTTGAATCTGCCACCAGTTCGCCCAAGGGAGCGGCACAGTTTCTGGTGCGTGGCACCGTGGTGGCGCTGCCGCTGGCGGGCATTGTTGACCTTGCCAATGAGGCGGCGCGGTTGAAAAAGGAAATTGCCCGACTGGATGGCGAGATTGGCAAAACCGAAGCCAAGCTCGCCAACAAGGATTTTGTCGCTCGCGCGCCTGAAGAGATCGTCGAGGAAAACCGCGAGCGGGTGGTCGAGTGGTCGCGTGCGGTCGAGAAACTCAAGGCCGCCTTGACGCGGGTGGAAACAGCTTTCTAGCTCGCGCGCTTTGGTGCGGAAGGCTCCAGGCCTACCGCATCAAGTAACTGGGTTTGGCGCTGGGCGAGGGCTTCCACCGCGAAGCCTTCGATGAATTCACGAAACAGAGTGCTGAAATTCAGTTTGGCATCGAGATGCAGCAAGACGCCGCCGACGCCGATGGCGGCACGATCCATGAACACAAATTCGCGCGGGATCGTCACCGGCCCCTTGCGTTTCAATTCCTGATGCACCTGATAGGCTTCCTTGCGGCCATATTCGCCGGGCTTGACGCCATCGGCGATGGTACGTTCGCGATCATCGAACACCGGGCCGTAAATGAAGCGCGCCCAGATGTTGAGAACCTCGATCAATTCGCGTTTCAAACCCTTGAATCCCCAGGTCTCATAGGCGTGGACGATGCGCGCTTCGTCATTGTCGCGCAGCCCGCAATAGAGATCGATGACCCCGCCCACGAATGAGGGCGGGAATATCCGCACGCAGCCATAATCCAGAAGGTTGATGCCCTGCGGTGCACCATCCTCCTCAAACACGGTATAATTGCCGAGGTGTGGATCGCCGTGGATGATCCCGGCCCGCAGCATCGGCGACCACCACGCCTCGAACATGGCGCGGGCAATGGTGTTGCGATGTTCCTGCGCGGCTTGCTTGTAGGTGAGCAACCGGGTGCCTTCCAGCCAGCCCAGCGTCAGTAAGCGCCGGGTTGAGAGGTTCTCGTGCAGCGTCGGAACACGAACATGGACATTGCCTTGCAAAATCCGGCCGTAAAGCCGGGCGTGCTTGGCTTCGCGCAAGTAATCCAGCTCCTCGCGCACCCGCTCGGCGATTTCCTTCAGGATCTGGCGGGTGTCGATCGAGCCATCCATCTGGCGTTGCAGCGCGAACAGAATTTCCAATTGCGAGAGATCGGCTTCCACCGCTGAAGCCATGTCAGGATATTGCAGCTTCACCGCGACTGGCGCGCCCTGAAGTGTCGAGGCGCGATGCACCTGGCCCAGCGATGCCGCGGCGACCGGCTTCAAATCAAAAGCGGCGAAGCGCGACTGCCAGTTGGCGCCCAATTCGGCGATCATCCGGCGCTTGACGAAGGCGGCGCCCATCGGCGGCGCTTCGGATTGCAGCTTCGAGAGCTCTTCGGCATATTCCGGGGGCAGGGCATCGGGGATGGTTGACAGCAATTGCGCGACCTTCATCAGCGGCCCTTTCAGGCCACCTAGCGCCTGAGTGAGGGCTGCGGCATTGCCGGCGCGCGCGTCGGAGGTGCCCATGATGCGGGCGCCGGCCATGCGCGCCGCAACCCCGCTGAGATTGGCACCCACGCGCAAATAGCGCGTTGCCCGCGCCGACAGGCGGTTGGCTTCCTGATCACTCATGATTTGCTTCACGACGATGCTGGCCGTCGCGCCCTGTGCTGGAACTGCGTCCATCACGACCTGCGTCTGTGGACAACCTGTTTGGATACATAAGTCGTTTTGCCGGATTGGCTAGAGCGCCTCGCGCGCCGGTGACATGCCGCGCACGCGCCAGCCGATATCGCGCCGCCAGATGCCGTCAGCATAAGTGACGGTGGTCAAGGCGGCATAAGCACGCGTGGCGGCTTCTTCATAGGTCGCGCCCAGCGCTGTGATGTTGAGAACCCTGCCGCCCGTCGCAACGAGATGGCCATCCTTCAATCCGGTTCCGGCCTGCGTGATGATGACGCCGGGCAGGGCCACCGCGGCTTCGAGCCCTTCAATGATGCCGCCATGCTTCGGTGAGGCAGGATAGCCCTTGGCGGCGACGACAATGGTCAGGGCCACGCCCCCGCGCAGAGCCGGGCTGTGTGCTGGCAGGCTAGCATGAGCGCTGGCGTCGAGCAGGCTCAGGAGATCATCCTGCAACAGCGGCAACAGCACCTGCGTTTCCGGGTCGCCAAAGCGGGTGTTGAATTCAATGAGCTTGGGGCCATCCGTGGTGAGCATCAGCCCGGCAAACAACATGCCGGCAAACGGGGTGCCGCGGCGGTTCATTTCCGCAAGGGTGGGGCGGATGATTCGCGCCATCACCTCTTCAACCAGATCCGGTGTCATGCGCGGAGCGGGCGCATAGGCACCCATTCCGCCGGTATTGGGGCCTGTGTCGCCCTCCCCAACGCGTTTATGATCCTGCGCCGAACCAAAATACAACGCGTTGCGGCCATCGCAGAGGGCAAAGAACGAAACTTCCTCGCCTTCGAGTTTCTCTTCGAGCACAACGCGGGCGCCGGGGGCCATGAAGATATTTTGCAGCGCCGCTTCGGCTTCGGCGACGGTTTCGGCCACCACGACACCCTTGCCGGCAGCAAGCCCGTCGGCTTTTACCACCAGGGGCGCACCGAGACGCGCCAGCGCGTCCATGGCCGGAGCGAGCCGATCAAAGGCCTGATATGCGGCCGTAGGCAGGCCGGCGGCATCGCAGATGCGCTTGGTGAAACCCTTCGAGCCTTCCAGCTGGGCGGCCGCTTTGGTCGGGCCAAAGCAGGCAATTCCCTGCGCCACAAGCCCATCGACGAGGCCCGCTACCAGTGGCACTTCCGGGCCGATCACCACCAGATCAATGTGCTGATTTCGGCAAAATTCCGAAATGGCGGCGTGATCTGCGGCATCGAGTGCCACACATTCGGCCAGCGCGGCGATGCCGGGATTGCCGGGCGCGGCAAAAAGCGCGGTGAGGCGCGGGCTTTTGCGCATGGCCATGGCCAGCGCATGTTCGCGGCCGCCTGATCCGATCAACAAAACCCGCATGTGCTTTCTCCCGAAACATCAAAAAAAAGGGCGACCGCAGCCGCCCTTTTCAGCCATTTTCCTTACGCAAGGGTCAGCGCGCGTGCTCGATCACCGCGCCCCATGAGCCCCACACATAGATGCAGGAAAACAGGAACAGCCAGACAACGTCGACGAAGTGCCAGTACCATGCCGCGAACTCGAAGCCGAGATGCTGCTTTGGTGTAAATTGCCCGGCATTGGCGCGGAACAGGCACACCAGCAGGAAAATTGTCCCGACAATGACATGGAAACCATGGAAGCCGGTCGCCATGAAGAAGGTCGCGCCATAAATCGAATGGGCAAAGGCGAAGGGCGCGTGAATATATTCATAGGCCTGGCAGGTCGTGAACAGCATGCCAAGGATGATGGTCAGCGCCAGACCCTGCTTGAGGCCCTTGCGATCATTATGCAGCAAGGCATGATGCGCCCAGGTGACTGTGGTGCCGGAGGTCAGCAGCAGCAGCGTGTTGAGCAGCGGCAAATCCCACGGATCAATCGCCAGGGTGCCCTTGGGCGGCCAGACACCGTGCGTGAAGGCATCACGGGCATATTGGATGGTGGCGCCGGGAAACAGGCTGGAATGGAAAAAAGCCCAGAACCAGGCCACAAAGAACATGACTTCCGAAATGATGAACAGAATCATGCCATAGCGATGGCTGATCTGCACCACACGGGTGTGATCGCCAAGATCATTGGCCTCGTGGATCACATCACGCCACCAGGAGGCCATGGTGTAGATAATGCCGAGAAACCCGGCGCCAAACAGGAACGGCCCGAGCTTTACGCCTGCAATATGCATCCCATGCATGGAGGTGATGAGGCCAATAGCCGTGACAAAAGCCGCCAGCGAACCCACCAGCGGCCATGGGCTTGGGTTGACCAGATGATAGTCATGATTAGGTTTGGCATGCGCGTCTGACATTCAACTCTCTCCAAATTTCCAGTCTGTCCCGCTCTTGCTTTCTCGCCGGACAAACTCATCCCACTGCATCAACCGTTCAGCGCTCGTCCCTTGTTTTCATACAAGGTATAGGAGAACGTCACGGCATTGACACCTTGCATTTCTCGCGAAGCCTCCAACCTGCGGCTCAAATAGAACACCAGCGGCAACTCGACGGTCTGATGAGGCTTCAGGGTGTGAATCGTGTCACAGAAACACTGAATTTTAACGGCATATTGCCCGGCGCGCAAAGGCGCGACGTTATCGACTGCGCGGGCCGTTTCGGTATGATCCGAATTATTGGTGAATTTGTAATAGACCGTCTTTACCTGCCCGGTGCGCACTTCAACTGATTGGGTTTCCGGCGCGAAGCTCCAGTCGAGGCCCGGCCCGACATTGGCGTCGAATTCAACGCGCATCATCCTTTTGCCAAGCGGGTGCGGGGAGCCATCGGCCTGCGTCACGGTGCCATTGTAGCCGGTGGCTTCGCAGAACATCCGATACAGCGGCACGGCGGCATAGGCCATGCCGATCATGCCGGCAAATACAGTGGCAATGATGACGCCGAGAGACCTGTTGGTGAGGGCTCGCTGCTTCATTACCAGCCACCATCCAGAGCGTGCGGCCCGAGCTTGATGATGGTCAGGGCGTAAAAGAAAATCACCAAGGCGCCGACGGCACAGCCGATGGCGATGCTGCGGGCTTTGCGGCTGCGCAGCTGCGCTGGCGTCAGCACGATGCCGCTGGGGGCCGAAGTTCCGGTGAGTTTCTGATCCATGGAGGCAACCTTTCGAAGCAACCTGTTACAGCAGGCCTGATGCCAGCCCCAAGCCGTGTTCAGCGATGAATTCGGCAAACAGCAGGGACAGGTAAAGAATTGAGAAAGCAAACAATTGCTTGGCGGCAAGGTCAGCCTCAGCGCCTTCGCGCAGCTTGTAGACCCGCAGCGCGGCGACCAGCATGAGGGCGCCCGCGACCATGGCGATGATCCCATAGGTCACCGATGCCGCACCCATTAGCCATGGCACCACCGCAACCGGCACCAGCAGCAGCGTGTAGAGCAGGATTTCCAGTCTGGTGCGATCCGCGCCCTTGGCATTTGGCATCATGGGTATGCCCGCCTTGGCGTAATCTTCCGATTTCAGCAGCGCCAGCGCCCAGAAATGCGGCGGCGTCCACAGGAAAATAATGCTGAAAAGCACCACGGAGCCCAGGCTGACGTGGCCGGTGGCGGCGACATAACCGACCATCGGCGGGAATGCCCCGGCGGCACCGCCAATGACGATGTTCTGCGGCGTCAGGCGCTTCAGCCACATCGAATAGATCACGACATAGAAGAAAATGGTGAAGGCCAGCAGCGCCGCCGCCGCGATATTGGCGACAATGCCGAGCAGGGCCACCGAGAAAACCGAAAGCGTCAGGCCAAAGGCCAGCGCCTGATCTCGGGAAATCTTGCCCGCCGGGATCGGGCGCTTCTGGGTGCGCGACATGATCGCGTCAATGTCGCTGTCGACCCACATGTTGAGCGCGCCTGAAGCACCGGCCCCCACCGCGATGAGCAGCAGCGACATGAAGCCGACCAGCGGGTTGATCGGCCCCGGTGCCATCAGCAGACCGGCCAGCGCCGTGAACACCACCAGCGACATCACGCGCGGCTTCAGCAGCGCGAGATAATCGCCGGGGGTCGCTTCCGAACCCGTCCATTCAATATGAGCACCGGTAACGTAACTCACGTGATCTGACCTCAAATTAACGCGTGGAAGTGGGTGCCGGGCTTGACGTCCGGCACCGCGATTTCAGTGGGCGGCGGCGTCGCCGATGCGCGGCAGCGTCTCGAACTGATGGAACGGCGGCGGTGACGACAGCGTCCATTCCAGCGTCGTTGCGCCAACACCCCAAGGATTATCGCCAGCCAACCGCTTGGCCGCAAAGGCCTCATAAACGGTGTAGAGGAACACAAGCACGCCGATCGAGGAGATGTAGGAACCCCACGACGACACATTGTTCCAGAGCGCATAGGCATCGGGATAGTCGATGTAACGGCGCGGCATGCCGGCCAGTCCAAGGAAGTGCTGCGGGAAGAAGGTGAGATTGACGCCGATGAACATCAACCAGAAATGCACCTTGCCCAGCGTTTCATTGTACATGTAGCCCGACATTTTCGGGAACCAGTAGTAGAAACCCGCAAACAGCGAGAACACAGCACCGAGCGACAGCACATAGTGGAAATGCGCAATCACGTAGTAGGTGTCGTGCAGGGCCCGGTCGGCAGCAGCATTTGCCAGCACCACGCCGCTGACGCCGCCAATGGTGAACAGGAAAATGAAGCCCACCGCCCAAATCATCGGCAGACGGAACGAGATCGAGCCGCCCCACATGGTGGCAATCCACGAGAAGATCTTGATGCCGGTTGGCACCGCGATCACCATGGTTGCGAACACGAAATAGCGCTGCACATCGAGCGGCAGGCCCACCGTATACATGTGGTGCGCCCAGACGAGGAACCCGACGGCGCCAATCGCCACCATCGCATAGGCCATACCGAGATAACCGAACACCGGCTTCTTCGAGAAGGTCGAAACGATCTGGCTGATGATGCCAAAGCCCGGCAGGATCAGAATATAGACTTCCGGATGGCCGAAGAACCAGAACAGATGCTCATAGAGCACCGGGTCGCCGCCGCCGGCCGGATCAAAGAAGGTGGTGCCGAAGTTGCGGTCGGTCAGCAGCATGGTGATCGCACCAGCCAGAACCGGGAGCGACAGAACCAGCAGCCAGGCGGTCACCAGCACCGACCACACGAACAACGGCATCTTGTGCAGGGTCATGCCCGGCGCGCGCATGTTGAAGATGGTGGTGATGAAATTGATCGCGCCAAGGATCGATGAAGCACCGGCGAGATGGATCGAGAGAATCACGAAATCCATCGCCGGGCCCGGCGTGCCGATCGTCGACATGGGCGGATACATCACCCAGCCGCCGCCAAAGCCGTTCATGCCGGGCGAGCCTTCGACAAACATCGAAGTCAGCAGCAGGGTCAGCGAGAAAGGCAGCAACCAGAACGAGATGTTGTTCATCCGCGGGAAGGCCATATCCGGCGCGCCGATCATCAGCGGCACGAACCAGTTGCCAAAACCGCCGATCATCGCGGGCATGACCATGAAGAAGATCATGATGACGCCATGCGCGGTGATGAACACATTGTAGAGATTCTTCGCGGCAGCGCGGGTGCTGTTGCCGTCGATGATCCCGGAAAGATGGTTGAAAACCTGGATGCCCGGGCTCATCAATTCGGCGCGCATTGCCACCGACAAAGTGCCGCCGATCAGGCCGGCAATGACGGCAAAGATGATGTAAAGCGTGCCAATGTCCTTGTGGTTCGTCGAAAATAAATAGCGACGCCAGCCTGTGGGAATTGGATGATCGCCGTGGCCGTGATCGGCGCTGGCTGCGTTTGATGTCATGGTTTGATCCTCATAATCAGCATGATGTTGGTCAGGAGCCTGTTGTCAGTGCGCAGGGGCTTGCAGGGCCGTCGCCACCTGCACGGGGCTGGAGCCCGCCATAGCGAATTGCTTCTTGGCGGTGAGCAACCACGCCGCGTAATCGGCCTGGCTCACGACTTTGAATTCAATCGGCATGTAGGCGTGGTTCTGCCCGCAGATATTCGAGCATTCGCCGTAGAAAGTGCCGGTATGGTCGGCCTTGAACCAGGTCTCGTTCAGGCGACCCGGAATGGCATCGATACGGACGCCAAATGACGGCACGGTGAAGGAATGGATCACGTCCGCGCCGGTGACCTGCACGAGAATGTTCTTGCCGACCGGCACAACGGCGGGGTTGTCAACCGACAAAAGCCGCAATTGGCCTTTGGCCTTGTCGATCTTGTTGGAGGGGATGAGCATCGAATCAAACGAAAAGTCGCCCTGACCCTTGGGGTAGGCATAGGACCAATACCATTGATGCCCGGTGACCTTGATGGTGACGTCGGGCTTGGGCAGGGTCAACTGGTCGGTCAGGAGTTTGAAGGACGGCACGGCGATGATGACCAGAATCAGGATCGGGATCACCGTCCATGCCATTTCCAGCATGGTATTGTGCGTGGTGCGCGAGGGCACCGGGTTGTTCTTTTCGTTGAAACGGACGCCCACATAAATCAGAAGTCCCAGCACAAACAGTGAGATCACCGTGATGATGGGCAGGAGCAGGTCATTGTGAAAAGCGTGGATGTCGTGGGCCACCGAAGTATCAGCGGGGATGAATCCAACCTGTCCCGGCAGGGCATAGCCGATCGGGCCGGCCGCCATCGCCAATGATGGCAAACCCATGAGAACGGCCAGCGCCGCGATCTTCAGCATTCTATTTCTTCCAGACATGTCGCCGTCTCTCCGCGTGAACCCTTGGTGATGCCGATTCAAGCCACCACCTTGACTAATGTCAAAACCACAATCTGTGGCGAGGTGCAACATTGCGGCGGGATTGCGACTTGCGTCAATAGCGCGCTGCAAAGAATGCATGCCGCACCAGGGCGTTGGTAAAGCACGCGGTGATTTGACTGTCCGGCGTCATTTGCAAGGCAGGGCGCGGTGCGCTAGGAAGCTCTGCGTCATCAATTCGAGGGACGCTGCCTGCCGGAAGAAAATTTCCTGTTCGGCGGGCCGAGCCTGACTCACCGGGATGTTCATGCGGCAATTTGGCTTTATCGTTTCGACTGCCTGCCTCGCCGGGGCGCTTCTCTTTTCGGCCGCAGGCGCGCACGCGCAAGGTGTGATCAAGGCCAAATATGGCGATTGGGACATGCGTTGCCGCACGCCGGTGGGGGCCACCAAGCAGCAATGCGCCCTGGTGCAGAAGGTCAGCGCCGAAGACCAGCCCAATCTCACCTTGATGGCAGTGGCTTTGAAAACCGCCGACGGCAAGAGCCATTTGTTGCGCGTCGTGGTGCCGCTCGGCGTGCTGCTGCCCTCGGGCCTTGGCCTGAAGATCGACAAGACCGATATTGGACGCGTCAATTTCGTGCGCTGCATCGTCGAGGGCGATGTCCATGGCTGCGTCGCGGAAACCGTGCTTGACGACAAGCTCTTGAAGCAGCTGGAAAATGGCAAGGTCGCGACCTTCATCATCTTCCAGACGCCGGAGCAGGGTGTCGGCATTCCCCTGCAATTGAAGGGCTTCAAACAGGGCTATGAGAGCTTGCCCTGATCGGCTAAACCACAAAACCAGATTTCAGGCGGGAGCCCAAGTCATGCGTGATCGTTCAATGCTGTTTCGAGGCAAATGCGGCATGGCGCTGGCGGCCGGCTTAACTTTGACCCTTGCGGGCTGCGGTGCCATGGGCGGGCCTCAGTCTCCGGGAGCCCCTGCCAGCACTTCGAGCCCGCTCGCCTCATTGCTGGCATTCCACACGACCTCGCCGCCGCCGCTCGCCACCACGCCCAAAAAAGATGCGGATATCATTTGTCCGCATATCGAAATTCTGGATGGCGCTTCGGATGTGCGTGTTGGCGGGACTGGCAACAGCTCGGTCGATTACCAGTTTTCGCTCGACAATGTGGCGCGCCAATGCGACCTCGAAAATGGTCAGATCGCCATCAAGGTGGGGGCGGAGGGGCGGGTTCTGCTCGGGCCGGACGGCAAGCCGGGGACCTTTGAAGTGCCGGTGCGCTTTGCCGTCCGTCGCGAGAGTGATCAAAAAGCCGCTGGAACGGATTTTGTCAAAGTTGCCGTGAATATCCCCGCTGATCACACGCAGGGCAGCTTCACGGCGATTTCGCAGCCCATGCTGATCCCCAATAATGGCGAAACGGAAGATCAGGATTTCACGGTCGTGGTCGGCTTTGACCAGGGCCATCCCGCAAAGAAGCTCGTCGCCCGGCACCGCCGCCCGCTGCGCCGCAAGAAGCACTGAGGCGACCCTGTCATGGCTCCTACCACGCAACATGCCCGCCTGATCATCCTTGGCGCGGGCCCAGCCGGTTACACTGCGGCGATCTATGCTGCCCGCGCCATGCTCAAGCCGGTGCTGATTGCCGGGGCCGAGCCCGGCGGCCAGTTGATGATCACCACCGACGTCGAAAATTATCCGGGCTTTGCCGAACCTGTGCAGGGGCCTTGGTTGATGGAACAATTCCGCCTGCAGGCCGAGCACGTTGGCACGACCATGATTAGCGATCATGTCGGGGCGGTTGATCTGAGCCAGCGGCCCTTCAGGCTTACCGGTGACAATGGCGACCTTTACACCTGCGACGCGCTGATCATCGCCACCGGCGCGAAGGCGCGCTGGCTGGGTCTGCCCTCGGAAGAAAAATTCAAGGGCTATGGCGTGTCGGCCTGCGCCACGTGCGACGGGTTTTTCTTTCGTGGCAAGCGCGTATACGTGATCGGGGGCGGCAATTCCGCGGTCGAGGAGGCGCTTTACCTCAGCCATATTGCGGCCGAGGTCACGGTGGTGCACCGGCGCGATCATTTTCGTGCCGAGCGGATCTTGCAGGAGCGCTTGATGGCGGCCAGCAATGTCAAGGTCATCTGGAATCACGAGGTTGCGGAAATTTGCGGCGAGCAGGACCCGCCCGGCGTCAAGGAACTGGTGCTGCGCGATGTGCAAACCGGGGTCAGCACGCGCCATGCCCTCGATGGGCTGTTCGTGGCCATCGGTCATGAGCCGGCTTCAAGCCTGTTTGAAGGGCAGATCAAGCTGAAGCCCAACAAATATATCGAGACGCAGGCCGGGACCACCCTCACCAATGTTCCCGGCGTCTTTGCTGCGGGCGATGTCGCCGATGACATTTACCGCCAGGCCGTCACAGCTGCTGGTCTTGGTTGCATGGCAGCGCTGGAGGCGGAAAAATATCTCGCCGGTTTGGCGCGCGGTTAACCCCGGGCACCAACAGGTAGGGAGCAATTTCGCGTTGGCGCGCTGCCGCGCGGGCTTTGCAGCGGTGCTGTCAACCGCGGCCGCCGGGTCTCCGCCTCACGGCTTTTTCGTCTTGGCGTTTTCCTGATCCTGCAAGAGCCGCCACGCGACTTTGCCGGTGGCAGATTTCGGCAGGCTGGCGACGAATTCGACGATACGCGGCGCCTTGTAGCTGGCCATCTGGTCGCGCGACCATTCGATGATCGCTTCATCGTCAATTGTACCGACGGCATTGGGCTTCAGCACCACCAGAGCCTTCACAGTCTCACCGCGGTGCGGATCGGGGGCGGCGATGATGCAGGCTTCAGCGATGGCGGGGTGGCTGTAGAGGATGGTCTCGACCTCAGCCGGCCAGACCTTGAAACCCGAAGCATTGATCATGCGCTTCAGGCGATCCACCATGAAATAATAGCCGTCTTCATCAATCCGGCCGAGATCGCCGGTGCGCAAGAAGCGCTTGCCGTCACGCTCGATGAACGCCGTCGCATTGGCCTCGGGTCGCTGCCAATAGCCCTGCATGATTTGCGGGCCGGAGACGATGATCTCGCCAACTTCGCCCTGTGGCAATTCGGCCATCGTCAATGGGTCGATGATGCGGGCGTCGACATCAAACATCGGAATGCCAAGGCATTGTTTTTTCATGGCGTCTGGCGGGTTGAGATGGGTTGGTGCCATGGTCTCAGTCATGCCATAGCCTTCCATGAAGCCAAGGCCGCATTTGTCTTGCAGCTTCTGCGCCACCGCTTCGGGCATGGCCGCGCCGCCGCCACCGACCTGGCGCAGGCTCGAAAAATCATGGCTGTCGATATCGGGCAGCAATAGCAGGTCAATGATCGCGGTGGGCACGGCGGAGAACGAATTGATGCGGTAATGCGTGATGTAATGGGCGGCCATTTTTGCCTCCCAGCGCGGCAGGATCACGATGGTGCTGGCGTTCATAAGCGGCACATTCATCGCGCCCTGCATGGCGGTGACATGGAAAAACGGCAGGATCACCAGAATACGCGTTTCGAGCGCCACTTTCGTCCATTGTCGCTGGCCGATCACTGTTGCCATGACATTGCGGTTGGTGTGGGCGCAGCCTTTGGGAAGGCCGGTGGTGCCGGATGTATAAGGCATGACGGCAAGATCATCGGGGCCGGTGCGCAGCGGCGGTGCGCTCAGCCCTGCCTCAATCATGGCGTGCCAGAGCACGACACCGGGTTCGGGAGCGACAGCGCGCGGTGCTGCGACAAATTCCGGCACGCGCACGGTGGGTTTGGCGCTGACATAATCGGCATAGGTGGCGGCGATGATATGATCGAGGCCAGCGCCCAGCAGCGGGCGCATCTGCGCGAACACCTCTTGAGCGACGAAGGTGACCCGCGCACCGCTGTCTTCGACATAATGCTTCAATTCGGCGGTGCGGTTCATCGGGTTGAGCGGCACAACAATCGCCCCGGCGCGCAGGATGCCATAATAGGCGATGACGAATTGCGGCGAATTCTGCATGTCGATGATCACGCGATCGCCCTGTTTGACGCCGCATTTTTGCGTGAGGAAACCAGCTACAGCCTCCGCCTCGCGTAAAAACTGCGCAAAGGTGACGTGGTAATCGTAATATATAATGAAAGATTTTTCAGGATAACGCTTGGCTGAAACTTCGGCATTGTAATAAAGATTGGTGGCCGGAATCGGCAAATGGTGATCAAGTCCTTTGGGCCAAAAAGCAAAATGCCGATTGTTCATGGGCGCTTCCCTCGAATTAGGCTCTCAGTAAATCTTTTATCCTGGATATGGCGGTTCTCGTCATGTTTGCTTTGATGGCTCGTCCGACGTGGCGCACCATCAAATCGCCGTCGAGCCGCCGTCGATCGCCAGACACTGGCCGGTGATGTGGCGGCTGGCTTCGCTCGCGAACAGCAGCGCCGCGCCCATCAAATCCTCATCGCCGCCAATGCGGTGCAAAGGTGTGCGGGCAATCACCATGTCCTGCATGGCGGACAGCAGACCTGCGGTCATTTTCGAGGGGAAAAAGCCGGGGAGAATGGCGTTGACGCGGATGCCGTAATGGCCCCATTCGGCGGCAAGCGCACGGGTGAAATTCACCACAGCGCCCTTCGATGTGTTATAGGCGATGGTCTTCATGGATTCCGGATTGCCGCGCAGCCCGGCAATGGAAGCAATGTTGATGATGGCACCGGATTTTTGCGCAATCATGGAAGCCCGCGCGACGGCGCGCGTCAGCATGAACATGGCCGTGATGTTCAAATCCATCACTTTGTCCCAGGCCTCATCAGGATAATCTTCGGCCGGTGCGCCCCAGGATGCCCCGGCATTGTTGAGCAGCACGTCGATGCGGCCATAATCATTCATCACCGAATCGACGAGCGGGGCGATCAGCGGGCGTTTGGAGAGATCTGCCGGGTAGATTTTGGCGGTGAAGCCTTTGGCCTCCAGTTCCGCCTTCGCGCTCGCCAGTTCATCGGGCTTGCGCGCCACCAGGGCAAGCTTGGCGCCGGCCTCGCCGAGCGCATGCGCCATTTGCAACCCCAGCCCACGCGAACCGCCGGTGATCAAAGCCACTTTATTTTCCAGGCTGAACAAGGACAACACACTCATAACTGCATCCTCAGGGGAGAATTTCAAACAAACCCGCCGCGCCCTGGCCACCGCCAATGCACATGGTCACGACCGCAAGCTTGGCACCGCGCCGCCGTCCCTCGATCAGCGCATGGCCTGTCAACCGGGCACCGGTGACGCCATAAGGATGGCCCACCGCAATCGCCCCGCCATCGACATTGAGCCGGTCATCGGGAATGCCAAGCTTGTCGCGGCAATAGATCACCTGCACCGCAAAGGCTTCGTTCAGTTCCCAAAGGTCGATGTCCTCGATTTTGAGCTTGTGCCGGGCGAGCAGACGCGGAATGGCGAACACCGGGCCAATACCCATTTCATCGGGCTCGCAGCCAGCCACGGCGAAACCGCGGAAAATGCCGAGTGGCTTGATCCCGCGCTGGGCAGCAAGCTTGCCGTTCATGATCACACAAGCCGCAGCGCCATCCGAAAACTGGCTGGCATTACCTGCCGAAATCACGCCGCCCGGCATGGCCGAGCGAATTTTGGCTACGCCTTCATAGGTGGTATCGGCGCGGATACCCTCATCGGCGCTCACCGTCACTTCGCGGGTCATCAGCGCGCCGGTGGCTTTGTCATTGGTCGCCATTTTCACTTTGATGGGCGTGATTTCATCGGCAAAGCGCCCGGCGGCCTGCGCCGCAGCGGCGCGCACCTGGCTGCGCACGCCATATTCATCCTGCTTCTCCCGCGATATATTGTAGCGCTTGGCCACGGTCTCGGCGGTTTGCAGCATATTCCAGTAGATCTCGGGCTTGTGCTCCAGCAGCCAGGCCTCCTGCGCCATAAAGCGGTTGGTGTGCTCATTCTGGGTGCAGGAGATCGATTCGACGCCGCCCGCCACCATCACCGGGGCCTGATCAACAATGACGCTGTGGGCGGCCATGGCGATGGCTTGCAGGCCCGAGGAGCAGAAGCGGTTGATGGTCGCACCGGAAGCGGTCACTGGCAAACCGGCGCGCAGACCGATCTGCCGGGCGATGTTGATGCCGGTGGTGCCTTCGGGCGTGGCGCAGCCAAACAGGATGTCTTCGACCTCGCCGGGATCGACACCTGCGCGTTTGACCGCTTCGGCCACAACATGGCCACCCAGCGTCGCACCATGGGTCATATTGAACGCCCCACGCCAGGATTTAGCGAGGCCGGTGCGGGCGGTGGAAACGATGACAGCTTCATTCATGGGGTGTCTCCGAAATTGGGGCGCGCTTCACGCGGCGTTGAAACTCTTGCCTTCCGCGGCCAAGCGGGCCAGCAGCGGCGCAGGTTGCCAGAATTGTGCGTCTTCTTCGGATTGCGCTGCAAATTCCTTCATGCGGGCAACGACATTGTAGAGGCCCTGCTGATCGGCCCAGAACATCGGCCCGCCCCGCCAGGCGGGAAAGCCATAACCGGCGATATAGGTCATATCGACATCGGAGGCGCGCTGGGCGATGCCTTCTTCGAGGATTTTCGCGCCCTCATTGACCAGCGCATACATGCAGCGCTCGACCACTTCGGAATCACTGAACTTGCGGGCATTGATGCCCTTTTCGTGACGGTAATCAGCAATCAGCTTGGCGACCACCGGGTCAGGGACGGGGTTGCGGTTGCCAGGTTCGTAGCGATACCAACCGGCACCGGTCTTCTGGCCGTAACGGCCAAGTTCACACAGCCGATCCGACAGTTCCGAGAACGGGATGGTGGCACCCTGGGCATAGCGATGCTTGCGCACCGCCCAGCCGATGTCATTGCCTGCCAGATCGCCCATGCGGAATGGCCCCATGGCGAGGCCGAATTTTTCCAGCGCCTTGTCGATCTGCTCGGGCGAGGCACCCTTTTCGAGCAGATAGCCCGACATGCGGCGGTAATATTCCAACATGCGGTTGCCGATGAAGCCATCGCAAACGCCGGACACGACTGCAATTTTCTTGATCTTCTTGGCAAGCTGCATGACGGTGGCGAGCACGTCCTTAGCCGTCTTGGCGCCGCGCACCACCTCCAGCAGTTTCATGACATTGGCCGGGCTGAAAAAGTGCATGCCCAGCACATCCTGCGGCCGTTTGGTGAAGCTGGCGATCTTGTTGACATCGAGCGTCGAAGTGTTGGAGGCGAGAATCGCCCCCGGCTTGGCAATCGCGTCCAGCCTGCTGAACACGTCCTGCTTCACATCCATAGTCTCAAACACCGCCTCGATGATGAGGTCGGCGTCTTTCAACGCCGCCATATCGAGCGCGGGCGTCAGCAGGCCCATGCGGGTTTCGACATCGGCGGCGGTGATACGGCCTTTTTTGGCGGAATTTTCGTAATTGCCGCGAATGGTCTTGAGGCCGCGGTCCAGCGCTTCCTGCTTGGTTTCAATAATCGTCACCGGGATACCGGCATTGAGGAAATTCATGGCGATGCCGCCGCCCATGGTGCCGGCACCGATCACGCCGACGCGGGCAATGGTGCGGGTCGGGGTGTCGGCAGGGATGTCGGCGATGCGTGAGGCGGCGCGTTCGGCGGCAAAGGCATGGCGCATGGCCATTGATACCGGCGTCGACATGAGATTGATGAAGGTCTTGCGCTCTTCGGCCATGCCCTCGTCAAAGGGTTTCAGCACGCCACCGATGGCTTCGACCGCCAGAGCGCGCGCTGGTTCGCGCGGAAACTGGGTCTGGGCTGCGCCCTTGGCATATTGCAAAAAGCCCTGCGCTTCGGCAACGGGGAGATCCAGCGCGCGATCGCGCACCTTGGGGCGTTGGCCGCTCGCCGCCAGTTCCAGCGCCAGACTGGCTGCTGCGCCGACGACATCCTCCTTCACCACCTTGTCGAACAGGCCGGTGCCGGCAAACATTTTGGCCGGGAAAGGTTCGCCCGAAATGATGATGTTGCAGGCCATGGCGAGGCCGAGGGCGCGGGGCAGGCGCTGCGTGCCGCCTGCGCCGGGAATGAGGCCGAGCTTCACTTCCGGCAGCGCGATAAATGCTTTGTCGAGCGCCACGCGGCCATGCGCGCCGAGGGCCAGTTCCAGCCCGCCACCCATGGCCGTGCCATTGATCGCGGCGACAACCGGCTTGGCGCTGGCTTCCACCGCTGCAATCATGTCAAGCAAGTTGGGCGAGGCGTAGGAGCGCGGCGTGCCGAATTCCTTGATGTCAGCACCGCCGGAAAAATTGCGATCCGTGCCGGTGATGACGATGGCCTTGACGGCGGCATCGGCCGCGGCCGCACTCAGCGCCTGCATGAAGCCGATGCGCAGCGCCTGACCAAGGCCGTTCACCGGCGGGTTATCAAGACGGATAACGGCGACGCCGTTGTCGAGGGTGGAATGCACTGGAGACATGGGGGGCGACCCTTCGGATGAAGCTGATGGTGCGTCGCCCATGGGGCACGGGCGAAGCTTGGGGCGATGGTGAGTCAGGCTGATACGCGTGACGCGCGCATTTGTGTGTCTTCCCGTTCTTTTGTGTTTCTTGCCGTTGCAGAACGATAGTCCGCATGTAAACTGTAGGCTAAAGCGGCGCTGAAGGCTTGTAAAGTGCGGAGTTGAGGGAGGCGGCGATGGAAACCGGTTTTGTGCAGAATGGCGCGATCAGGCTGCATTATCGCACGTCCGGTGGGCAAGCTGCGGCGCGTCCGATGCTGCTGTTCTTGCATGGCTTCCCGGAATTTTCAGGCGCTTGGGATGTGATGCTGGCGCATTTCGCGCCGCGATTTTTTTGTGTCGCGCCTGATCTGCGCGGCTTTGGCGAAAGCGACAAGCCGCCGGAGGTTTCTGCTTACCGGCCTGCCGCGCTGATGAGCGATATTGCGGCCATCATCAGGCATTTTGACCGCGACAAGGCGATCATCATCGCCCATGACTGGGGCGGGGCGCTTGCGTGGAGCTTTGCCGCCCGCCATGCCGCCATGGTGGAAAAGCTGATCATTCTCAATGCCCCGCATGCCGTGCCCTTTGCCCGCGCGCTGGCGCATGATGCCGCGCAGCAACGGGCCAGCCAATATATGCTGAAGCTGCGCATGCCCGGCATGGCGGCGCGGTTGCGGGCTCATGATGCTCAAGCTCTGGCGGCGATGTTCAACCATCCGGTTGATGGCCATTGCGTGTTGCCGCCCGCGCTATTGGCTACATATCGCCGGACCTGGCAGCAAGAAGGCGCGCTCGAAGCCATGCTGAATTACTACATCGTCACGCCGCTGCTGCCGCCAGCGCCGGACAATGCCGGTGCTGC
>JAJZGX010000096.1 GCA_021804825.1 Pseudomonadota bacterium | reverse complement strand
GACGGTGGCGGCGCTGGCGCATAAGCTGGGGCTCGATCAACCGGCGCCGCTGCGCTACGCGGAATGGATATACGGGATCCTGCGTGGTCATCTGGGCCTGTCTTATGCCTATCATTCGTCGATCGCGGCGCTCATGACGGCCAGCCTAGCTATCAGCGCGCCACTGGCGCTGCTGGCCATGGTTATTGCCGGATCTGTCGCGCTGGTGGCAGGCATGGCGGCCACCGCCCGCCATGGCCGGGCAAGCGATGGCGCCATCATGGTCGCGAGCCAGATTGGCCTTGCAATTCCGAATTTCTGGTTCGGGATCATGCTGGTGCTGGTTTTTGCCGTGCATTGGCGGCTGTTGCCTTCGGGCGGATTTCCGGGATGGGAGCCCAACCCGCTGCGGGCGTTGGCGGCCTTGGTGCTGCCGGCGCTGGCGCTTGGATTGGTGCAGGCCGCGATCCTGACGCGGGTGACGCGTTCGGCGCTGCTCGACGTGCTGCATGAAGACTTCATCCGCACCGCCCGCGCCAAGGGCCTCTCGCCCCAGGCGATCATCCGGCGGCATGCCTTGCCGAATGCCATGATCCCGATTCTGACCATCATGGGCCTGCAACTCGCCAATCTGGTCGCTGGTGCCGTGGTGGTCGAGAATGTTTTCAGCCTGCCTGGGCTGGGGCGCTTGATCTTTCAGTCGATTTCCAATCGCGATACGCCGGTTGTCGCAGATTGCGTCCTGCTGCTGGTCGCCCTTGTCATTGGCGTCAATTTTCTGGTTGATATGGCCTGCGCGATCATCGACCCGCGGCTGAGGATGCAACCATGATGCGCCAAGCTGCGATGTTGCGACGCCGTCGCACCGCGCCAAATCTCGCCATAGGGACAGGTTTGGTGGCATCATGGCTCGCCGTCGCCATGCTGGCACTTTTCTGGACGCCCTACCCGCCTGCGGCGATAGATGTGCCGCACCGCCTGCTGCGGCCGTCATGGGCGCATTGGTTCGGCACGGACGCGCTCGGGCGCGATATCCTGTCACGACTGATGGTGGGTGCCGGTGTTTCACTGAAGGTCGGGGTCATCGCCGTGGGCATTGGCGCGGTTCTGGGGGTCGCGCTTGGACTATTTGCGGCCTCGATGAAGGGGCGCACCGAAGACGGGATCATGCAATTTTGTGATTTTACCTTCGCCTTTCCAGCACTGCTCAGCGCCATCATGCTGACGGCGACCTATGGCGCTGGCATCGAAAATGCCATTCTGGCCATCGCCATTTTCAATGTGCCGGTCTTTGCCAAGCTGACCCGCGCGATGGCCAACAGCGTCATGGCGCGCGAATTCGTGCAATCGGCGCGCGCGGCGGGCCGCGGCCCTGCAGGCATTGCCTGGTATCATGTGATGCCAAACATTCTGGCCGCCCTGCTCGTGCAGGCCACCATCCAGTTTTCGATCGCCATCCTCGCCGAGGCGGCGCTGTCCTATCTGGGCTTTGGCACCCAGCCGCCGGAAGCGTCCTGGGGGCTGATGCTGAGCGAGGCGCAGGATTTTCTGTTCGTGGCGCCGCGGCTCGCGGTCTATCCCGGCCTCGCCATCGCGCTGAGCGTGCTCGGGCTTTCCATGCTCGGTGACGGCCTGCGCGATGCGCTCGACCCGCGGCTCCAGAAGATTGCCTTTCAGCGCGCTTGACTTTACCATAATTGTGCACAAGCCCGCCACTTGACGAATTCGTCAAGAAGCGGTCTAGTTCCGCGCAGATGTGCTGGTTCGCAGTTAAACATTATAACACCATCCAGTTTATCAACAGACAGTAAGTCTGACATATCGCCTGCTCGCAACCCGGAGATCTTTATGCGACACGCTTTTTATCTTGCCTTTGTTCTTGGAGCTACGGCTCTCATCTCAGGCGCGCAGGCCGCAACCAAAGATAGCGTCACCATCGGCATGGCCCTCGAACCACCGGGCCTCGATCCGACGATGGGTGCGGCCGCGGCGATTGGCGAAGTCACGCATTATAATATTTTCGAGGGTCTGACGAAAATCGGCGAAGATTTTTCAATCTCGCCGCTGCTCGCGCGGTCCTGGACTTTTTCCAAAGACCTCAAGACCCTGACATTCCAGTTGCAGCAGGGTGTCAAATTTCAGGATGGTCAGCCCTTCACGTCCGCCGACGTGAAATATTCGTTCGAGCGCGACGCCGCCAAGGCCTCAACCAACAAAGACAAGGCCTTCTTCGCCTCAATACAATCGATTGACGCGTCAAATCCGCAGGTCGTCGTGTTGCAATTCAAGGCGCCGAGCTTTCAGGCGCTGTATCATCTGGGCATGAACACGGCGGTGATTGTTGACGCGAAAAGCGCCGCTAACGAAGCGACGCATCCGGTTGGCACCGGCCCCTATACATTCGGCACATGGACCAAGGGCGCCTCGATCACGCTCAACAAATGGGACGGCTACCGAGACGCCGCGCATATTGCCATTCGCCATGCCACTTTTCGCTTCATGAGCGACCCCTCAGCCGAAGTCGCAGCTTTGCTGGCTGGCGATATCGACGCCTTCCCGCGTTTTCAAGGCGCAGAAAATATCGCCCAGTTCCAGAAAGACCCGCGCTTTCAAGTGACGGTCGGGGGCACCGAAGGCAAGACCATCATCGCCATCAATAACAAGCAAAAGCCCCTGGATAACCTCAAGGTGCGCCAAGCCATTGCCTATGCCATTGATCGCAAAGCCATCATTGATGGCGCCATGAATGGTTTCGGCACGCCCATCGGTAGCCATCTCACGCCCAACGATCCTGGCTATATCGATCTGACCGGGCAATATCCCTATGATCCGGCCAAGTCCAAGGCCCTGCTCAAGGCTGCGGGCGTCAAACTCCCCCTGAATCTGACACTGACCCTGCCGCCGCCGGTCTATGCCCGCCAAGGTGGGCAGATCATAGCGGCCGAATTGGCCAAGGTCGGCATCAATGCCAAGATCGTCAATGTCGAATGGGCACAATGGTTGTCGGGTGTCTATAAAAACAAGAATTACGACCTGACGGTCATCAGCCACGTCGAGCCGCTCGACATCGGGATTTATGCCAATCCCGACTATTACTTTCAATATGACAACAAGGATTTTCAGACGATCATCAGCAAGCTGAATGCCGCGCCCGATCTTGCCTCTTTCAAAAAATATATGGGCGAGGCGCAGCACAAACTGGCCGATGATTGCGTCAATGTCTATTTGTTCCAGCTGGCGCAAATTACCGTGGCCAATGCAAAACTGCAGGGGCTGTGGAAAAATGGGCCTATCTTTGTGAATGATCTTTCGGCAATGTCGTGGAAATGACCGCGATGTCGCGAGGCTGCATGGCGGCGCCCTGACACACCAAGGGAGTTGATCCCTATGCGACTCCATGCCCTGAGCGCGACGGCCATGCTTGCTGCCTTTCGGGCGCATGAGCTATCGCCGCTGGAGGCGATGCGGGATGTTGTGAGCCGGGTCACGGAATTTGAGCCGCATATTCATGCGACCTATCTTCTGGACCCGGAAAGGGCGCTGCGTGCGGCTGCTGCCGCCGAACAGCGCTGGCAGCGCGGCGCGCCTCTGGGGCCGCTCGACGGCGTGCCGCTCACCCTCAAGGATAATATCGCCACAGCGGGCGAACCGATGCCGCTGGGCACGGCTGCCGGTGACATACTCCCGGCAAGCGCCGACGCGCCGCCTGCGGCAAGATTGCGCGCCGCCGGGGCGATTTGCTTCAGCAAAACCACCATGCCCGACTACGGCATGCTGTCTTCGGGCCTGTCGAGCTTGCACCCGCTGACCCGCAACCCCTGGGACCTCGCGTGCAATCCCGGAGGCTCGTCGGCGGGAGCCGCGGCGGCGGCGGCGGCCGGCTATGGGCCGCTGCATCTCGGCACGGATATTGGCGGCTCGGTGCGTCTGCCGGCCGGATGGTGTGGAATTTTTGCCTTGAAACCCAGCGCCGGGCGGGTGCCGATCGATCCGCCCTATATCGGTCGGGTGGCCGGCCCGATGACCCGCACGGTTGCCGATGCGGCGCTGATGATGGCGAGTCTCGCTGCGCCCGATGTCCGCGATTTCATGAGCATGCCGCCACAAGATGTCGATTGGCAGATCAAGCCTGCGGCGCTTCGCGGCTTGCGCATCGGCCTGCTGATGGAAGCTGGCTGCGGTGCATTGCCGGATATCAGCGTAAGCGACGCCGTGGCGGCTGTGGCGCGGCAATTGGAACAAGCGGGGGCCGAGATCGTGCCGCTGGCACCATTTCTTACGCAGGAAATGCTCGACGGCCTTGATCGCTTTTGGCGGATGCGGATGCTGCTTGAGCTGCGCGCGCTGCCAGAGGGGCGTCGTGCGCGCGTGCTGCCGTTCATCGACGCCTGGGCGCAATCGGCCGCCACGCTTTCGGCCGAGCAGGTGTTCCATGGCTTCAGCCAGATCATGGCCATGCGCAAGGCGGCGGTGGCCGCAACGCAAGCTTTTGATTTTGTTGTGTCTCCCACGGCACCAATAACCGCCTATGCGGCGCACCTGCCGTCGCCGAGCAATGACCCGCTGAACCCCTTCCCGCATATCGGCTTTACGGTTGCCTTCAACATGTCGGAACAACCGGCCGCGACCATCAATTGCGGCCATGACGGGGGCGGCCTGCCGATCGGGCTGCAGATCATCGGGCGGCGTTTCGATGATGTCGGTGTGCTGCGCCTCGCCATGGCGCTCGAGATTATGCTGGAGGGCCAGCGCCGGGCATGGCCGGAACCGCCTGCAAGCGGGCCGCGCTGAGCGTTGCGCGTGGCGCTGCCTCGAAATGCCGTTTGATCCGCCTAAACCGTGCGCCCGCCATCAACCGGCAATACGACGCCGGTTATGAACCCGGCCTCGTCGCTGGCGAGATAGACACAAGCAGCCGCGATGTCCGTGCCGCGCGACATGCGCCCGAGCGGGATTGTGGCGAGGAATCCGGCAAGCCGTTCAGGGGTTGGCGGCCCGCCCATGAAAGCCTCGGTCAGGCCGGTTTCGCCCAGAACCGGCGCGACGCAATTGACCCTGATATGCATGGGAGCCAATTCAACGGCCAAAGACTTCGAGACGAGATTCACAAAGCCCTTGGTGCCATTGTACCAGGTCAGCCCGGGGCGCGGCCGCACCCCGGCGGTGGAGCCAATGTTGATGATCGAGCCGCCGCCGTGGCTCTCCAACAAGGGGACGACGGCTTGGGTCATCAGATAGATCGATTTGACATTGATGGCGTAGAGCCGATCAAATTCATCCTCGGTGACCTCGCGCAGAGGCTTGTTGCGATGCGTCCATCCGGCATTGTTGACGACAATGTCCAACGGCCCGAGGTGCGCGGCAACCAGAGACAGCGCGCGCGAAATATCCTCGGCTTTCGTGACATCGCAGGCGATGGCCAGCGCCCCGTGGCCCGCCGCCGCAGCGACCCTTGTGGCACCTTCGACGTTGATATCAAGCAAGGCGACCTTGGCGCCCTCGGCGACAAATCTTTGCGCAATGGCGGCACCAAACCCCGAAGCTGCGCCCGTGACCAGCGCTGTCTTCCCCTGTAACCGCATGTTAGTCTGTCCTCAGCCGTGTTTGAACACCATCGTTTTCATCACTGCCATGTCATATAACGCGGCAAAACCCTTTTCCCGGCCATGGCCAGATTTCTTCATGCCGCCGAACGGCAATTCTATGCCTCCGCCCGCGCCATAACTATTGATAAATACCTGTCCGGCACGGATTTTCCGGGAAACCCGCAAAGCGCGATTGCCGTCTCCCGACCATACCCCGGCGACAAGGCCATAGTCGGTGGCATTAGCGAGACGGATGGCCTCGGCTTCGTCTTCAAATGGTATGGCCGTGAGGATCGGGCCAAACACTTCTTCTTGTGCCAGGGCGGAGGCCGGATCGACCTGCGCGTAAAGCGCTGGCGGCACAAAGAACCCACCCTTGGGGACGCCATCGGCGATGTGCCCCCGCGCTACGCGCAAGCAACCCGCGCCTTCAGCCGCGTGCAACATGGTTTCAATCCGCTGCTTCTGACCAGCGCTGATCACCGGGCCAAGTTGAAGATCCATCTCCGGTGTGCCAGCTACGACTTTGCCAAAGCGTAAAGCGAGATCAGCGACGAACCGATCCCAAATCTTGCGCTCGATCAGCACCCGCGCACCTGCTGAACAGGTCTGACCAGCGTTTTGCACGATCGCGGCAACGACCGACGCAAGTGCCGCATCCATGTTTGCATCGGCGAACACCACTTGCGGCGACTTGCCACCAAGTTCCAGCGTGCACCCAATATGGTTTCTTGCGGCAGCGCTCTGGATCAGCGTGCCGACCTCCCGACTGCCGGTAAAGGAGATGAAATCAACATCGCGATGGCGGGCCAGCGCAGCACCCGCCGTTTCGCCTAGGCCGGGCACGATGTTGATAGCGCCGTCAGGAAACCCCGCCTCGGCGCTGAGTTCGCCTAAGCGCAGGGGCACAAGACAGGCCTCTTCGGCAGGCTTTATGACGCAGGCATTGCCGACAGCCAGCGCGGCCGCGACGCTGCGGCCAAAAATCTGACCCGGATAATTCCACGGAATAATATGCGCGGTGACGCCTTTGGGCTCCCACAGCGTCGTGACGAAATGCCCCTCGATAAAGGGTATGGTATCACCGTGCAGCTTATCGGCGGCACCGCCATAATATTCAAAATAGCGGGCGACGGCGATGGCGTCGGCTCGGGCTTGGCTCATGGGCTTGCCGGTATCGCGGGCTTCCAGCAACGTCAGTTCATCAGCATGATCTTCAATAAGGCGTGCGAGTTTGGAAAGCAGGCGACCGCGCTCGGTTGCGGTGAGGCGACTCCACGCGCCACCATCAAAAGCGCGCCGCGCCGCCGTTACGGCGGTGTCAATGTCATGATCATTGCCTGCCGCGATAGCGGCAAATGCCACGCCTTCAGCGGGCGCGATCATCGGCAAGCTTGCACCAGAGGCGCTGGGTCGCCATTGATTATCAATAAATATGCCTTGGGCCGACGGTAGGCGAACGGCTTGATCCATGGTGGACTTGTTCCTCACGTCAATTCAGCCATGGTGAAGCTTCGCTGAGGGCTGGTCAACTGCGCGTTTCTTGTCAGGTCGGCATCGCCGTCTCGACCAGCCGCGCCCAATAGCTCATGCCGACCGGCAGCGCCTCGTCGTTGAAATCATAGGCGGGATGATGCAGGCCGGCGGAATCGCCATTGCCTACAAAAATGAAGGCACCGGGGCGCTCGAGCAGCATATAGGAAAAATCCTCGCCAGCCATGATGGGCGCCATGTCGGGCACGACTCTGTCGGCCCCAGCCACATGGCGAGCGACGTCCAGGGCAAAGTCGGTCTGGGCATCATGATTGGCGGTGACCGGATAGCCGGCGCGATACATGACCGTTGCCTTGGCGCCAAAAGCGGCGGCAATGCCCTCGGCGAGGTCGCGCATGCGGCGTTCGACATTCTTCCTGGTCATGGGGAGGAGCGTTCGCACCGTTCCCGACAGGGTGGAGCTTTGCGCGATGACATTGTAGGCATCGCCCACAAGAAACCTGGTGACACTCACGACGCATTGGTCGAGCGGGTCGATGTTGCGCGCCACGATGGATTGCAGCGCCAGAACGATCTGCGCCCCGACCACCACGGGATCGATGGTATCATGAGGCTTGGCAGCGTGACCGCCGCGCCCTTCGATCACAATGTCGAAATTGTCGGTCGCAGCCAGAATCGGCCCCTTGCGGATGGAAAACCAGCCCAGAGGCAGGCCCGGCGCATTGTGCATGCCAAAAACCTCTTCAATTTTGAAGCGGTCCATCAGTCCATCTTCGATCATGGCGAGACCACCGGCGCCGCCTTCTTCGGCCGGCTGGAAAATCACCACGGCCGTGCCGTTGAAATTGCGGGTTTCGGTGAGGTAGCGTGCTGCACCCAGCAACATCGAAGTGTGGCCATCATGGCCGCAGGCGTGCATTTTGCCAGGCACGAGCGAGGCATGCGGCAGGGCGGTGGTTTCGTGGATGGGCAAGGCATCCATATCGGCGCGCAAACCAATGGAGCGTCCCGATGTGCAGGTATTGCCATGAATCACGCCCACGACGCCGGTGCGGCCAAGCCCGGTGACAACCTCATCGCAGCCGAATTCGCGCAATTTCTGCGCAACGACCCCGGCAGTGCGATGAACCTCATAAAGAATTTCGGGGTTCATGTGCAGATCACGCCGCCAAAGCTTCACGTCGTCAGCGAGATCGGCAATGCGATTGTTGAGCGGCATGTTTCCTCACAGATTTTGTTTTCTTAGCCGAAAGTCTATAGCATCACATAAATCCCGCTCACGCAAGGCATTTCCTGATCAGCTTCGGAGCCCCCGGCAGCGCGGCGCGCCATGGAGGGCATTAACCCCGCAGCGTTGCACCGGTCTTTCTGGCGACTTCAGCAATGAGAGTGCGGCTGAAAGCTTCGATTTCGGCCTCGGTGAGCGTTTTTTCGCGCGGTTGCAGCACAACTTCGATGGCGACTGATTTTTTGCCCTCGGGCAGGCCCGGCCCCTCGTACATGTCAAACAGCGTCACTCTGGCGACGAGATTCTTGTCCACGCCCTGCGCCACTTTGATGACATCGCCAGCCGCTTGGGTGCGGTCAAGCACAAAAGCGAAATCGCGCCGCAAAGCCATCAGATCCGGCATATCGAGCCGCGGTCTGGCACGTGTGGAGCGCGTCTTGGGCGCGGGCAACGTATCGAGCGTGAGTTCGAACCCAACCAGCGGGCCATCGACCGCAAAGGCTTCAGACACCGAGGGATGCAACTCCCCGACATGGCCAAGCACCAGTTTTGGCCCCATCTGAACCGTGGCCGAACGCCCCGGATGATACCATGAGGGTGCACCAGCCACGAATTGCAGATTTTGCACCGGCAGGCCGAGGGCTGCCAGCAGCGCCGAACAATCGCGCTTGGCATCATCGAAACTCACCTTTGTAGCGCGCTGCGACCAATGCCGCCCCGCGCCTTGCAGGCCGGCATCGCCTTTGCGCAGGGCAGCGGCGTTGAGGCGTTGATCCTTGTCGCCACTGCCCAGAAACACCTGACCGATTTCACACAAGGCGACATCGCCAAGGCCCTTGTCGGCATTGCGCGCCGCAGCGGCAATGAGTCCCGGCAACAGGCTGGGGCGCATATCGGAAAGATCGGCGGCAATGGGGTTGGCAAGAGCCAATGCCGGGGCGCCCCCGCCAAAGGCCTTGGCGTGGCGTTGCGAAATGAATGACCATGTCACGGCTTCGATGAATCCGAGGCCGGCGAGCGTGCGTTGCGCCAATTGGCGACGCTTCTGCAACGTCGTCAGCACCGGACGCGCCACCCCGGCCTCAAGACGCGGCAAGGCGGTCGCCTGCACGCGGTCGATGCCGGCAATGCGGATGATTTCTTCGACCAGATCAGCCTTGCCCTCGATGTCGGGGCGCCAGGACGGCACGGTAACCAGCGCTTGCGCTGTTGCGCCTGCGTGCTCGACACCAAAGCCGAGGGCACCAAGAATGGCGCTGGCCTCATCTGGTGCCACTGTGACACCGGTGAGGCGCGCGGATTCCGCAAAGGGGAAGGAGATGACGTGCGGCGCCGGTGCAATATACCCGGCCGGCACGTGCACGGTCAGCGCGGATGCCTCACCGCCGCATAGTTCCAGCACCATGCGGGTCGCCATTTCGGCGCCAGGCTCGCAGAAAGCCGGGTCAACGCCACGCTCGAAACGATACCGCGCATCGGAGGTAATGCCGAGCTTGCGGCCGGTGCGGGCAATGTCAGACGCATCCCACAGAGCACTCTCGATCAGCACATTGGTGGTGTGCTCGTCACAGCCGGAAGCCTGACCACCCATGATACCGGCGATGGATTCGACACCGGCATCATCGGCGATGACGACCATGCCGGCTTCCAGTTCATGGCTGCGGCCATCGAGCGCGACGATCGTTTCGCCGTTTTGGGCCGTGCGGATCACCAGCCCACCCTTGACCTTGTCTGCATCAAACACATGCAAGGGGCGGCCCTGATCAAAGGTCATGAAATTGGTGATATCCACCAGGGCATTGATCGGGCGCAGGCCGATGGATTTCAGGCGATCCTGCAACCATGCCGGTGAGGCGGCATTGTTCACGCCCCGCACCAACCGCAGCGCAAATTTCGGGCATAGATGCGCAGGCAGATCGAGCGTCACCAGCACCGGGCAGGCAAAATGGCCGGGAACCGGCGCAACATTGTTCGGCTTCAAGGTGCCGAGGCCCGCTGCAGCCAGATCGCGGGCAATGCCGCGCATACCGGCAGCGTCGGGCCGATTGGGCGTGAGATTGATGTCAAGGACGGGATTGTCGAGCTTGGCATAGGTGGCATAGGC
>JAJZGX010000095.1 GCA_021804825.1 Pseudomonadota bacterium | reverse complement strand
TGATGCGCTGGTGGCAAGTCTGAGCGTCGGCCAGCGCCAACGCGTCGAATTGTTGAAGGCGCTGGTGCGCGATGCCCGCATCCTCATCCTTGACGAGCCGACTTCGGTTCTCACGCCCGATGAGACGGCAAAGCTGTTCACCTTGCTGCGGCGCTTGCAAAGCGAGGGCCGCACCATTGTGCTGATCACGCATAAACTGCGTGAAGTGCTGGATTTGACGAGCGAAATTTCTGTCATGCGGGCCGGGCGGATCGTTGGCTCCTTCGCGGCTAGCCAGACGACGGCGGCCGAACTGGCCGAGGCCATGGTCGGGCGAACGGTGGTGCTTCGCGTCTCCAAAAATCCGCGGCCTGCCGGGGCGAGAGTGCTCGAAGCGCGCGGTCTTGGCTTGCGGGGCGCAGATGGTGGCATTCTCCTCGATGATGTCGCGCTTGATCTTCATGCCGGGGAAATCGTCGGCATCGCCGGGGTTTCGGGCAATGGGCAATCGGAGCTGCTCGAAGTCCTCGCCGGGCTGATCATGCCGCAGGCGGGCACTTTGGCCATGTTTGGGCATGACTTGCCTCCTGATCAACGCCATCCGGCCAGGCTGCGCGCCCAAGGCGTCATGCACGTGCCTGAAGACCGGCAGGGCAGTGGGTTGGTCATGCCATTTTCGGCCAGCCAGAGCGCCTTGCTCGGCTATGCCCATGATCGCGCCTTTGGCGGGCTGGTCATGAACCAAGCCGCCATCAATGCCGATTGCCGCAGCAAGATGCAGGCCTTTGATGTGCGCCCGCCCGACCCTGATCTGGTGACATCGGGCTTTTCCGGCGGCAACCAGCAAAAACTGGTTTTGGCGCGTGAAATCATGCGCCATCCCAAAATTCTGCTGATCGGCCAGCCAACGCGAGGCGTCGACATAGGCGCGATCGAATTCATCCACAAGCAGATCATTGCGCTGCGCGATGCCGGCGTGGCGATCCTGCTGGTCTCGGTCGAACTCGACGAGATTCTGGCGCTCGCAGATCGCATTCTGGTGATGTGCAATGGTCGCATCACCGGTGAGCGCCGCCCCGAAGCCACCAGCGAGCGCGATCTCGGCCTGCTGATGGCTGGCATCAATGCGGAGGCCGCATGAGTCCGCGTCAACGTGCTCTGGCGGAAGCGGTGCTGGTGCCCTTGGCCACCATTGGATTCGCGTTTCTGGTGTCCGGGCTGGTGGTGCTGATCATTGGCGAAAATCCGCTGATCGTCGCCCGGTTGATGATTGCTGGAAGTCTCGGCTCCAGCGAGGGTCTTGGCTATACCTTGTTTTACACGACGGATTTCATTTTTGCCGGTCTGGCTGTGGCGGTCGCCTATCAGGCCGGATTGTTCAACATTGGCGCGGATGGGCAGGCCTATGTCGCGGGCCTCGGCGTGACGCTGATGGCCATCGCCTTGCCGGGGCTCAGCCCTTGGCTGCTGCTGCCGCTATGTGTCGGCGCCGGTGCCGGTGCCGGGGCGCTCTGGGCCTTCATTCCGGCTTGGCTGCAGGCGCGGCGCGGCAGCCACATTGTCATCACCACCATCATGTTCAACTGGCTCGCGACCGATTTGATGTCCTATCTGCTCGTCAATGTGCTGCGTCCCAAAGGCGACATGCAGCCGGAAAGCGCAGCATTGCCCGCGGGTGCGCGCATGCCGGCTTTTAGCCATGTGGCGCGCGCTTTCGGCTTGAATCTGACACCGACACCGCTCAACGGTGCCTTCATTCTGGCGCTGCTCGCGGCTTTCGGGGTGTGGCTCTGGCTGTTTCGCACGCGCAGCGGTTATGGCTTGCGCGTCGCCGGGGTCAATCGCCGGGCTGCGGCCTATGCCGGGATTTCGGCGAGCGCGATGATCATTGTTGCCATGCTGGTTTCGGGGGCCTTGGCGGGCGGTGTTGCCGTCAATGAAGTGATGGGTTCCCAGGGGCGCCTGCTGATTGATTTCACTTCTGGATTTGGCTTTGTGGGCATTGCCGTCGCGCTGATGGGCCGGGGTCATCCGCTTGGCGTGGTGCTGGCCGGGGTGCTGTTCGGCATGCTCTATCAGGGTGGTGCGGAACTCGCTTTCGATGTCCCCGCCGTCACGCGCGACATGATTCTCGTGATTCAGGGGTTGGTGGTGTATTTTGCGGGCGCGCTGGAGGGTTTGTTCCGCGCGCGCATCCGGGCGCTGCTGGCGGGGCGGGCGGCGGCGGTGGTGGCCTCATGAATAGTGCCGTCATCACCTCGGGACTCAGCGCCGCGCTGGATTACACCACACCGCTGCTCTGCGCCTGCCTTGCTGGTCTCTGGTCGGAGCGCGCGGGCATTGTCGATATTGCGCTGGAGGGCAAGCTGCTGGTCGCGGCCTTTGCTGCAGCCGTGGCCGCGAGCGCGAGCGGCAGTGCCTACATCGGCCTCTTGGCAGGTATTCTCGCCTCGCTGGCGCTGGCCTTTGTGCATGGCTATGCCGCAATTGATCGCAATGGCAACCAGATTGTCTCCGGCGCAGCTTTGAACATGGTAGCCTCAGGCCTCACCGCTCTGGTTGGCAATGCCTGGTATCACCATGGCGGGCGCACCCCGCCGCTGGCGGGCGCTGCGCGGTTTCGCGGGTTGCATTTGCCGGGGAGTGCGGCGCTGGCGCATGTGCCGTGGATCGGGCCGCTTTATGCGCAGGTCATCTCGGGCCATGCCCTGCCGGTTTATGCGGCTCTGGCGCTGGTGCCCATCACCGCCTATGTGCTCAAGGCGACGCGGTTCGGGCTGCGCTTGCGGGCGGTGGGGGAAAATCCTGCCGCTGTCGACAATGCCGGCATTTCGGTGCGTGCCATGCGCTATGCCGGTGTGGCAATGTGCGGGCTTTATTGCGGAATTGGCGGAACTTATCTGTCGGTTGCCGCCAATGCCGGGTTTCTGCGTGACATGACGGCCGGCACCGGGTTTATCGCGCTGGCGGCGCTGGTCTTTGCCAAATGGCGGCCTTGGCCGGCGCTGGCGACCTGTTTCGTGTTCGGGCTTCTCAATGCCATTGCCGATCGCTTGCAGGGTCTGGTGCTTCCGGGCCTTGGCAAGGTTCCGGTGCAGGCCGTGCAGGCCCTGCCTTACCTTGCCACAGTCATTCTGCTTTCAGGTTTCATCGGTGCAGCCGTCGCGCCGCGTGCGTCGGGTGTGCCCTATATCAAGGCGCGCGCATGAATGATCTTGACGCCCTGTTTGCTGCGGCCCGAGCGGTGCGCCGTCGGGCCTATGCGCCCTATTCGCGCTTTGCCGTCGGGGCTGCGCTGATCGATGAAAACGGCGCAGTGCACAGCGGCTGCAATGTCGAAAATGCAGCCTATCCGGTGGGCACCTGCGCCGAGGCCGGTGCCATTGCCGCGATGATTGCCGGGGGCGGGCGGCGCATTATGGCGCTTGCGGTGGCGGGGCAGGGCCTTGTGACGCCATGTGGTGCCTGTCGCCAGCGCATTCGCGAATTTGGCCGCGATGAAACCGAGGTTCATTGCATCGATGAGCAAGCACTCATAAAGACTTATGCGCTGAAGCAGCTGTTGCCGGATTCTTTCGGGCCGGACAATCTAGCCAAGGAGCACCTCGTGCCATGATAGCCATCAAACAAGCGGAATCATGCGTCGAGATCATCCGCGAGCGCGGCCTGAGAGGCGAAATCGAAGCGGCCATCGTGCTCGGCACCGGGCTGGGCAGCCTTGCCGAGGCGCTCGAAGACCCGCTTGCCATTCCCTATGCCGATCTTCCGGGCTTTCCGACCGGAAGCATATCGGGCCACGCCGGACGCATGGTTGTCGGCACTCAGGATGGCACACGGGTTGCCTATCTGCAGGGCCGTTCGCACTATTATGAGAGTGGCGACCCGGCGACCATGTTCACGCCGCTCGAAACCCTGCAAAAGCTTGGCGCCCAGATTGTCGTGCTGACCAATTCGGCAGGTTCATGCCGCGCCGATATTGCACCGGGCTCGCTGGCGTTGATCACCGATCATATCAATTTCAACGGCCAGAATCCCCTGCTCGGATCGGGCGGCGATCATGGCTTCGTGTCGCTGGTCGATGCCTATGATCCGCGGCTGCTGCGACGCTTCAAACATGCGGCCGCCTTGACCGGCACGGCGCTCAACGAAGCGGTCTACATGTGGTTCAGCGGGCCGTCGTTTGAAACGGCGGCGGAAATCCGGATGGCGCGCACCCTGGGGGCCGATCTGGTCGGCATGTCGACCGTGCCGGAGGTGATCATTGCGCGGCGGCTGGGGTTGCGGGTCGCGGCGCTGTCGATGATCACCAATTATGCAACGGGGGTCAAAGGCGGACATCCGACCCATGGTGAAACCAAGGATATGGCGCTGAAGGGTTCCATTGGCTTGAAGCGGCTTGTGCGGGCGTTTCTGCGCACCAAGGAAGACGCGTGGGGCGCGGCCACAAGGCTACAGCAATGAGCCAACGTCAGGATGCTGCCAGGCGGGCATTGGCGCTGCTCGATCTGACTGATCTCAACGACACGTCGAGCGATGAGGCGGTGCGCGCCCTGTGCGCGCGTGCCTGCGTGCCGCAACGGCAGGTGGCGGCGGTCTGCATCTGGCCGCAATTTGTCGGTGTTGCCCATGCCGCGCTGGCAGCGACGCCAATTGCCGTTGCCACGGTGATCAATTTCCCGACGGGCGAAGAGAGCCTCGATGATGTGCTGGAAGCCACCCGCAAAGCCCTGGCGGCGGGGGCCGATGAAATCGACCTGGTCATGCCATGGCGGGCGCACAAAGCTGGCGATAGTCGGCCTGCTGCGAGCATTATCAAGGCCGTCAAGGCGCTCACCGGCGCGCGCCTGCTGAAAGTCATTCTCGAAACCGGCGAACTGGCAAATCCGGCGCTGATCACATCGGCTGCGCGGCTGGCAATCGACAATGGCGCCGATTTCATCAAAACCTCGACCGGCAAGACGGCCATTTCGGCGACACCGGAAGCGGCATTTGTGATGTTGCAGGCGATTTTGGAGAGCGGTGGCCATGTCGGCTTCAAGGCTGCCGGCGGCTTGCGCACGCTTGAACAGGCGCAGAGGTACATTGATCTCGCCGATGAGATTTTGGGCCGCACCTGGACCACGCCTGCGCATGTCCGGCTCGGGGCCAGCGGGCTTGTTTCCGTGCTGCTGGCGGAGATCGACGGTGCGGAAACCAAAGCGGGTGAGGGCTATTGACATGCTGGCGCAGGAATTCATTCGTGCCAAGCGCGACGGCGCGGTGCTGGCGCCTGACGACATAAAGGCGTTCATCGGGGCGTTGACCGATGGTTCACTGAGCGAGGGTCAGGCGGCGGCCTTTGCCATGGCGGTGTTTTTTCGTGGCCTCGAGCAAGGTGAGACCGTGGCACTCACCCGCGCCATGGCGCAATCGGGCGACATGATGGACTGGTCGCACCTCAATCTGCCGGGGCCGGTGCTCGACAAGCATTCCACAGGCGGCGTCGGCGATAATGTGAGCTTGATGCTGGCACCGCTGGTGGCAGCCTGCGGTGGCTTTGTGCCGATGATTTCGGGCCGGGGGCTCGGGCATACCGGCGGCACGCTCGACAAGCTCGACGCCATCCCCGGCTACAATTCGCGCCCGGATGCCGAGCACTTCAAACGTGTGGTGCGCGATGCCGGTGCGGCCATCATTGGCCAGACAAAGCGCCTCGCCCCGGCTGACCAGCGCCTTTATGCCATCCGCGATGTGACCGCGACGGTCGAATCAATCCCGTTGATCACCGCGTCGATCCTGTCGAAAAAGCTGGCCGCCGGATTGCAGGGGCTGGTGATGGACGTGAAAAGCGGCAATGGCGCGTTCATGCCGACGCTGGAACGGGCCGAGGCCTTGGCCGCGTCGATCGTTGATGTGGCGAAGGCCTGCGGGTTGCCGGCCGCGGCACTGATCACCAACATGGATGCGCCGCTGGCACCGGTTGCCGGCAATGCCCTTGAGGTCAGTCAGGCGGTGGCGTGGCTCAAAGGCGCGCGCGAAGATGCGCGGCTGCGCGAGGTGGTCATGGCCGTGGGTGTGCGCATGTTGCGTCTGGGCGCACTTGCCGCAAGCGACGAGGAGGCCGCTGAAAAGCTGGCAAAGGCGCTGGATTCGGGGGCTGCGGCAGAGCGCTTTGCACGCATGGTGGCTGCTTTGGGTGGGCCGGGCGATTTTGTCGAGCGGCCGGAAAAATATCTGCCGGTCGCGCCAGTGCAACTGAGCGTGCCTGCGGTGCAAGCGGGCTTTGTTGACGCCATCGCCACGCGGGCGCTCGGGCTGGTGGTGGTCGAACTCGGTGGCGGGCGTCGCCGGGCCGAGGACAGCATTGATGCCGCCGTGGGGCTGAGCGGCCTCGCACTACCCGGCCAATTCGTCGAGCGCGGCGCGCCGCTGGCCTTGGTGCATGCACGCGACAGGGCGACTGCCGAAGCTGCTGGCGCCCGCGTCCTTCAGGCCTATCAGCTTTCAGCCAAGGCCGGGGCGCAGCCGCCGCTGATCATGGCCTCAAGGGGCTGAGGTGGCAGGAAAAGCGTTGCGCTCGAAGACCAGCCAGACGCTTGGCCGTCCGGCGGCCTTGGCTTTGGCCTCATAGCGCGTTCCGGGCCAATTCGGCCATGGTTGCCGCCAATCATCCGCCTTTGTGGCACGCCAGATGAAATGCGGCGAGCGGGCGATGCGCGCCAGAGTCCAGGCGGCGTAATCATCAATGTCGGTGGCAAAGCGCAGCGGCGCACCCTGCGGCATCACCCGCGCCAGGGAGATCAGACGCGCGTCGCTGATGAAACGGCGCTGCTTTTGTCGGCGTTTGGGCCAGGGGTCTGGAAACAGGACATCGACGCCGTCAAGGCAGGCCTCCGGCAAGGCCTTGATGATAGCGCCAGCATCATCGGGATAGACCCTGACATTGGTGAGATGTTCGTTGGCAATATCCACCAGCAGACGCGCGACGCCATTGGCAAAGGGCTCGCAACCGATGAAGGCGGTTTGCGGATGCGAGCGCGCCTCATGGGCGAGATGCTCGCCGCCGCCGAAACCGACTTCAAGGCGCAGTTGCGACAATCCGGGCGGAAACTGCGCCAGCGGGGCGGTGCCGAGGCGGGCTGCATCCAACGTCACCTCGGGCAGGAGATGATCCACCAAATCCTGCTGATGGGCACGCAAGGGGCGTCCCTTGCGCCGCCCATATAGCATGGCGCGCCCCGCAGTTTCGGCAGTTTCAGGCAAAATGCGCCTCCAACTTGTCGGCAAGGTCGGTCTTCTCCCAGGAGAAGCCGCCATCTTCATCCGGCTTGCGACCAAAATGGCCATAAGCGGAGGTGCGGGCATAAATCGGGCGGTTGAGTTTCAGGTGCTCGCGGATGCCGCGCGGCGACAGGCGCATGGCCTGCATCAGCACATCTTCGAGCTTGCCTTCGTCAACCTGGCCGGTGCCGTGCAGATCAGCATAGATCGACAGCGGTTCCGCAACGCCAATGGCATAGGACAATTGCAGGGTGCAGCGATCCGCCAGACCTGCTGCCACGACGTTCTTGGCGAGATAACGCGCGGCATAGGCCGCCGAACGATCCACCTTGGTGGGGTCCTTGCCGGAAAACGCACCGCCTCCATGCGGGGCTGCACCGCCGTAAGTATCGACGATGATCTTGCGGCCCGTGAGACCGGCGTCGCCATCTGGGCCACCAATGAAGAATTTGCCGGTGGGGTTGATGTGCCAGACAGTGTCCTTGGAGACCCAGCCCTGCGGCAAGGTTGCCAGAACATAAGGCTTGATGATGGCGGCCATATCCAATGAGGTCAGGCTCTCGTCGCTGTGCTGATGCGAGACGACAATCTGTGTCGCCGCGACCGGCTTGCCATGTTCATAGCGCAAGGTCACCTGGCTCTTGGCGTCCGGGCCGAGCTTTTTTTCCTGACCCGAGCGGCGCGCCTGCGACAGGGCGTGCAGGATGCCGTGAGCGTAATGCAGCGGAGCGGGCATGAGATCGGGCGTCTCGCGGCAGGCATAACCGAACATGATGCCCTGATCGCCAGCGCCTTCATCCTTGTTGCCGACGGCGTCAACGCCCTGGGCAATATCGGCAGATTGTTCATGCAGCAGCACCTCGACCTGAGCGCGATCCCAATGGAACCCGTCCTGCTCATAGCCGATGTCGCGAATCGCGCCGCGCGCCGTGGCAATGATCTGATCTCGGCTGAGAAGCGGGCCGCGCACTTCGCCGGCAATCACTACGCGGTTGGTGGTTGAAAGGGTCTCGCAGGCAACGCGAATTTGATAGGGATCGATGCCGGCCTTCTCGCCTTCGCGGAAATAAAGGTCGACGATTTCATCGGAAATACGGTCGCAAACCTTGTCGGGATGGCCTTCGGACACTGATTCGCTGGTAAAAAGATAGCTTGAACGCGCCACCTGAAGTCTCCGCTGCGCTTGCCGCAGCCAATAGCTGCGGAAAAGGGCGCAGCCAGTCCGCGCCCGGACGCCGCGTTCTAACCCTGTCGTTCGTTATGTCAAGCGAAAAGTGGCCATACGTTCGTTTAAGCGAACGATTCGCCAGTCGCGCCATGGCTTCAGGTGTGCACGGATTCTTCGGCCAGCGTCATCACGAGATCGACGATGCGCTTGCGCACCTTGGTGTCGCGAATGCGCGAAAACGCCCTGCTGAGCGCCATGTCCTCGGAAGGGTTGGGAAAATCACCAACGAAGGCCGGTGCTGACGATTCGCCCATGCCTTGTATCTGGTCAGCTTCGTTGCGGGCACCATCAAAGAAAAATGACGGCGCGACGTTGAGGAAATTCGAGATTTGCTGCAACCGACTCGCGCCGATGCGATTGGTGCCCTTTTCGTATTTTTGCACCTGTTGAAAGGTGACGCCGAGCGCGTCACCCAGCTTTTCCTGGCTCAGACCCAGCAAAACCCGACGCATCCGCACGCGACTCCCGACGTGCTGGTCGATGGGATTTGGAATTTTTTTCACCGGACACGCTCCCCGACTCGGTTGCTTTGGCAACGAGTCTGAATAAACCACGCCGACCCAGTCTTCACTGGTTGCTACTTATAAGGGCATATTTGCCCTTACGCAACGGCACGTGACCTATTGAGCAATAAATTGACGCAAAGTCAAATCCTGAAACGCCAAAGTAATGTAGAAAAAAGCGATATAATCCAGACGGTTAAAGAAAGCCAAACGGGATGTTGGGAAAACGGTGTTGAAGGCAATGCCATGGGCAGGCGCGCATCCAATACGCCCCGTTCTCCTAGAGGAAGTTCCGAAATGATGCGGCCATAAGGATCGATCACTGCGGATATGCCGCTGTCGGCATCGCGCACCAGTGGTAGGCCTTCTTCGATGGCGCGCAGCCGCGCTTGCGCTAAATGTTGTGGTGGACCAGCGGTTTGACCGAACCACGAATCATCGGTGATGTTCAGCAGCAGGCCGGGGCGCGGTTCGCCATTACGAAATTCCGCGGGCGTCACCGCACCCGAAAAAATCGCCTCATAACAGATCAAAGGTGCAACCGGGGGTAGTCCTGGCACATGCAACAACCGGTGGCTATGACCGGGCGTGAAGGATGAATGTGCGAACTGGCGCAGACCAACATGATCGAGCCATGATGCAAACGGCAGATATTCGCCGAAGGGCACCAGATGCACCTTGTCATAAGTATCCATGATGATGCCGCCGTGGCCGATCACCTGCATGGAATTATAAACGGCGTGACGCCCGCTCGGGCTGCTCGCCGCGCCGAGCCGCGCTGCGCCGGTGATCAATGTGGTGCCGAGCGGCAGGGTGGCACCAATGCGCGACAGCGCCGCGGCATCGCGTGACAGAATGAACGGAAAGGGTGATTCCGGCCAGATCACATCGGTTTCATCGATGAGGCCACTGTGGCCGGGCGATATCGCTTCATCCGAGAGTTTGAGATAGTTGCTCAGGATCTTATTGCTGTTTTCTGCCGAAAAACTCGCGTCATTGGGTTGATCTGGTTGCACAAGGCGCAAGCGCACGTGGGCGACATTGCCGACGTGGCCGAAATTCAACCGCAGCGCGCCAAAGCCGGCGATCAGCACCAGAGCCACGACGCCGATCACGGGCGCCATCCAGGCCCGCTTGGTGCCGTCGATCAATGTCGCCGGGCTGGCACAAATGGCAATAACCAGCGGCGTCAGGCCGTAGAGTCCGAAAATGGCAGCGGGTTGCGCGAGCCAGAGAATGCCGCCGAAGCCCATGCCAAAATCATTCCACGGAAAGCCGGTCAGCACATGCCCGCGCAGCCATTCCGAGAAGGTGAGGGCAGTTGTCAAAGCCAGGATGCGCCCGGCACCCGGCATCCACAAGGCGCGGGCCAGCACAAATCCGAGTGCCGTGAACAGGGCCAGCCCCGCGGGGAGTGCCACAACCCCCAGAG
>JAJZGX010000014.1 GCA_021804825.1 Pseudomonadota bacterium | reverse complement strand
TTCATGCCGTTGTTTTGCAGGAAATTCTGGAACAGGTTGGGATCGAACTTGCCACCTGCACCGGCAAATTGCGGTGCGTTGGTCACTGTGGTCGCCACTTCGGCATCCGAGACAGCGAGCCCAAGTCTTTTGGCTTCGCCATCCATCGCCGCCTGATCAACCAGCACGGCCATGACCTGCTTGTCGACCCCTTGGCTCACCGCCTCGGTGGTGGTGACGCTGTGTTTGGCTTTGGCGCTCATCGCCTGCAATTGCTTGGCAAAGGCATCGCGCAAGGCGGTGTCGTCGATTTTTGTCGATCCTACCGTGGCGACCGTCGTGCTGGTCAGCGCCGAAATGAAATTGCGCACGCCGAAAAAGGCGAAACTGACGACGATGAGCCCCATCAGCAAGGCGGAGAACAGCCGACCTTTCCAAGTTTCGGAGGCAGCGCGGAGATTGTTGAGCATGGAGATCAAGACCCTGGGACCGAGCCGGTCTGATAGGACCAATTGCCGGAATTTGCAAAGCCGGGTTTATCAGGGGCGCGCCAGTCATGCGAAGCCCCGCGCGCCTTTTGGTCGGCGAGGCTAGGGCGAGCGGCGCCAGATGGTGACACCGGAGGGTGGCAAGCTGCGCGATCCCAACAAAATCTGGCTTTCGAGAACCGGCAGGGTGAAATCCTGCGTGCCGTAATTGAAGGCAAAGCCCCATGCGCCGCGATAGCGGATGCGAATGTGATCCGGCAGGTTCATGGTGGTCAGTCCGGCCTTTGCCGCCATATCCGCCATGAGCGAGGTCAGCAGCGCTTCATCGGGCCAGCCTGCCAGATAATGCTGAGCCCCTTGCGACACGAGCGCTGCCTGCCCATCGGCAAAACGCGCGCGAATAGTTGCAGGGGCGGCGGCGATCACATGCTCACGCCAGCGCTCGACGGCACCATTGACCTCGCCTCGCACCGCCACGCCAAGGCCCGGACGCAACGACGCCACTTCGATCACTCGGGCCGGCACAAGCGCTGTCAGCGGGCCGGGCGGCAGGTGCGCGGCAATGCTGAAATCCTGCGTTTTCGAGCCACTGCGCGGCCCCCATAAAACCTCGCCTTCAGCGGCGGCAAAAGCCGCGGCAGCCGCATCGGATACATGCAGCAGACTTGGCACCAGAACCAGTTTGTAGCCCGCCAGCGATGCACCGGGCGGCACGATATCGAGATCAAGCCCCATGCGCCGCGCCGCTTCATACCAGCGGAAAGTCAGTTCGCTATAATTGAAGTCCTGTCCCTGCGGCTGAATGCGGGTCATCCACGACGAGGCATAATCAAAAACCAGCGCGACATCGGCTTGCTTCGAAGCTGGCAGAGGCCCGAGCCGTGCCAGTTCCGCGCCTGCCTGCGTCGCCTCGTGGCCGCCGGGGCTGAGCCCGGAATTATCCGGCAAGTTGAGGCCCGCGTGCATCTGTTCCTGGGCAAAGGGTGCCTGCCGCCAACGAAAATAAGAGACGACCTCGGCGCCATGTGCCAGCGCCTCGAAAGTAAAGAGCCGGATCTGTCCGGGGCGCGGAATCGGATTCCACGGTGCCCAGTTCACGGGGCCGGGCTGCTGTTCCATGACCCAGAATCGCCCGCGCCCGACACCACGATACAGATCATGGTGGAACGGCGCGACATCGGGATGCGAGGTTTCAGCCCAGCGAAGGCGCTCCGCCTCGCTGAAAGGAAAGCGCTCGACAAAGCCGAGGGGATAGGAATCCCAAGAGGCAAAATCGAGATTTTCGCCGAGTTTGAAATGGTCGAATTCGTGGAAAAAACCCATGAAATTATGGGTGATGAACCGCCCCGGCGCGTAGGCGCGGATGATTTCAATCTGCATCAGATCGTAGGCGGCGACCTGATCTGAGGAAAAGCGCCAAAAATCCAGCCGCGCTGCCGGGTTGGTTTCCGTCACCGCGCCAGCAGGCAGGGTCACCTCGCTGAAAGCGTTGAGCTCCATCGACCAGAACACATTGCCCCATGCCCTGTTGAGCGCATCAATGCTGCCGTAATGGCGCTCAAGCCAAAGCTGAAATGCCGCCAGATCATGCGGCCCATAGGAAAGCACGGTGTTGTGGCAGCCATATTCATTATCGGTCTGCCAACCGGCGATGGCGGGATGTGGCCCAAATTCGCGGGCCAGAATCTCGACGATCCGGCGCGACTGTTCGAGCCAGACGGGTGCTGAAAAGCTGGTGTGCCGACGCGAGCCAAAGCCGCGCGTGGCGCCCTTCTCGTCAACGGGCAGGATATCGGGGTGTTGATCGATCAGCCATTTGGGCGGTGTTGCCGTGGGTGTGCCGAGCACCACCTTGAGGCCTGCCGCGCCGAGCACGTCCAGAGCCTCGCGCAACCAGTCGAGGTGCAACTCGCCGGGGCGCGGTTCGAGGCGGCTCCAGGCAAATTCGCCAATGCGGACATAGCGGATGCCCATGGCGAACATCCGGGCGGCGTCATCCGTCCACAAATCGCGCGGCCAATGTTCAGGATAATAGCAAACGCCCAGCATCGCAGACCTCAAGCTTCCATGCGCAGCAAATCGCCGTTGATCAGCGTATTGCCCGCCTCATCAAATACATGGCATGCGGCCTGGGGGATCTGCACCTTGACCAGATCACCCTGCCGTGCCGCACTCAGACCATCGGCGCGCAAGTTGATCTCGCGCCCATCCGCAAGGGCTCCATAAAGCATCGTCTCGGAGCCAAGCCGTTCGGCGAGGCGCAAATTGACCGGCAGCCCGCCATCATCATGTCTCATCAGCACAAGATGCTCCGGCCTTATGCCGAGCGTGAATTCGCCTGTGCCGCTGATCCCCTCAGGGCGCGAAAACGCCAAAGGTTCCATGGCCGGATCGACGCTGAGCACCAATTTGTCACCCTCAACCCTGCCCGGCACTTTCAGGAAATTCATTTTCGGCGAACCGATAAAGCCGGCCACGAACATGTTGCGCGGGCGATGATAGAGATCGAGCGGCGAGCCGACCTGTTCAATGCGTCCAGCATTGAGCACCACGATCTTGTCGGCCATGGTCATGGCTTCGACCTGATCATGGGTCACATAGATCATCGTTGATCTAAGGTCCTGATGCAGCTTGCCGATTTCGATCCGCGTCTGCACCCGAAGCGCGGCATCGAGGTTGGACAGCGGTTCGTCGAACAGGAAGACATCGGGCTCACGCACTACGGCGCGGCCAATGGCGACGCGCTGGCGTTGCCCGCCCGAAAGCTGCGAGGGCTTGCGATCGAGATAGGGCTCGAGCTGCAACATGGTGCTGGCGCGCGCCAGACGGCGGGAAATTTCAGCCTTCGGGCTTTTTGCCATGCGCATCCCGAAGGAAATGTTTTCGGCAACCGTCATGTGCGGATAAAGCGCGTAGGATTGGAACACCATCGCGACGCCGCGGTTGGCGGGCGGGGTACGCGTCATGTCCTTGCCGCCGATGGTGAGCGCGCCGGAGGTGCTCTCTTCCAATCCGGCAATCACGCGCAGCAGGGTCGATTTTCCGCAACCTGAAGGCCCGACAAAAACGCAGAATTCACCATCAGCGACGCTGAGATCAATGCCCTTGAGAATCTCCACGGCGCCGAAATTCTTGGTGATACGCGATAGCGAAACCTCAGCCATGGTGCTTTTCCTCGTTGGTGTCGCGGCGGATTTCAATCAGCACGGCGCTTTCGGGCAGCATGATCGGCAGGCGAAAGCCGATCTGGCCGAGGCTATGGCCGGCATAGAGCGACGAGCCGTCAAATAGGGCGCGGGTCGGGGGGCCATGGCGGAACCAGGTTGCTCCCGTTTGCGGGCCGGGCAGATGCAGCGTGTATTCGGCATGGGCGAGAAGATGCGGGACCTTCACTGGCCCGGAATGTTCCAGAACCTGCACTGTGCGTTGGGCGACAATGACGATGGCTTGCGCTTTGTCGGCGCTCACGACGCCGTAGACCGAGCGGCCATCGTGGTCGGCCAGCCGGAAATGCGTCGATGCGCCATGCAGCAGCGGCCGCAGGCGTTTGTGCAGCGCGATCCATGCCGCCAGCTCGATGCGCTCAACATCGGTCAAAGCCAACGGGTTGAGCTCGATGCCAAAATGACCGGTGATGGCGGTGATGGCCCGAAACGCCAGTGCATGTCGTCGTCCGGTCTGGTGATTGGGCAGGGCGGAAATATGCTGGCCCATGATTTCGGGCGGCAGAAACAGGCCCAGACCCGCCTGAATCGTCTGTCGCTCCAGCGCGTCGGTGTTGTCGGAAGTCCACACGCGGTGGGTATGCGCCAGCGCACCATAATCGGCGCGCCCTCCGCCGGATGCGCAGGTCTCGATTTCAATGTCAGGATGAGCAGCACGCAGCCGTGCCATCAGCGCATAGACCGCGCGGGTCTGGCGCGCCGTCGCAGCATGGCCGCGGGCGTCACCGACATGGGTCAAATCGCGGTTCATGTCCCATTTGATGAAGGCGACTTTGACGCGGGCCAGCACCTCATGCATCATCTGGAACAGGGCTTCGCTGACCTCGGGGCGTGTCAGGTCAAGCACCAGTTGATGGCGCGATTGCAGCAGCTTCAAACCTTCGAGCCGCAGTGCCCATTCGGGATGGGCGCGATAGAGCGCGGAATCAGGGTTGACCATCTCCGGCTCGAACCACAGCCCGAATTCCATGCCCAGGTTGATGACATGATCGGCGAGTTCCTCAAGGCCATTTGGATATTTCCTGGGATCAACCACCCAATCGCCGAGCCCGGCGCGTTCGTGATCGCGCACCGGAAACCAGCCATCGTCCAGCACAAACCTTTCGATACCAAGCTTTGCGGCGGCCTCGGCCTGCGCTTTCAAGCTGGCGAGATCATGGTTGAAATAATTACCTTCCCAGGTGTTGAGCAACACCGGTCGCGGCTTCATGGCGCCGCCGGGCCATGACAGGACGTGCTCGCGAACATGCGCATGAAAGCCGGCCCGCATGGTCGCCATATCAGGAGCTTCGCAAATGTAAAGCTTCGGGCTGGTGTAAGCCTCGCCCGGCGCGAGTCGCATTTCACCGGGCTCAAACAATTCGCCCGCCTGAATGAGCCGCATGCCATCGGCAAGGCGATCCACCGCCATGAGATGATTGCCGCTGAAGCCAAGATGCGCGCCAACCACCCTGCCCTCGCCAGATGGCAGGCCGGGCGTGCCGCAGATCAGCGCTGGATGACGATCATGCGAGGTGCGCCCGCGGCGGCTTTCACGAAGCCATGTGCCAGCGCCGAGACTTTCTTGAACTTCGTGAAATTCCCGCGCCCAGAACCCCTCAAACGCCATGAGATGATCAAGGCCGGAGACCGGATAGGACCCTGCCATCATGCGGTCGAGCTGGAAATCATCCGTGCCCTGATTTTCCAGCCGACTTGAAAGAACGACGACGCCATCGTCATGAAGCGCCAGATGTAGCGTCAGTGCCAGGCTTGCGCGCGGCTCGCGGGCCTTGAGGCACGCCGCATCGCTGCTTTCACGTTCGATGCGCCAATCCTCGAAATGCAGCACAAAATGTCGACCGTCGCGGTGCCCGGCCAGCCCCGGCCATTGGAAGGAGCCCATGCCGCCAGTTGGCAACAGAGTCGCCTCCGGCACGATGATGTCGCGCTCGCGGGCATTGTCGCCACGACTGACCAAGGCTTCGAGCGCGGCGAGGGCCGGTGTCGGTGCGTTGGCATCGCCGGCGGTTTCCAGCCATTGCGGCATTCCGGCCTCGGGAACCAGCAGGCGCAATGCCCGCCCGGCCGCTTTGATTTCAACGAGTTGCATCACTCTTTGGTTGCTCCCAGCGTCAGGCCAGCGATAAAGTGCCGCTGCATCAGGAAAAACATCAGCACCGGCGGCACTGCGGCAATGATCGATCCTGCCGAAATCAGCTGCCAGGAGGCGAGCCACATGCCCTTGAGCGCCTCCAGCCCGGCGGTGACCGGCCGGACGGAGTCGGATTGCACCAGAATCAACGCCCAGAAATAGTCGTTCCAGATGAAGGTGAATTCCAGCACGGCCAGCGCGGCGATCGCCGGGCGGATCAGCGGCAGCACGATATGCCAGAAAATGCCGATCTCGGTGACGCCTTCGAGACGTGCCGATTCGATCAAGGCATCAGGTAGCTGCTTCATGAAATTACGCATGAACAGCGTGCAGAAGCCGGTCTGAAACGCCATGTGGAACAGGATCAACGCCCAATAGGTATCGTAAACCTGAAACACGTTGACCATCAGCGAGCGCACCGGGATCATCAGGATCTGAAAGGGCACGAAATTTCCGGCAATGAAGATCGAAAACAGCAGGAGGTTGCCGCGAAAGCGGTATTTGGCCAGGGCAAAACCCGCCATTGACGACAGAACCAGGGTCCCAGCTACTGCCGGCAGGGTTATGACCAGCGAATTGATGATGTAGCGCCCCATCGGCGAGCGCGTGAAGACCTCCGTGTAATTTTTCACGAGGTCGATCGAGGTCGGCCAGCCCCAGAAGTTGCCAGCATTGAGATCGTTGATCGAGCGCAGGGAGGTGAGTGCCACCGCAAAGAGCGGCAGCAGCCAGAGGATCAGCGCAAAGGGCAGCGAAGTGCGGTAGAGCGCCTGCACGGCGGGTGAGGATTTCTGGATGGGTTGCGGAAACATCAGCCACGCTCTCGAGCCAGCATGCGCCACAGGAAGATGGCGATGTAAACATCCATGATCAGGAACAGCACCACCGCAATCGCCGCGCCGTAGCCGTAGCGAAAGGCGGTAAAGGTCTGCTGATACATATAATAGGCGAGGACGGTCGAGGCATTGACTGGCCCGCCCACGGTCATGATGGCCACGAGGTCGAATGATCGCAAGGCGCCCACCACGGACACGACCACTGCGATGAAGGTCGCCGGGCGCAATTGCGGGATGATGATGTTCCAGAGCAATTTCATGCCCTTGGCGCCATCCATGCGCGCCGCTTCGATCACCTCCGGGTTCATGGCCGTCAGACCCGTGAGATAAAGGATCATGCAATAGGCGATCTGCGGCCAAAGACCGGCGAGAATGACAATGAATGTCGCCGAGCGTTCGTGTTCCAGCAGGGCCATGCCATGCAGGCCAAAGGCGTGCAGGAGATGGTTGAACAGGCCGAAATTGGCGTTGAAAAACCACCCGAAAACCAGACCAACCACCACCTGGCTGATGACAAAGGGGAAGAAAAACAACGACTTGATCAGTCTGATACCAAACACCGACTGGTTGAGATATAGCGCGACGGCCAGGCCGAACATGGGCGCCAGCATATAGAGCACCAGCCACCAGAAATTATTGGCGAGCGATGTATAGAACACCGGATCATGAAACAATTCGACATAATTGCCGAAGCCGATGAACTCCGGCGTCTTGATGCCATCCCAGTCATAAAAGGACAGGTCGATCGACGAGATGATTGGCCAGATGACGAAGGTGCCAAAGAACAGGAGGGCGGGCAGCAGCAGCAGAGCGGGCGTCAGTGCCATCTGATGGCGTCGCCACCAGGTGTCTGGCACGCGCTGCGACCCATCAAAGGCCGCATTATCGACAACAACGCTCACGCTGCCGCTCCATGAAGGGCGTTACGGACTATGCCGGGCACTGAGGCCCGGCACCGATCATTCGTTGAGATCACTTCACTTTATAGATGCGCTTGCGCGCTGAATCGAGCGAAGCCAGCACCTGGTCTTCCTGATCGGGATGGATCATGAATTGCTCGAAACCGCGCATGCCGATATTGGCGAAATCCTCCGGCGAATCGCGGTCGAAGAACTGCGTCAGATGGGCGGCGTGGTTGAGCAGCGCCTGACCTTCCTTGAGGAAGACGTCGTCCTTGACAGATGCCTTGTGGTTGACCGGCACCTGATTGAGCGCAATGTTGATTTTCTGTTGCACCGGCGCGGTTGCAACATAAGCGAGGAATTTCAGCGCATCAGCCTTGTTCTTGGCCTTGGCGGGAATATGGATCGAATCCATCGGGGCGTCTTCGGTGTCCTTCACCTTCGGATTGATCACCGGGAACGGCATGAAGGCCATGTCACCAGCGATGTTCTTCGGGAAATTCGGCGTGATGAAATTGCCGATCACCATCATCGCGGCCTTGCCCTGAAACAAGGCGGATTGAGCTTCCTGCCACGACAGTGATTCAGAGTGCGGCACGAAATAGCCGGGTGTTACCACCTGCTTCCATTCCGCAAAAACCTTCTTCACTTTGGGGTCGGTCCACGAGGTTTTGCCATGCAGCAGATCCATGTGGAACTTGTAGCCGTTGGTGCGGACATCGAGGTAATCGAACCAGCCAGCAATCGGCCACAGATCCTTTTCGCCGAGGGCGATCGGGGAGACGCCGGATTTCTTGATCTTGGCGCAGGCGTCAAGGAATTCAGCCCAGGTCTTGGGCGGCGAGGTCACGCCAGCCTTGGCGAAGATGTCTTTGCGGTAATAAATGCCCCAGTTGTAATAAGTATAGGGCATGCCATATTGCTTGCCACCATCGGTCACCAGATCGGTTGCCACCGGCCCCAGCTCGGATTTGACGGTCGGCGTGAAAATCGAGGACACGTCGGCGAGCAGGCCAGGTGTCGAGAATTGCTTCATGCGGGTGCCAACATACCAAAACACCACATCCGGCGCAGCTGAGGTCAGCCAGTTGCGGATCGAGGTCTTGTAGCTCTCGTGGTCATAGACGTTGAAACTGACCTTGATGTCTGGATTGGCTTTCTGAAAATCGGCGATGACGCTCTGCCAAGCGGCTTTGGGTGCAGGGTCAGATGTATCGGCATTGATCACGAGATTCCCCGCCCATACCGGAACACTCAAGGCGAGCGTTGCGCTGAGCGCTAGGCCCGCGATTTTAGAAATTGAACACATTTGCTGTTTCCTCCGCGAATGAAGCCCTGTCGGCTTCTTGACCGCGATATGACACCCCAAGCTCGGCCGTGGCATCCTTCGCGCTGCTGTGACCATATGTCATACAATTGCATAATTCAACTGGCCTGCCAAAAATTCAGCATTGAATCCGCCGATTCCGGCAACACCTGTGGGAAACGGGGAAATGCCCCTCATCCTGAGGCTTGTGGGCGCATCGTCGCAGCCCGGGGCGTGCCACGTCACAGTCCTTGCCAAGTTTGGGGATTGGGTTTAAGGCCAGATTTGTTCGGTCTTGGACGCCCCGCGTTGCGCTCGTGTTTCACGAGCGGGGCCGTCGCGCCGGATATATCGGTCGCCCTGGCTGATACATTGCAATATCCACTGTCACCTCCCCCCTCTTCGCTAGACATTCCAAGGAACCGCCCGATGCGGGAAATTAAACTCAAAGACCTGAAACTGAAATCCCCGACCGAACTCCTGGCTTTCGCTGAAGAGCACGAGGTCGAAAACGCTTCAACCCTGCGCAAACAGGAATTGATGTTTGCGATTCTAAAGCAATTGGCCGCCAACGATATTGATATCATTGGCGAGGGTGTGGTCGAGGTGCTTCAGGACGGGTTTGGCTTCCTGCGTTCCCCTGAGGCCAATTATCTCGCCGGGCCTGACGATATTTATGTTTCGCCTTCGCAGATCCGGCGCTTTGCGCTGCGCACTGGCGACACGGTTGAAGGGCAGATTCGCGGCCCCAAAGAGGGTGAACGCTATTTCGCGCTGCTCAAGGTCAATCTGGTCAATTTCGAAGATCATGAAAAGGCGCGCCACAAGGTTCATTTTGACAATTTGACGCCACTTTATCCGAACCGGCGGCTGAAGCTGGAAATCGAAGACCCCACCCGCAAGGATTTTTCATCGCGGGTCATCGATATTGTGTCACCGATTGGCATGGGCCAGCGCGCGTTGATCGTGGCGCCGCCGCGCACCGGCAAGACCGTGTTGCTGCAAAACATCGCGCAGTCGGTTTCGGCCAATCATCCGGAATGCTATCTGATCGTGCTGCTGATCGACGAGCGCCCCGAAGAAGTGACCGACATGCGCCGCTCGGTGAAGGGCGAGGTCGTGTCCTCCACCTTCGACGAACCCGCAGTGCGCCATGTGCAGGTTGCGGAAATGGTGATCGAAAAGGCCAAGCGGCTGGTCGAACATGGCCGCGATGTCGTGATCCTGCTTGATTCAATCACCCGCCTGGGGCGCGCCTATAATACTGTGGTGCCGTCGTCTGGCAAGGTTTTGACCGGTGGTGTCGATGCGAATGCGCTGCAGCGGCCCAAGCGGTTTTTTGGTGCGGCCCGCAATATCGAGGAAGGCGGCTCGCTGACCATCATTGCGACCGCGCTGATTGATACCGGGTCGCGCATGGATGAAGTGATCTTCGAGGAATTCAAGGGCACCGGCAATTCCGAGATCATTCTCGATCGCAAGGTTGCCGACAAGCGCACCTTCCCGGCGATCGACATCACGCGCTCCGGCACGCGCAAGGAAGAGTTGCTGGTGGCTCCCGACATCCTCAAAAAGATGTATGTGCTGCGGCGTATTCTCAACCCGATGGGCACGGTCGATGCGATCGAGTTCCTGCTCGGCAAGCTGCGTGATACGCCAAAAGGCAATGCCGGGTTCTTCGAATCCATGAACACCTGACCTGCAAGGGCGCGTGGCGAGCCACGCTGGATGTTTCACGTGAATCATGCGCGATGTTTCACGTGAATCACGAGGCGGGCTGTGCCTTGCGTGGCGCGGCGATCAAATTCAGCATCGCGTCGGGGTCTGTCACCGGCAAGGCGCAGGTCTGCTGAATGCAGACGATGGCTTGCGCCGGTGCATCGGTCTGCGGGCCGTTAATGACAATGCGGCCATCATGGCGCGACGCCAGCGCGCTCACGCGCAAACTCTCTTGTTGCAAGCCTGAAATGGTGACTTCAGCGACATGCTCAGCATAGAGGCTTGCGGAGAGCATGCCGCAATGTCGAAGCGGCTGGGTCGCCACGGTGCTCGAAAGATCATCCAGCCAACGGCGGGCGCGGGACAGCCATGCATCATTACCAGTGTGCGCGGCCAGTTGAATCAGCGCCTCCACCAGCGGGCCATGCGGATTGGGGATGGCGTCATCCTCGGTGGGGCAAAGGCGCAAAGGCACATCGCCAGCGCCAAGGCTTGCCTGCGCGAGCTTGCGTGTTGCGGCATCGTAAAAATGACTGTCGATGGCCTTGGCGAGGCCTTCCGCCCACCCGAGCCAGGTCGTCGCGCCCGTGTCCGAAGGCGCCGGTGCCGCTCGCGCTTCATGAAGGGCAAGGACGGCTTGCAGCATGAAGACTTGATCGGTGGCCAGCCCTGGGTGCTGAACCTTGCCGGCGCGCCAGGAATGGCCGAGCGGCGGGAGGTTCGGGTCTTGCGATGACATTGATTCGCATACGAAACAAGCAGCGCGCCGGGCCATGGCGAGCCAGTCCGGTCGTTGAAACGCCGTTGCGGCATGGGCAAGAACGGTGATCATCATACCATTCCAGTCGGCTAGGACTTTATCATCACAGCCCGGAGGGGTCCTTCGGTTGCGCGCCGTGAGAAGCTGTGTTTTCATGGCATCGATGCCGAACATGGTGACGTCATTGTCGGCGCCGTTGCTCAGGCGGTTCAAAATGTTGACCGGCGCGCCAGTGCCCTCGTCGTGAAAATTTCCGTGAGCGGTGACGTCGTAGAGGTCGCAAAAACGCGCCGCCGCCTCCGGGCCGAGCAGGGACAAAATCTCCTCGCGATTCCAGAGGTAGAACCTGCCTTCGACACCCTCGCTGTCGGCATCGAGGCTGGCGTGGAAAGCGCCCTCTGGGGCGGTCATTTCGGCAGCGATCCAATCAATCGTCTCGGCGACATGGGTCTTGAACAAAGCGGCTCCGGTGATCTGCCAGGCGCGGGTGAGCACATCGATGAGCTGGGCATTATCGTAAAGCATCTTCTCAAAATGCGGAACCAGCCAGCGCTCATCGACGCTGTAGCGGGCGAAGCCGCCGCGCAAGTGATCATAAATGCCCCCCAAGCACATGCGTTCAAGCGTGGTGATAACAGCCTTGCGGGCGCTGCTGATGCCAAAATGCGCATCGGCGCGGAGCATGAAGTCCAAGACCGGTGCGTTGGGGAACTTGGGCGCGCCTCGAAACCCACCGTTCACCGGGTCAAAGGCGGTGGCCAGGCGCTCCGCCCAAGGCGCGGCCTCAGCATTATCCAACGCCGGTGTCGTGTGTGGCTGCGCACGGGCGAGGGTTGGAAAATGTCCGGCCTGTTCCAGTAAAGCCGGACGCTGGTCACGCCAGGCGCGCGCAAAATGGTGCAACACCTCGGTGAAGCTCGGGCGTCCGTGGGCGCGGTGCGGCGGGAAATAAGTGCCACCCCAGATGGCGGCGCCGTCCGGCGCGAGCAGCATGGTCAGCGGCCAGCCGCCTTGTTGGCCCATGGCATGCAGGGCGGTCATGTAAATATGGTCAATGTCGGGGCGCTCCTCGCGATCGACTTTGACATTGACAAAGCTGGCGTTCATCAGTGCCGCGACGGCCGGGTCCTCGAAACTCTCGTGAGCCATGACGTGACACCAATGGCAGGCAGCATAGCCAATGGAAAGCAGGATCGGCCGGTCGAGCCTAGTCGCCAAGGCCAGTGTGGCAGCGCTCCACAATTGCCAGTGCACTGGGTTGTCGGCATGTTGCAGCAAATAAGGGCTCGTGGCATGACGCAGTTCATTTGACAGCATGACAGCGCGACTCCGGCGGGTGCGGTTGACGTCAACCAAAGCCAGAAGGGTAAAGGTAAAGCACGTGAACGCCAAGGGTGGAGATAGCAGAGCACCGGTTGATACGATTTATGCCGTGGCATCGGGTGGCGGCAAGGCGGCGATCTGTGTCATCCGCCTCTCGGGGCCGCGCTGTGCAGATGTGCTGGCGCGCATGATCCGCCAACCTGTTGTGCCACGCGAGGCGGCGCTTCGCCGAATCTGGGCGCCTTCCACAGGTGCCCTGCTTGACCAGGCCCTAGTGCTGCATTTTGAGGCGCCGGCCAGCTTCACCGGTGAAGATGGCGTGGAATTGCATCTACATGGCGGGCGCGGTGTCGTGGCGGCGGTTCTGCGCGAATTGGATGCAATGCCGGGTCTGCGACCCGCTGCGCCAGGCGAATTCACCCGGCGGGCGCTGATGGCGGGAAAGCTTGATCTGGCGCAAGCCGAGGGGCTGGCCGATCTGATTGATTCGGAAACGGAACAACAGCGCGCCCAGGCGGTGAAGCAGTTCTCCGGCGGGCTCACCGGCCATGTCGCGCTGTGGCGAGAGCGCCTCCTCGAAGCTTTGGCCCTTACCACAGCAGAAATCGATTTTGGCGAAGAAGGCGACGTTCCGCCGGATCTGACGCGCATGATCCGCGCGCGTTGCGTGGAGGTGCTTGGCTATATCGACGCGGCCTTGGCGCAGCAGAAAGGCGCGGCACGGGTGCGCGAAGGCGTCAGCATTGTATTGTCCGGGCCACCCAATGCGGGCAAGTCGAGCTTGCTCAATGCCATGGCCGGGAGGGAGGCGGCGATCGTTTCGGAACATGCCGGAACTACACGCGACCTCATTGAAGTGGCGCTCGATATTGCCGGCGTGCCGGTATGGCTGGTGGATACGGCCGGCCTGCGCGCCGCGGAGACCTCAGTCGAGGCGGAAGGGATCGCCCGCGCCAAGGCGCGGGCGGCGCAGGCGGATCTCGTGCTTTGGTTGAACGCGGCCAATGAAATTCGGGTCGAACCGCCTCCGAAATTATCGGTTGATCTATGGCATTTGACCACCAAAGCTGATCTGGCATCGGCCACCCATGCCACCGACCAGGCGGCGCTGTCTGTGCGCACCGGTGCGGGCATGGAAGCACTGATGACGAGACTTGCGGATTATGTTAGAGAACGCCTGCCTCAGGATGGTGTGGCGCAGTTGACCCGGCAACGGCATGTAAAGGCCTGCGAAAGGTCGAGCTTGGCCTTGCGGCGCATCGTGGATGGCGGGCCGGGGATTGCGCTCGATTTGCTCGCCGCTGATCTGCAGGAAGCAACGCGAGCTTTAGCCGAGGTGATTGGGCTGATTGATGTCGAGCAGGTGCTAGATGATATCTTCAGCCGTTTCTGCATTGGCAAATAGGGCGATGACGAGGTTTCAAGATGGGCCGTGGCTATGATGTGGTTGTGATTGGCGGAGGCCATGCCGGTTGCGAAGCAGCAGCGGCAGCGGCGCGACTTGGGGCGCGCACGGCCTTGCTCACCCTTGCGGCAGATCGCATCGGCGAAATGTCCTGCAATCCGGCTATCGGCGGGGTCGGCAAGGGTCATCTGGTGCGCGAGATCGATGCGTTGGATGGCCTGATGGGGCGGGTGGCCGACGCGGCGGGCATTCATTTCAAGGTCCTGAACCGCTCCAAAGGCGCTGCGGTGCACGGCTTGAGGGCGCAAGCCGACCGCAAGCGCTATCGCGCGGCCATGCAGGCGGCGCTGCAGGACGTGGCTGGGCTGGAGATTATCGAAGGCGAGGCTGCCGGAATTGTCTGTGAAGCGGGACGGGTGGTTGGCGTTAACCTTGCCAATGGCGATTATTTCGCCTGCGGTTCAATTGTCATCACCACGGGAACGTTTCTGCGCGGCATGATGCATCTCGGGCCGGTGCAAACGCCCGGCGGGCGGCATGGCGCCAATGCCTCCATAGCTTTGGCCAAGAGCCTGGAGCAGCATGAGTTCGCATTGGGCCGCTTGAAGACCGGCACGCCGCCGCGCCTCGATGGCCGCACCATCGATTGGTCGGGGTTGGCGGTACAAAAGGGCGATGATCAGCCCGAGGCGTTTTCGCTGCTGACGACGCGGTTGATCGAACAGCAAGTGGTTTGCCATCTCACGGCGACGCAACCTGCCACACATGAAATCATCCGGCAGCATCTGCATTTGTCGCCGATGCGCACCGGCGCGATTGGCGGCGTCGGGCCGCGTTATTGCCCGTCAATCGAAGACAAGGTAACGCGTTTTGCCGACCGCAACAGTCATCAGATTTTTCTGGAACCAGAAGGTCTGGACGATCCGACGATCTATCCGAATGGCATTTCGACATCGCTGCCGCTCGAGGTGCAGAGGGCTTTCATTGCCACCCTGCCTGGGCTTGAACACGCGAAGATCATGCGGCCGGGCTATGCCATCGAATATGATTATATCGATCCGCGCGGGCTGAAAGGTTCGCTGGAAACCCGCAAGGTCAAGGGCTTGTATCTGGCGGGGCAAATCAACGGCACCACCGGCTATGAAGAGGCCGCCGCGCAGGGACTGGTGGCCGGCGTCAACGCGGCGCTGGGGGCCGGCGGCGGCGAGGCCTTCATACCGGGGCGCGATGATAGCTACATGGGCGTCATGATCGATGACCTGATCACCCGCGGCGTCAGCGAACCCTATCGCATGTTCACCGCGCGCTCGGAATTTCGGCTTTGGCTGCGACCCGATAATGCCGATACAAGGCTGACCGCCCGCGGCATCGCCCTGGGTTGTGTGGGTGCAGCCCGCGCCGCCGCCTTTTCGGCCAAAAATGCGGCGTTGTCGCGCGGGCAGGCTTTGTTGGATCGCTTGTCGTTGACGTCGGCGGCCGCGCTCAGAGCCGGGCTGCGGGTCAATCAGGATGGGGTGCGACGGTCGGCAGGCGATCTTTTGGCGTTTCCTGATATAGGCTGGGAGGATGTCGCCCGCATCTGGCCCGAACTCGCGGAAATCTCGCCGGAGCATGTCCAGATTTTGCAAACGCAGGCGCGCTATGCGGTATATCTTGATCGGCAGGGCGCGGAGCTGGAAGCGCTGCACCGTGATGCCTCCTACAAGCTTGCCGAATCGATTGATTACCGAGCCATCAGAGGCCTGTCGCATGAGATTGCCGGAAGGCTGGACAAGGTGCGGCCGCGTGACATGGCGCAGGCGGCGCGGCTTGAGGGCATGACGCCCACGGCGCTGACGCTGATCTCGGGCTTGGCAAAGCGGGAAGTAGCGGATGCGCGACGGCGGGCTTGAGGAGGCGCGTCGCCTCGGTCTGTGGGACGCCGCCGATGAAGACGCACTGGTTGTGCTGGCGGATTTGCTGAAGCATTGGCAAAAGACCATCAACCTTGTCAGCCCGCCAAGTCTCAATCATTTGTGGCTGCGGCATATTGCTGATTCAGCACAGATCATTCGCATGGCGCCAACCGCTGTGTGCTGGCTGGACATGGGCTCGGGCGCGGGCTTTCCCGGTCTGGTGGCGGCGATCTTGCGCAAGGGCGTCGCCGGGGCGATGACGCATCTGGTTGAAAGTGATCAACGCAAATGTGCGTTTCTTCGCGAAGTTTCACGTGAAACTCATGTTAATTGTCAGATTCACAACATGCGGCTCGAGGTATTTGATGTCTCGGGCGCACTTGCGCCAGATGTCGTCAGTGCCCGCGCGTTGGCAGCTTTGCCGGTGCTCGTGGGTTATGCAGAGAAATATTTGTTGAACGGTGCCTTGGGGTTGTTTCCGAAGGGACAACATATAGACGCAGAATTGACCAAGGTCGCAATAGATAGTAGATTCAGCTTTGAGATGCGACGCAGTGTAACGGACGATCTGGCGAGGATTGCGCTGGTGAAGGCCAGGACATAGCGTCGACGGGAGCGATTTACACGCGGCTGTGCGAGGCGAGCGAGGGCAAAATGGCAAATCCGATGCGGGTGATCGTCATGGCCAACCAAAAGGGCGGCGTTGGCAAAACCACCACGGCGATCAATCTTGGCACGGCCTTGGCAGCAATTGGCGAGCGGGTGCTGATCATCGATCTTGATCCGCAAGGCAATGCTTCGACGGGTTTGGGGCTTGACCGCAAAAGCCGTCGCTGTTCGACCTATGATGTCATGACGGGTCAGAAATCTCTGACGGAAGTGGTGCACGAGACGGCAGTGCCGCGGCTCTGGGTCGCGCCATCGATGCTGGATTTGCTGGGCGTCGAACTGGAAATTGCACCGGATGCAGATCGTGCTTACAAGCTGCGCCATGCCTTGCGCAGTCTGGCGGCGGCCATGGCCCGCGGCGAGCAGGCCGGATTCACCTATGTGCTGGTTGATTGTCCGCCATCATTGAATCTTCTGACGATCAATGCCCTGGCAGCGGCAGATAGCGTTCTGGTGCCGCTGCAATGCGAGTTTTTCGCGCTGGAGGGCTTGTCGCAGTTGCTCTCGACCGTTGATCAAATCAAGAAAGCCCTCAACCCGGCACTGACTATCCATGGTGTGGTGCTGACGATGTTTGACCCGCGCAATAATTTGGCAACACAGGTTGTCGCTGATGTTCGCGGGTTCATGGGCGACAAGGTCTATGAGACGATCATTCCGCGCAATGTCCGTGTGTCCGAGGCGCCCTCGCATGGCAAGCCGGTGCTGCTTTATGATTTGAAATGTGTCGGTGCCCAGGCCTATCTGCGATTGGCGTCCGAAGTGATTCGGCGTGAGCAGCTTTTGCGTGTGGCTTAGTACGGGAATGGATGGGGTGATGGCGGACGAGACGAGGCCCCGGTTGGGGCGTGGGTTGGCGGCGCTGATCGGCGACCATGTCAATGAGGAGACGGCCGTCGCGCAAGCGCGCGGGCAAAAGCGTGTGCCGATTGAATTCTTGCGCCCGAATCCGCGCAATCCTCGCCGCAACTTTGCCGAAGCCGAATTGAGTGATTTGGCGAATTCCATTCGCTCCAAGGGGGTCATCCAGCCGATTCTGGTGCGGCATGTTCCGCATCTGGCGGATGTTTATGAAATCATTGCGGGTGAAAGGCGCTGGCGGGCGGCGCAACTGGCTTCGGTGCCTGACGTGCCCGTCGTGGTGCTCGATGTTGGCGACAAGGAAGCTTTGGAAATTGCCATTATCGAGAATGTGCAGCGTGCTGACCTTAACGCACTGGAGGAAGCCGAGGGCTATCAACAGCTAGGGGTTGAGTTCAACTACACGCAGCAGGAACTCGCTGATGTCATCGGCAAAAGCCGCAGTCATATCACGAATATGATGCGGCTGCTCAAACTGCCTGAACAAACAAGAAGTTATCTTGCCTCCGGGCAAATTTCCGCAGGCCATGCGCGCGCCCTGCTGGCTGTCAAGGATTCTGATTCGGTAGCGAAACGAATCGTTGCTGACGGGTTAACGGTTCGCGATGTCGAGCATATTGGCCAACGTGAGGCCGATATGGCGGTAACGGCAGGCGCCAAGAAGCCGCGCGCTGGCAAAGATGCCGATACCAGAGCCCTGGAGCAGGCCCTGAGTGAAGCCTTGGGGTTGGTGGTGACGATCAGCCATCGCGGCGGCGCTGGTGATGTGCGCATTCGCTACCGCGATCTGGAACAACTCGACACGCTCTGCCACAAGCTTCGCGGCTGAGGGCGCTGCGCAGCTTGTGCTGTGACGAAGCGCCACGCCAAGGCCCGCAGCAGAAGGGCAAAGGTTTCGTCGGCGCGGCTGTTTCCTTTCTGCAATAAATCATGTATGAGCAGCGCCATATTGAGGCTTAGGCTTCAGCCTTCCGCGCGTCACATCATGCTGCCACCCCGCCTTGACCGGTCCGGGGCGCGGCGTTTTGGTGTTGGCGCGGAACAAACCTGGTGTTTTATCCCATGAAAATGCGCAACATCGCCATCATCGCCCACGTCGACCACGGCAAGACTACGCTGGTTGACCGGCTCTTGCAGCAATCTGGCGCGTTCCGCGAGAACCAGCGCGTTGCCGAGCGCGTGATGGATTCCAACGACCTCGAAAAAGAACGTGGCATTACCATTATGGCCAAGGCGACGTCGATCCTGTGGCAAGACACGCGGATCAACATTGTCGATACGCCCGGCCATGCCGACTTTGGCGGTGAAGTTGAGCGAATTCTCTCTATGGTCGATGGCGTGATTGTGCTGGTCGACGCAGCTGAAGGGCCGATGCCGCAGACCAAATTCGTCGTTGGCAAAGCGCTGAAAATGGGTTTGCGGCCGATTGTGGCGATCAACAAAGTCGACAAGCAGGATGCGCGGATCACCGAAGTCGTCAACGAGGTGTTCGACCTGTTTGCGGCGCTCGACGCGACCGACGACCAGCTGGATTTCCCGATCCTTTACGGCTCGGCCAAGCAAGGCTGGATGGCCGACGCCCCGGAAGGCCCGAAGGATGGCATGAGCGCGCTGTTCGAACTGGTGGTCAAACATGTCCCGGCACCCAAGCTCGAAGAAGGCGGGTTCCGGATGCTCGGCACACTGCTCGAAGCCAACCCCTATCTCGGGCGCCTGATTACCGGCCGGGTCTATTCCGGGTCGGTCAAGCCAAATCAGAATGTCAAGGTGCTGTCACGCGACGGCACTGTCGTCGAAACCGGGCGTGTTTCGAAAATCCTGGCGTTTCGCGGCATCGAGCGTGTTCCGGTCGAAGAGGCTGAGGCGGGCGATATTGTGGCGATAGCCGGGCTGGCGAAATTCAACGTCGCCGACACTTTGGCTGCCCCTGAGGTTAGCGAACCGTTGCAGGCGCAGCCGATTGATCCGCCAACCTTGTCGATGACGTTTCTGGTGAATGACTCGCCGTTGGCGGGCACTGAAGGCGACAAGGTGACGACGCGCGTCATTCGTGATCGGCTCATGAAAGAAGCGGAAGGCAATGTTGCGCTCAAGGTCGAGGATAGCTCTGGCGCTGACGGCTATATCGTTTCCGGGCGTGGCGAGTTGCAGCTTTCCATTCTGATCGAGACGATGCGGCGCGAAGGCTTTGAGCTCGGTGTATCGCGCCCGCAAGTGGTGCTGCGCCGCGATGAGGCGACCGGAGATATGCTGGAACCGATCGAGGAAGTCGTGATTGACGTCGATGAAGAACATTCAGGCGTCGTCGTGCAGAAAATGTCGGAACGCAAAGCCGAAATGATCGAGATGCGGCCTTCCGGCGGCAACCGTCTGCGTCTGGTGTTCCACGCACCAACGCGCGGCCTGATCGGTTATCAGGGCGAACTCATGACCGACACGCGCGGCACGGCGATTTTGAATCGGCTGTTTCATGCCTATGCGCCCTATCGCGGCGATATTCAGGGCCGTCGCAACGGCGTGCTGATCTCGAATGATCAAGGCGATGCCGTCGCTTACGCGATGTGGAAGCTGGAAGATCGCGGCCCGATGATGATCGAACCGGGCTGGAAAGTGTATCGCGGCATGATCGTTGGCGAACATACTCGCGACAATGACCTCGAAATCAATGTGCTGAAGGGCAAGCAGCTCACCAACATCCGTGCCGCAGGCAAGGATGAAGCCGTGCGATTGACGCCGCCGATCCGCATGACGCTGGAAAAGGCGCTGGCCTATATCGAAGACGACGAACTGGTGGAAGTGACGCCGAAGGCGATCAGATTGCGCAAGATCTGGCTCGACCCCAATGATCGCAAGCGCCAGTCACGCGTCAAGGAAGCCGCCGTCGGCTGAGTGATTCGTCGCGCTTGTGACATATTTCGCAACAAAACGTTAGTTGTCAGCGCTGCTTGAGCTGCTATGGCAGCCCATGGGTGCTGGCGGACTGCGCCTTCGAAGAACTTTGGGGAACGAGCGCGCATGCAAGGATTGATGCAGGGAAAGCGCGGGCTGATCATGGGCGTTGCCAATGATCACTCGATAGCTTGGGGAATTTCGCAAGCCTTGGCCGCCCAAGGCGCGACCTTGGCTTTTACCTATCAAGGCGAGGCCCTGGGCAAAAGGGTGAGGCCGCTGGCTGAAAGTCTGGCCATGCCGCTGGTGCTGGAATGCGATGTCGAAGACAAGAATTCCGTGGACGCGTGTTTTGCCTTGCTGGCGCGCACATGGGGCAGTCTGGATTTTATCGTTCATGCCATCGGGTTTTCCGACAAGAATGAATTGAAGGGCCGTTATATCGACGTCACGACGCGGGAAAATTTCTCGCGCACCATGGTGATTTCCGCCTTTTCCTTCACCGAGATCGCACAGCGTGCCCTGCCGCTGATGAAGGCCGGTGGCAGCCTGCTGACGCTGACCTTCAACGGCTCGAACCGCACCATGCCGAATTACAATGTCATGGGGCTGGCCAAAGCCGCCCTGGAGGCGAGTGTGCGCACGCTGGCGGCGGATCTGGGGCCTGATGGCATTCGCGTCAACGCCATTTCGGCCGGCCCGGTGCGCACGCTGGCCGGAGCGGGTATTGGCCAGGCCCGCGCCATGTTCTCCTATCAGGCACGCCATGCGCCCTTGCGCCGCGAAATCACCATCGAGGATGTCGGCGGTGCGGCGCTCTATCTTTTGAGCGATCTTGCCAAGGCGGTCACGGGCGAGATCCATATGGTGGATGCTGGCTATTCAACCATTGCCATGCCGCGACCCGACGACCTCTGAACCGAGGATCAACGGTGGTGATCGGTGGTTATCACCCGGTTTCAGCATGACAAGGGGCGCGCCGCATGCAAGGCGCATGGCACTCATGCATGCAGTGCCGTTGTCATCATAACTGCGGTGCTACACATTGCGTCGGCGAAGCGGTTCCGACTGTACCCCCAGTTCCCGATAACCGATTCGCATCTTGGACAGGTGCTTTGCACCACAGCGTCCTTCCAACTGTAGCCGGGCTTGGTCCCGGCTATTTTTTTGTGGTGCGCCGTCAGCGGTAAAGCTGCTGGCCCTTGATATTGGCATAGAGCCCCGCAACCTGCTCGCCATAACCGTTGAAAATCACTGTCGGCACGCGTTCCATGGTGCCGAGCACCCGCTCGGTGGCCTGGCTCCAGCGTGGATGCGGCACGGCAGGGTTCACATTGGCCCAGAAGCCATATTCGGATGAATCGATCGCCTCCCAGAATGTCTTGGGCTGTTCATTGGTGAAGGTGATCTTGGTGATCGACTTGATTGATTTGAAGCCGTATTTCCACGGCACGGCCAACCTGAGGGGCGCGCCGAACTGCTTGAGCAACGGCTTGCCATAGGCACCTGTCACCAGCAGCGGCAGGTCGCTCATGGCCTCGGCCATGGTGAGGCCCTCGACATAGGGCCAAGGGTCGAAGGGAACCTCCTGACCGGGGGCCATGTGCGGATCGTTGAAGGTTTCGAAGCGGATATATTTCACGCCGGCGTGGGGGCGCATCTTTTCGACAAAGGCCTTCAGCGGGATGCCGGTCCAGGGAATGGTCATGGCCCAGGCCTCGACGCAGCGATGGCGATAAAGGCGCTCCTCGAGCGGGAAGGCGCGGATCAGATCATCAATCGCCCAGGTCATCGGCTTTTCCACCAAGCCATCGACCTTGACCGACCAGGGGCGGGTTTTCAGTTGTTGCGCGGCAGCGGCAATGCGCTTGCTGGTGCCATATTCATAGAAATTATTGTAATTGGCATTGACGGTTTCGGGCGTCAGCGCCCGGCCCAGCGTATAGGCGGGGTTGCGTCTGGCAGGATAGAGGTTGGCGGTCGGATCCTGCGCTTCCGCAAAGGCCGAGCTTGTCGCTAGCGCACCAACAAGGCCGGTGCCACCCGCCAGCAAGGCGCCCTGCATCAGCGCCCGGCGATTGAGAAAGGCCGCCTCCGGGGTCGCCTGCAACCCTGCTATTTCCCAAGGCTTTTTCTGGCGGATCAACATGGCGCGCTCCTCAATAAGGTCGAACTGCGGGATAGATCGTTTGTGACCTTGCGACAAATCACGAGGTTGCGAGCGGAGTGTCATGAGGGTCAAAAAATCACAATTCCGCCTTGTTTGAGCCGTCCTTGCGCCCGGATGCGACGGCAACCTGTTTTCTGTGATCACGTTGAGGCGCGGTTCTTCGCAAAGCGTCAGCCCCCCAGCCAACCGGGGAACAGCGTCTCCTAGTGCTTAGTCAAGCGCGTGATCCAGAGGCCGACGGTGAGTTCCTCCCGTCGGCCTTTTTATGCGCATCCGGTGGTTTGCGCAGGTGTGAGACACTTGAAAAATCCGGCCAAAGCCACGATAAACAGGCGCGCGCGACGATGTCGTGCCATGGCCATGTCATAGCAATACTAGAGGTGACGAGTGACAACAGATTCCCCCTCAGAAACCGGGTCTGCGGCGCAGCCATCGCGGGCATTTGAGGCCGACGTAGCGCGCCTGCTGCATCTGATGGTGCATAGTGTCTATTCCGATCGTGCGATTTTTGTGCGCGAATTGGTGTCCAACGGCGCTGATGCCTGCGAGAAGCTGCGTTATGAAGCTTTGTCAAATCCTTCGCTGGTGCAGGAGGGCGCGAGCTTTCTGATCACTGTCAGCGCCGACAAGGATGCCAAAACCCTGACCTTCGCCGATAATGGCATCGGCATGACCGAGGCCGAAATGGTGGCGGCACTGGGAACCATTGCCAGTTCGGGAACGCGCGCGTTCATGGAGAGCCTCAAGGACCAGGAGGCCAAGGCGGCGCCGGAATTGATCGGCCAGTTCGGCATAGGGTTTTATTCATCCTTTATGGTGGCCGACAAGGTCGATGTCTATTCGCGGAAAGCCGGAACCACGGTGGCGAGCCATTGGTCATCGGATGGCAAGGGCTCCTATACGGTCTCGCCCTGCGCGCTTGAGGAGGCCCCCGCGCAAGGCTCGCGGGTCGTGCTGCACATGAGCGAGACGGCCGCAGAATTTCTGGAGCCGTGGCGCATCGAATCGATCATCCGCGAGCATTCCGGCGCGGTGGCAATCCCGATCGATTTTGTCGAGGCGCCGGGCAAGGAGCCGCGCCGTCTCGGAGAGGGCACGGCGCTCTGGGTGAAACCCAAGGCCAGCGTGACGCCTGAAGATTACAAGGACTTCTACCAGGCACTCGCCGGCCAGTTCGATGAACCAGCCTTGACGGCGCATTGGCGGGCGGAAGGGCGTCATGAATATCATGCGCTGGCGTTCGTGCCGGGGTCGCGTCCGCTCGATCTGTTTGATCCGGCGCGCAAAAGCCGCGCCAAGCTCTATGTGCGGCGCGTGCTGATCGATGCCGATGCCCATATCCTGCCGGGGTGGCTGCGCTTCGTGAAAGCCGTGGTTGATTCCAGCGATTTGCCGCTGAATGTCTCGCGCGAGATGATTCAGGAAAGCCAGGTGTTCGCGGCGATCCGCAAGGGCGTTACCAGCCATATTGTCGCCGATCTGACGCGTTTGGCGGAACATGAGCCGGAAAACTACGCCAAAATCTGGGATAATTTCGGGGCCGTCATCAAGGAAGGCCTTTATGAAGATTATGAGCGCCGCGACGCGCTGCTGAAACTGGCGCGCTTCACGACGTCATCACATGGCGACACCAAGCGGTCGCTGGCTGATTATGTCGCCAACTTGCGCGAGAACCAGACGGCTATCTGGTATCTGGCCGGCGATGATCTGAAGCGGCTGCGAGCAAGCCCGCAGCTCGAAGGGTTCAGCGCACGCGGCATCGAGGTGCTGCTGCTGCCCGATCCCGTCGATGCCTTCTGGGTGCAAAGCGTCACCGGCTATGATGGCAAGCCGTTCAAGTCCGTGACCCAGGGTGCGGCTGACATCAAGACCGTGCCGTTGCTGGATGGTGACGTCAAGGACGAGGCGCCGGTGAGCGAGGCGGTTGCCGCGCTCATGAGCCGCATGAAGGAAGTGCTGAACGATGCGGTGAGCGATGTGCGCGTCTCGGATCGCTTGTCCAACAGCGCGGCCTGTCTGGTGGCAAAGGATCAAGGGCCGGATCGGCGTCTTGAGCGTATGCTGGCCGAGCACGGGCAGCTGCCGGAAGTGACCAAGCCGGTGCTGGAAATCAACCCGCGCCATGCGTTGTTGGCCAAGCTTGCTGCGAGCCAGGATGCCACGCTGGTGGAGGATGCGATCTGGCTCATTCTCGACGATGCCCGTCTTGCTGATGGCGAGCGGCCCGACGATTCTGCCGCTTTTGCTGCGCGATTGGCGCGGGTGATCGAGCGCGCCGCAGATGGTGTGCGCGGCTGATCATTCTGGCAACCACAACGCGTGATCAGGCCTTGCGCCTGATTGCGGCGGAATTTGCCGCCAGCGGCATGGCATCGCCGCAGCGCGAGGCCAGAGCCTTGCTTTGCGCGGCTTTGGCGCTTGATCATGCGGCACTGTTGCGCGATCCCGCTGAGACGCTGGGGCCGGAGGCGACGCGTGTTCAGGACTGGGCAGCGCGGCGGGCGGGCGGCGAGCCCTTGTCGCGAATCAGGGGCATGCGCGCGTTTTGGTGTTTCGATTTTGCCGTCAATCGCGCCGTGCTGGATCCGCGTCCCGAAAGCGAAACGCTGATCGACGCTGCGCTGGCCCTCGGGCTGGCGCGCCGCGCGCCGCTGCGGATGGCTGATCTTGGCACGGGCTCGGGCGCGCTGCTGGCGGCGCTGCTGAGCGAATGGCCATTGGCCAGGGGTATTGGCATTGATCGTTCAGATGCTGCCTGTGCCACGGCTGAGGCCAATCTGGCGCAGCTGGGGTTCAAAGATCGGGCGCGGGTGATCTGCGGCGACTGGCGCGAACTGGTTGGTCAGGAATTTGATCTGATTGTCACCAACCCGCCCTATATTCGCAGCGACGACATTGTCACACTGGCGGTGGATGTGCGGGAGCATGATCCCGTTTCGGCGCTCGATGGCGGCCCTGACGGGCTTGATGCCTATCGGGCGATCATGGCGTTTCTACCCTTTGTTCTAGCCCGCAACGGCTTTGCCATTATCGAGCTGGGACAGGGTCAGGGTGCCAGCGTCGCCGCGCTGGCCAAGGCCCGTGGATTGCAGGTGATGGCGGTGCATCCCGATCTTGCCGGAATCGATCGCGCGCTGGTTGTTGCACATGTTCGCGACGTGGAAAGTGTAAAATTGCTTGGCGAATGACAACAAACAGAGTATGGAGAGTGTGCAGCTTTGGAAAAAGTGAAACCTGACGCGACTGGATGGTTTGCGCGCGTTTCGACCAAGTTGCATTTCAACCTCCAGATTTGGAAAAATCCGAGCTTGGATAGTGCGATACCAAGGCATGATTGAGCCAATGTGGGGTGCGGGGGTTTTGGATCGTGTCGTCCGCGCTTAGCGGCGATCCAGGATGGATTAACCAATTTGGTTGACAATTGAGATTCGACACGCGGGCTCGCGGAGCCGTCGAATCTTTGCATGCAAAATTGTCGTTCGTTAGCGAAGGTCAGCTATGAGACAAGGTCAAAACAAGCGTATGCGCGGTCGCAACAACAACAACAATAACAACAGGCGGGGGCCAAACCCGCTGACACGTTCCTACGAATCCAACGGGCCGGATGTCAAAATTCGTGGCACGGCACATCACGTCGCGGAAAAATACCTGCAATTGGCGCGCGACGCGCAGACTTCAGGTGATCCGGTGATGGCGGAAAGCTATTTGCAGCACGCAGAACATTATTTCCGACTCATTGCGGCGGCGCAGTTGCAGCAGCAACAGGCGCAAGGCGGGATGGCGCCCAGTTCCGAGGCGGATGATGGCGACGATGATGAAGATTTCGGCAGCCTGCCCGACAGGTTTGCCTCGCCGCATGAGCGGGTAGCGCCGCAGCCACCACAGGGTGCCGCTGCGCCTCTTCAAGCCAACGGCTACAATGGTGCGGGTGGCCAGGCGATGCCGGAGCGCAACGACGCCGCGCCGCGCCCGGACTATGCGCGTCAGGATCAGCCCAGAGCGGATCAGCCAAGGCAAGACCGCCCGGATTATGCGCGCCAGCAAAATGGGCAAAGGTATGAAAATCGGGGGGATAATCGCCCCGACAACCGTTCCGATAATCGGGGTGACAACCGGCCTGATAATCGGCCTGACAACCGCAACCCGCGGCCGGAACGTGGTTTCTATCTTGACCGCCAGAATCAGAACCAGAACGGCCAGCGCCGCTCGCGCGATTTCCGCTATGACCAGCCAAGGCCGGACCAGCCGCGGCAGGATTTGCCGCGCACCGAACAGCCGCGCGTCGATGCTGCCAAGTTCGAGGCGCCGCGCCAGGAAGCGCCGCGTCAAGAAGGGCGGCGGGATAATGGTGCGGCACCAGCCATGCCCGAACGCGATTCCCCGGAAAGCACGGTCGCTGCCGCCTTGCCGGCCTTCATCACCGCGCCGACACGGCCCGTGGTAGAGGCTGCGGCACCGGTTGCTGTGGAGCGCGCCAAAGCACCGGCAGCTGCGCCTGAAGCCGCTACCGAGGACAAGCCGCGCCGCCGTCGCCGCACCAAGGCGGAAATGGAAGCGGATGCCGCGCGCAGCGCCAGCGACGCCGGGCTTGTCGAGTAACGCGAAACAGGCTTGCAGAACGCGCCTGTTATTGTCATCATGTTGCAAAAGGCGGCTTCATGAGCGACGATGACACCGTGACTTATCTTCATGCGACGGCAGTGCCCCAACAGGCGCTGTCGTCGTCTTCATATGGGCCAAGCCCCGTAGGCAATGCCGGGCCGGTGACCTTTGCCCGCGCGGAACTTCGCGAAATCATGGGGCTATACGGCCGCAGGGTCGCGGAGGGTGAATGGCGCGATTATGCGATGGATTTCAGCGCGCAGAAGGCGGTGTTCGCCGTATTTCGCCGCGCCGCCGAACACCCGCTCTATGTGATCGAGAAAAACCCGGCGCTGGCGCGTCGCCAAGGCGTGTTCAGCGTCACCAATGCGCAAGGCTTCGTGCTGCGACGCGGCCATGATTTGCGCAGGGTGCTGAGCGTGCTGGAGAAAAAGCCCGCGCTGGTTCGCGGCTGAGCTGGATTATTTCCAGGCCCTGATATCAACGAAACGCCCTGCAATCGCGGCTGCCGCTGCCATGGCAGGCGATACCAGATGGGTGCGGCCGCGATAGCCCTGACGGCCCTCGAAATTGCGGTTCGAGGTCGAAGCGCATCGCTCGCCGGGGGCCAGCTTGTCGGGGTTCATGGCGAGGCACATGGAGCACCCTGCCTCACGCCATTCAAAGCCGGCCTCGAGGAAAATCTTGTCGAGACCTTCGGCTTCGGCCTGCGCCTTCACGAGGCCAGAACCCGGCACCACCATGGCGTTGACACGCGCTGCGACCTTGTGGCCAGCCACAATCTTGGCGGCGGCGCGCAAGTCCTCGATGCGGCCATTGGTGCACGAACCAATGAACACCCGGTCAATGGCAATGTCGGCGATCTTTTCGCCGCCCTTGAGGCCCATATAGGTCAGGGCGCGCTCGAGGCTGGCACGCTTGGTTTCGGCCATATCGGCGCTGGTAGCGGGCACAAAGCCTTCGATCGACGCGACATCCTGCGGGCTGGTGCCCCAGGTGACGATTGGCGGCAGATTGCTGGCATCCAGCACGATATGCGCGTCAAAATGGGCGCCAGGATCGCTGTGCAGCGTTGACCAATAGGCCTTTGCAGCCTCGAAATCAGCACCTTGCGGGGCCTTCGGGCGGCCCGCGAGATAAGCGAAGGTTTTTTCGTCGGGGGCAATCAGGCCGGCGCGGGCACCGCCCTCGATCGACATGTTGCAGACCGTCATGCGGCCTTCCATCGACAGCGCGCGGATGGCTTCTCCAGCATATTCGATGACATGGCCTGTGCCGCCCGCCGTGCCGATCTGGCCAATGATCGCCAGAATGATGTCTTTGGCGGTGACGTGATCCGGGAGGGTTCCCTTCACCTCGACCAGCATGTTCTTGGCTTTTTGCTGAATGAGGGTCTGGGTGGCCAGCACATGCTCAACCTCGGATGTGCCGATGCCATGCGCCAGAGCACCGAATGCGCCGTGGGTCGAAGTGTGGCTGTCGCCGCAGACGATGGTGGTTCCCGGGAGGGTGAAGCCTTGTTCCGGCCCGATGATGTGCACGACGCCTTGCCGCTTGTCGAAGGCATCGAAATATTCGATGCCGAAGTCGGCGGCATTCTTGGCGAGTTGGTCGATCTGGATACGGCTCTCTTCGTCGGCAATGCCTTGAGAGCGGTCGGTGGTGGGGACATTGTGATCCACCACGGCCAGTGTCTTTTGCGCCGCGCGCACCTTGCGTCCGGTCATGCGCAGGCCTTCAAAGGCCTGCGGGCTGGTGACTTCATGCACCAAATGCCGGTCGATATAAATCAGGCTGCCGCCGTCCGCGCTAGTCTCGATGACATGGTCATCCCAGATTTTGTCATAAAGCGTGCGCGGTGCGGTGCTGCTCATGGTTTTGACCCAGATGAAGACAAATGATGCCGGACAAGCGCTGACAACAGGCCTTGTCGCTGCGGTTTATTTTGCGGGCTGCGCCTTGGTGTCGATACGCTCGGCAATACGCGCAGATTTACCACGACGATCGCGCAGATAATAAAGCTTGGCGCGCCGCACCTTGCCGCGACGGATCACTTTGATCGAATCGATATTCGGGGAATGAATCGGGAAGACGCGCTCGACGCCCTCACCATAGGAAATCTTGCGAACCGTGAAGCTTTCGTTCAAGCCACCGCCGTTGCGGGCGATGCAGATGCCTTCATAGGCCTGCACGCGGGTGCGGTCGCCTTCCTTGACCTTGACGTTCACCACCAGGGTATCGCCGGCGCGAAATTCCGGCACGGCACGAAGGCTGGCCAGTTTGGCGGCCTGTTCGGCCTCAAGTGTTTGAATGATGTTCATGACTAACTCTCCTTGCCGATTGTGCCGCTTGAAGCGGTCACGGGCGTTTCGGCGCGCTGTTGTGAGTGGGCGTGGCGGGTGTTCCGCCACACATAGTGTGCAGATACAGTGTTATTTCTTGGCGAAGGTCATGCCGGAGAAGCGGCTGTTGAACTTCGACAAGCGACCACCGCGATCCAGCAGATGTTGCGATCCGCCCGTCCAGGCGGGATGGGTCGTCGGGTCAATGTCAAGGTTGAGCTTATCGCCTTCCTTGCCATAGGTCGAGCGGGTGGTGAATTCGGTTCCATCGGTCATGACCACCTTGATCATGTGATATTTCGGATGCGTATCGGCTTTCATCGCTCATGTCCTAGACTGCTTACAAGGCCAACGAGAGACGACGCGCACGCCAAAGCGCCCACGAAACCTCAAATTCCGCCTGCCTGATCACGATGGCCTTAGAGCAAAGCCGGTGTCATGACAAGAGCAATGCGCGCAATGGTCGCGAAGGAAGCAGGCGGGCTGATCAGGCGCGCGCAGGGAAGGTGCGTTTGTAAAAATTCCCGGCCAGCATGATCGCGCGGCGCGCTTCTTCAAGATAGGCGGAAAATTGCATGAAGCCATGATGCACGCCCTCATGAAGCGCGAGTTCATAGCTGGCACCGACAGCATCAAGGCGCCTCGCAAAGTCCAGGGTGTCGCACAGCAGCACATCCAGCGAGGCCGCATTGAGGAACAGCGGTGGCAGGCGTGCCAGTGCCGCTTCGCTGGCATGAATGGGGCTGACCAGCGGATCGTGCCTTGCCGCATCCGGACCCTCGTCCGGCGCATAATAGGTAAAGCAGCGCTGCATGAGTTCGCGGGTCAGGCCGTAACCGGTCGCAAAGCGCTGGTAGGACGGGCTGTCGAGATCGTCGCTGTAAATGGCATAAAACAACAGGGCAGCCTGCGGGGCGGGCCTTCGCAGGTCCTGTTCCCGCAAGGTCAGGGCTAGCGCCAGATTGGCACCGGCGCTGTCGCCGGTCACGGCGAGCGGGCCCTTAAAAGCGGCCTCGGTCCTGGCCTGCTCCAGAAGCCAGCGCCACGCCGCCTGCATATCTTCCAATGCAGCAGGAAACGGGTGCTCGGGCGCGAGCCGATAATCGACGCTGAGCAAGGCGGTGCCGGTTTCGATGGCCAAAAGCCGCTTGAAGCGCTGGTGACTATCGAGATTGCCGAAAGCCCAGCACCCACCATGGGCTTGAAGCAAGGCGCCGGGCCGGGCCTGATGCGGGACGATGAGTTCCACATTGACCGGCGGCGCGTCCATGAGGCCCGGAATCGTGAATCGACGTGCTTCGGCGACATCGGGAAGGTCCCGGTTCCATTTCTGGCTGAGACGAAATTGCAGCGCGCGAAACTCTGCCGGGGTCAGGGTCTGGTTGAAGGCCGGGTCTTTGGCATCCTCGTTCTGAATCCAGTCCCAGAGGCCGGCCATTTCCGGCGTGCGCCGCGCATCGGGGGCCAAAAGGCGATCAATATCAATGCTCTCAAGAGGTGACGACGTCATTGTGGGTCAAACTTCCGGCAGGGGAACAATGTGGGCGGCGACAGGCATGAGGGTGCGCACCTGAGCATTGCGCTGGCGGTCGAGCCAGGCGCTGACGATGCCAACGCCATCGCTGGCGCTGGCGATGATCTGGCCCCAAGGGTCGGCGACCAGAGAATGGCCGTAGGTCTGGCGGGTGTCGTTGCCGGACGTGAAAGCTCCCCATTGCGCCGGAGCGCAGAGCCAGGTCTGGGTTTCAATGGCGCGGGCCCGCAACAACACGTCCCAATGGTCGCGCCCCGTTTGCAGGGTGAAGGCGGAAGGCAGCGCGATCATATCGGCACCGGCCAGCGCCAGTTTTTGGAACAATTGCGGAAAGCGCAGATCATAGCAAATGGCGCAGCCAATCAGCATGTCCCCGCAGCGGTAGGTGGTGAGCGCATCGCCGGGCGCGAAGGTGGCGCTTTCCTTGTAAACATGTCCATCGGGCGTGGTGATGTCGAACATGTGGATTTTACGGTAGCGGGCAATTTCCGCACCGCTGCGGTCAAATACCAGGGTGGTGTTGTGCAGCCTCCCATCACTGCCACCGCGTTCCAGAATGGAGCCACCATGGATGAATACGCCATGCGTGCGGGCAAGGCCTTGGAGCATGGTGTAGGCGGGGCCGCCGGGCAGGGTCTCGGCGGCCGCGAGCTTGTCGGAGCGGGTGCCGCCAAGGCAATCGAACACTTCAGGCAGGCCGATCCAGTCCGGGCGTTCCTCGGCCACGGCCTGCGCTATGAGGCGCGCGGCGCTGGCGAGGTTGGCAGCCTTGTCAGGGCCGGAATTCATCTGGATGAGCGCGACTTTCATGGCAGCAGTTTCGGCGTGGCGAGGGGCAACGTCAAGAGGCCCAATTGGTCAGAAAGTCGCCGTAAAGGGTGAGGCCGCCACAAGCATAAATCGTCTGGCCGGTGATGTAGGCTGCGTCGGCGCTGGCGAGAAAGGCAAAGACGCCAGCGATTTCATCGGCAGTAGCGGCGCGGCCCAGCGGAATATGCGCCTCGACACGGGCTCTGGCCTCGAGATCCTGCGCCCAACTGGCGTTCATATCGGTCAAGACCGCACCGGGGGCGACGGCGTTGACGCGCACGCCGCTTGCTGCCGATTCCAGCGCCAAGGTGCGGGTGAGGTTGCCAAGCCCGCCTTTGGCGAGGGAATAGGCGAGAAAGCCCGGTTTTGGGATGATTTCATGGACGCTGGAGGTGTTGATGATCGTGCCGCCGCCGGGGCGTGACTGAAAATGCTGCAAGGCGGCGCGGGCGCTGTAGGCGGCACCCATCAGGGTGACGGCGATGATTCGGGCAAAGGTGGCGTCATCCCAACCATCGCTGGGCGTTGGCGCCTGGATGCCGGCATTGTTGACGAGGCAATCGAGGCGACCGAATTGCGCGACGGCTTGGTGCACCGCCGCCTGTGCCGCTGCCGGATCGCCAGAATCGGCCTCGATGGCGAGATGGTGCGCTTCAAAACCTTCCGAGCGGCTGATGTCTCGGAGGCTTTCCACGATTGTTTCGGATACGGAATGATCTCCGACATGAGTGATCATGACGCGCGCCCCTTCGGCGGCAAAGCGTCTGGCCACAGCTTGGCCTATGCCGCGCGATCCGCCGGTGATCAGCGCCGTTTGGCCGCGCAAACGATGGGCTGAGGGCATGGCTTTACCTCGTTGGAAAATAGGGGCAAAGCTTGGTGCTGCATTTCACCGGAACCGTCAACATAGCTCACCAAGACGGTTGAAATATTCCGAAACTCGGTTAGAACAGAACATACGTTCTATTAGTGCAGCCCGCGCAAAGGCATCCCATGTCCATCATGCAGCATGTTCTCACGATTTCCTGCCCGGACCGCCCTGGCATTGTTGCAGCAGTGACGACGGTGCTTGCTGCCGAGGGCGGCAATATTCTCGACGCGCAGCAGTTCGATGATGTCGAAACCGGGCGGTTCTTCATGCGGGTGGTTTTCGAAGCCACGCAGGAAGCTCAACAATTAAGGGACGCGCTGGCGGCGACGGCCCGGAATTTTGCCATGACTCTGTCCTTGCGCCCCAACCAGCAGAACCGGCGCGTGGTCATTCTGGTCTCGAAATTCGATCATTGTCTCGCCGATCTGCTCTACCGCTGGCGCATCGGCGAACTTGCCATGGATCTTGTCGCGATCATCTCCAATTATCCGCGCGACTCCTACCAGCATCTCGATTTCGGCGATGTCCCGTTTCATTATCTGCCGATCAGCAAGCAAACGAAGATGGAACAAGAGACGCAAATCTGGGACATTATCCGGACTGCGGAGGTCGATCTCGTGGTGCTGGCCCGCTACATGCAAGTATTGTCCGATGGCCTGACCGCCAAGCTCTCCGGGCGCTGCATCAACATCCATCACTCGTTTCTGCCCGGTTTCAAGGGCGCCAAGCCTTATCACCAAGCCCACGAACGCGGTGTCAAACTCATAGGCGCCACAGCGCATTACGTCACTTCAGACCTCGACGAAGGCCCGATCATCGAGCAGGATGTCGAGCGCATCAGCCATCGCGATACGCCTGAAACCCTGGTGCGCAAGGGCCGCGATATCGAGCGCCGGGTGCTGGCGCGCGCATTGCGGTTACACCTTGAAGACCGCGTTCTGCCGCATGGTCGCAGGACCGTGGTGTTCGCCGATTGACCGGAGGCGCTGCCCCAGCGCGTTGCCGCTGCTGGGATGCTGCAATGGGTGGTCAGGCATGGGCGCCCGGCCATCCACCGCCGGATCCAGCCGGATCAGCGTGCCTTTGTCACCGCGTCAGCAGAAAGGACGGCAGGGGACTGTACTGCCAAGCGCGCACGGACGGGTAGCGCGAAGCGTAACGATAGTGGGGCGCATAGGCCAGCGCGTGCCGGTAATGCACAACATGGCGCACCATGGCATAATGGACATAGCGACGGGTCTGCCAGCGCCAGGCGATAACGCGGCGGCGATACCAATGGCCGCGCACCTCATGCCTGACATAATGGACATAGCGCACCCGCACATGCCGAACAGACGTCAAGCGTACGCGTCGCATGCGGTAGACGACATGATGCCATTTGTGCGCCGCTGGGCGAACAGCCTTGGCATAGATCGAGGCTGCAGGTTGGCCGTAAATGTGGATGTTGGCGCCCTCGCGACGCACCAGAGCAAATAAAACCGCCGCGTGATAATCGGTGAGGCGGACGCAACCGTGCGAGCGTGGCACGCCCATCGATGCCGCCGAATAGCCACCATGAATGGCATAACCGCCGCGAAAAAATATGGCGTGGGGCATGGGTGCATTGTGATATTTGTGCGAGTAATGCATCACCTGCAGGCTTTGTGGGCGGTAATTGCCGTCAGGGGTTATGTAACCGCGCCGCGCTGACGAAACGCGCCAGTCGTAAACCTGACCGTTATCCGCCTGCACATGCATTGTCTCGGACGAGAGGTTAATATCAATTTGGACTTTTGCCGCGGCAGGAGAAACAAACCACACCAACGCAAATAAACCCATAATAAATATCGAAAATTTACGCATTGCACCACTCCACAACCAACTCATACAGCTATTGTTGCAATTTTCTGCAAACTGCGCAACAGTTTGTTTGCTCAGGGCTGGATGACCGAGAGACGTGAATAGCCGGTTGACGAACTCCAGCGGTTTTTGAAACTCCAGATTGTAGTTAATGAATGGAGTCCGCGCCCGGAGGACCAAAATTCCGGAAAATCACATTTCTCATGTGTATTTGCATGATTCGCAGCTGGAGATTGAGATGAAATATTTCGGTGGCACACGACATATTGTTGCAAGTTTGGCCGTATGCTTGCCGCTCGTGCTTGTTGCAACGGTTGGTCATGCCGGGTCGGTCAACAATAGCGAGCCGGCAAAGCTGCTGTTTGGTCACGAAAAATTGCCCACGCCGGGGCCTTCGCAGCCGATCGGCTTTTACGCACGCGGCTGCATGCAAGGCGGTCTCGCGCTGCCTTTAACCGGGCCAACATGGCAAGTCATGCGTCCGCTGCGCAATCGCAACTGGGGCACGAAATGGCTCATCGCCTTCCTCAAACGGGTGAGCGCCCGAGCAGCCCGCTACAGTGGCTGGCCGGGCTTGCTGATCGGCGATATGGCGCAGCCGCGCGGCGGCCCCATGCTGAATCTGCATGGCTCACATCAGATCGGCATGGAAGCGGACATCTGGTTTACGGCCATGCCGCATCATGTGATGTCCACTCATGAGCGCCAGACGAAGCAAGCGCTCAATATGGTTGCCAGCAATGGGTTGCACGTCAACAGCAATTGGACGAACGCTCAGATGCAGGCGTTGCGCGCCGTTGCGATCGACCCGGAAGTCGACCGCATTTTTGTCAATCCGGCGATAAAAAAGGCGATTTGCGCGACGGCGACAGGCAACCGAGCCTGGCTCAACAAAATCCATCCCTATTACGGGCACAAGTCACATTTTCATGTGCGGTTGTTTTGCCCGCCGGGAGCGCCTGCCTGCAAGCCGCAAGCGCCTTATTTCAAAGGCGAAATGTGCGGGAAACATCTGGCCTATTGGTTCAGCCCGGCGGTGATGCATCCCAAGCCCAATCCGCATTACCGGCCGCGCCCGCCTTTGACGCTAGCACAATTGCCCGCGCCTTGCGCTGCGGTTCTCGGACAGCGCTAAGACGAAGTTGTGTCAACCGGCAGCGACACTGCGGGTCAGGCGATTTTGCAATTGCACCAATTGGTCGCGCACCTGGCTTTCGGCTGCCGGGTCGAGAGGCGCGGAGCCTTTGCCAGCCATGGCGGCAACCTCGATGCCAAGGGCGCGAATTGTCTGGCGCAAGGCCGCAACATCCGCGGCCGAGACTCCAGATGAGGCCGGCAATGCTGTTTCAGCGCTGGCTTGCTGATGGCGGCTGGAGGTGCGCCGATCACGCGTCAAGGCGTCGATGCGGCCTTGCAGCGTCGCATTTTCGTTGCGTAGCGCTTGAATATCCTGCTCTTGCTGCGCCAACTTCGTGTCCACGGCCTGTTGATCGGCCTGACGCCTGGTGTCGCGGAGACTTTCCAGAGAGTTTGCCCGCTGCAAGGAGGCTTCGAGCTCGCGGAATTTAACTTTCCACGATTCCACCTCACGCTCCAGCGCGGCGGCGGCATCACGGGCTTGCGCCAGACTGGCATCGCTCTGCTGATAGCGGGTCAGAAGATTTTCGTGGCGCCCCTGCAACTGCTGCACGGCGTCGTCGCGCCGCTGCAATTCTTCCTGCAGATCGCTGCGCGCCTGACGAAGGTTGGCCGCAATGGTCAAGGCGCCATCGAGCCGACCCGCGCTTTCCACCAGTTTGTGGCGCAAATCGCTGATCGTCAAAGTATCGCCTTCAACCCGCGTCGAGAGCGCGGCGATGGTCATGCGGTTCGACTGGAGTTCCCCTTCGAGGCGCTCGCGCTCACCGGCGGCCGCGCGCAGGGCGAGACGCTGGTCTGTCGCGAGTTCATCGGTGTTGTAGAGCGCCTGGAGTGCGGCCCCCTGGGTTGCGAGCAGATCCGAAGCCTCGCGGCGCGCCCTCGCAAGATCAGCCAGCGTCGCCGTGTGCTCTGTCTGCAGCGCGGCGATACCGGCTTCGGCGGCGGATAATTGATTGCCGACGTGGCCCAGTCGGGCTTGATGTTCGGCAAGGTCGGCGTGGGCCCGCTCGCTCTGCTGCTCGATGGCGCGCTGCTTCGCGGCAGCTTCGGCGCGCACAGCATCCAGCCGGGCCGAAACATCGGCCAAGCTCATCGGCATTTGCAACTGCAGATGATGACGCGCCAAGCGCACCGCGCGCCGCCGGTATGCCGGAAGGAAAAATGCCCCAAAGAGGCCCATGCCGAGCGCACCGATGGCAAAATACATCAATTGTTCAATCACGCTGATGATCCAAGCCAACAGTGAACACAAAGATTATGCCATGTTCGCGCCGACTTGGCAAAGCGCGCATGGCAAATCCGGCCTCACTGGCCCTGATGAACCACAAGCCGGGCTATCGCTACCGCACACGGCGCGCCGCGCGCTAGCGCGATTTTTTCGGGCCTTTCAAGGGCGTCAGGCTTCCCGAGCCCAAAGTCGCTGGTGAACGGTCGGCCGCAGGCTTTTTGGTTTTCGGCTTTTTGGCCTCGCGATTGCTGCGCTGGTGTTCCTTGGCCATGATAAACTCCCATTGCAGGTTGTATCAGCGAGTGACGCAATCACTTGGTCATGCCCCTGAAATACAAAACCCCGCAACCTCGTAAAGGGCGCGGGGCATCGCTAGCGGCATCTTGAAAAGCTTGACCTGTTGCTATGCATGAGGCTCACTGATGAGCC
>JAJZGX010000094.1 GCA_021804825.1 Pseudomonadota bacterium | reverse complement strand
GGCGCTTTGCGAGGCGCCTCTGGGCGCCGCCGATTACCTGACTCTGGCGCGCGAATTTCACAGCCTGATCATCGACGACGTGCCGCGTCTCGCGACGGACAGTCGCAATGCGGCGCGGCGCTTTATACTTTTGATCGACACGCTTTATGATGCGCATGTCAAACTGGCCGCCTCCGCTGCTGCCGCGCCCGATGAGATTTATCGGGGCACCACGGGCGCGGAGGCCTTTGAATTTGCCCGCACGGTCTCGCGCCTCGCCGAAATGCAGGGCTTGGACTACCTGGCGCTGGCGCATGGGCGCAGTGATTCGCTGGCATCGGGCAGCAGCGCCGGGTTGGTGGAGACATGAAGCCGCGCGGCGAGGCCGGTGCCGAGGCGCGCATTCTTGATGCGGCGATGGAAGAGCTGCGCAAGAATGGCCGCCGCCGCCTGACCGTGGTTGAAATTGCCAGCCAACTCGGCATGTCACACGCCAATGTCTACCGTTATTTTGAATCCAAGGCCGCGCTGGTTGATGCGCTGATGCTGCGCTGGTTGCAACCGGTCGAGGCCGAATTGCGGGTGATCGCTGACGGCCCGGATCCCGCCTATGACAAGCTTGAGCGCCTGATCAGCGCGCTCAACGGCGCTTACCGCGACCGGCTGGAGAGTGAGCCGGTGTTGTTTCAACTTTTTGCCGAAAGCGTGGATGCGGCGCGCGGGGTCACAAGGCGGCACCGCCTGCGTATTCAATCGGAAATCCAGCGGGTTGTTGATGAGGGGCTGGCGACCGGGCTTTTTGCCATCGGCGACCAGCGCCGGGCACTGGGGCTGGTTTATGACACGATGCACCGGTTCATTCACCCGGTTTGCGTGCGGCTCGATGCTGCCTCGGCCCGCGCACCGCTGGAACTGCGCCGCGACCGCGTGATGCGGCTGTTGCTGCGGGGGTTGCAGACCGGACGCATGCCGGGGTGAGCCCGCAGCAAACTTGTTTCACGCTTGTTGAGCGCCCGCCCCTAGCGGCAGGCGCGTCCGGTTTCGGGATCAAATAATTTCAGGGCCGCGGTATCAAGCTGAATGGCGAGGGTTTCGCCCGGCCGCAACGCCGGTTCACGCGGGGCCATGGCGATGATTTTGGCTGTGCCGAAACGCAAATGCAGCAGACGGCTGGGGCCAAGTTCTTCAATCAGTTCCACAGTCGCCGTCAGGCTGCCCGCAGGTGCGGCAATGCCAATGGCTTCGGCGCGGATACCGAGCGTGACCTTGCTGCCGGTTTGCAGCGGCGGATGGACGGGCAGCGTGACATGCGGCCCGCAATCGAGGTGAAGCGTGCCGTCTTCGGCCAGAGTGCCCGGCAGCAGGTTGATCGGCGGCGCACCCAGAAAGCCTGCAACAAATACATTGTCCGGCTCGTCATAGACATGGCCGGGCGGGCCTTGCTGAACGATGACGCCATCACGCATCACCACCAGATGATCGGCCATGGTCATGGCTTCCAACTGGTCATGCGTGACATAGACCGAGGTGACGCCGAGGCGTTGTTGCAGGGTGCGGATTTCCACTCGCATTTCGCCACGCAGTTTGGCATCGAGATTGGACAGCGGCTCATCGAACAAAAATGCCTTTGGCCGCCGCACGATGGCGCGGCCCATGGCGACGCGCTGGCGCTGCCCGCCCGACAGCGCTCGCGGCTTGCGTTGCAACAAGGCTTCGATGCCGAGCATTTTGGCGGCTTCGTTGACCCGCAGCGCAATGTCGCTGCGCGCCGTGCCGCGATTTTTCAGGCCATAGGCCATGTTGTCGTAGACGCTCATATGCGGATAGAGCGCGTAATTTTGAAACACCATGGCAATATCGCGGTCGGCGGGCTCGATCTGCGTGACATCACGACCGGCGATGGTCACGGTGCCGCTGGTCGGCTCTTCGAGGCCAGCAATGATGCGCAGCAGCGTCGACTTGCCACAACCAGACGGGCCCACCAGCACCGTGAGCCCGCCTTCAGGTATGGTGAGCGTTGTCGGCTTCAGGGCAGTGACGCCGCCCTGATAGACCTTGCTGACACTGCCAAGCTCGATTCCTGCCAACTCATTTCTCCATTTCGGTCAGGCCGCGCACGAACAGGCGCTGCATTGCCACCACCACAAAGACCGGCGGCACCAGCGCCAGCAAGGCCGTTGCCATGGTGTAATTCCACACCGGATCGCCTTCTGCCGCCGTTTGCGACAAGCGGCCAATGACCATGACAATGGTTGACCAGGACGTCTTGGTGGTGATCAGCAGCGGCCAGAGATATTGATTCCAGCCATAGATGAACAAAATTACGGTGAGGGCGGCTATGCTGGTGCGTGACATCGGGATGATGATGTCGATGAAAAACCGCAGCGGCGAAGCGCCATCGAGCCGCGCGGCCTCGGTGAGTTCCTCGGGGATCGACAAAAACGTCTGGCGGAACAGGAACGTCGCGGTGGCGCTGGCAATCAGCGGCAAGGTCAGGCCCGTAAACGAATTGAGCAAGTGGAAATTGGCCGCAACCTGGAACGTCGGGACAATGCGCACCTCGATCGGCAGCAGCAGGGTCACGAAAATCACTGCGAACCAGAACCCGCGCAGCGGAAACTGGAAATAGGTGACCGCGAATGCCGAGGGCAAGGAAATGGCGATTTTGCCAATCGTGATCAGCAGCGCCATGATGGTCGAGGTGATCAGCGCCTGTCCGATATTGGGCAGCGCCATGGCGATGGTGCCATGTCCGGTGATGACGGCCTTGTAGGTGTCAGCACCATGCGCCCCAAACCACAGGCCGACTCGCCCGGCCAGAAAATCGGCACCATTGTAGGTGGACGCCACCAGAGCGAACCAGACCGGCAGGATCAGCACGGCGGCGGCCAAGCCCAGCAAAACATGCGAGAGCACACGGCGCAGAGGAGGGGCGGAAAAGCTGGACATCAATAGTCTATCCGTCGCTCGACAAGTGTGAATTGCACCATTGTCAGCGCACCTACCAGCAGCAGCAATATCATCGATTGTGCCGCCGCCGGGCCGAAACGCTGATCAATGAAGCCATCCTTGTAGACCTGATAAACCATGATCGTCGTGGAATTTCCCGGCCCGCCATAGGTGGTTGAATCGATCAGCCCGAATGTGTCGAAAAACGCATAGGTGAGATCGACAACCAGCAAAAACAGTGTCGTCGGCGCGATCAGCGGTATGATCAAGGAAAACAGGCGCCGCACCGGCCCCGCTGCATCGAGCGCGGCTGCTTCCATCAGCGATTTGGGAATGGCTTGCAAGGCCGCAAGATAGAACAGAAAATTATAGGCGACCTGCTTCATCGCCGCCGCCATGACGATCAGGGTCATCGCCTCGCCACTGTTGAGCACGTGGTTCCAGTCGATGCCGATATGAGCCAGGGCATGGGTAATGGGGCCGATGGCCGGATCAAACATGTAGGCCCAGAGCACACCGGCCACAGCCGGGGCCAGCGCATAGGGCCAGACCAGCAGGGCCTGCCAGATGCGACCGGAGCGCCCGAGGCTGTCGGCCATCACTGCCAGCACCAGCCCCACGGCGAGGGAAAGCACGGTGACGCAGCCCGCAAAAAACCCACTGCGTTCCAAAGTCGCCAGATAATTGCCATGAAACAGCAGTGCCCGGTAATTTTCGAGGCCGGTAAATACCTGGCGCAAGCCAAAGGCATCCGAGCGGTACAGCGATTGCTTCAGCGCCACAAATGTCGGCCACAGGAAAAATATCCCTGTGACCGCCAATTGCGGTGCCAGCAACGCCAACGGCAAGCCGGTGCGCTTAAACGTGACGCGCTTCGCGATCATGCCGTTGGCCGCGCTTTACTGGTTGGCTTGCTGGAACTGTGCCAGCAAGGCATTGCCTTGCGTCACAGCGTCATCGAGCCCCTGTTTGGGTGTCTTCTTGCCAGCCACCACCTGTTCGAGATTGCCCTCGATGATATCGCGGATCTGCACAAACGAACCAAAACGCAGCCCGCGCGAATTGGCGGTCGGCGTTCCACGGGTCATTTGCTTGATGGCGACATCGGCGCCGGGATTCTTCGTGTAATAACCTTCCGATTTGGAAAGATCATAGGCGGCTGTGGTGATGGGCAGATAGCCCGTGTTCTGATGCCACCAAGCCTGCACCTTGGGCTGCGACAGATAAGCAAAGAACGCCGCAACGCCCTTGTATTGCTCTTTCGGCACGCCTTTCAGCACCCACAAGGTCGCGCCACCGATGATGGAATTCAACGGTGCGCCCTTCACATCCGGCCAATACGGCAGCGGCCCCATGCCGAAGTCGATCTTCGAAGCCAGAACCGAGGCGCGGCTGGCAGACGATTCCATCATCATGCCGCATTGGCCAGAAGCAAACTTGGCATAGGCCGTGTCGGCGCGACCGCCGTAATCGTAGATCTTGGTCTTTTCCCATTTGGCCAGATCCGTCCACATGCGCAGTTCGAGCGGATTGTTGAAATCAAGCCGCGTCGCGAGGCCGCCAAAGCCATTGTCCAAGGTGCCGAGCGGCAGATTGTGCAAGGCGTTGAAATTCTCGACCAGCACCCATGACGGCCATGCCGTGGTGAAGCCACAGGCAACACCCGCTGCACGCAGTTTCTTGGCATCTGCCTCAACTTCCGGCCAGGTGGTGGGTGTCTTGTCGGGATCAAGCCCGGCCTTCTTGAACAGGGTCTTGTTGATATAGGTCACAGGCGTCGAAGAATTGAACGGCATCGACAGCATGTTGCCATTGGCGTCCGAATAATAGCTGGTGACAGCCTGCAGATAGGATTTGGGATCGAAGGCCTGGCCGGTATCTTTCATGAGCTGATAGACCGGATAGACCGCGCCCTTCGCGGCCATCATGGTCGCGGTGCCGACTTCGAAGACCTGAATGATCGCCGGTTGCTGATGCGCCCGGAAGGCGGCAATCGCCCCGGTCAGAATCTGCGGGTAGGTGCCCTTGAACACCGGATCGATTTCATATTTGGTCTGCGAGGCATTGAAGTCATGTGCCAGCTTGTCGACATCGGTGCCGAGCACGCCATTCATCGCGTGCCACCATTGAATCTTGATCGGCGCCGCCTGCACGTTCGTGGCCACCAGCACCATTGCCGCGCCTGCGAGTAACGTCTTCATCCTGCTAAACATCTAGGGTCTCCCTGTTGGACGGTCGCTTGTTGGATGGTTATTTTGACAGCTGCGTGACACGACCTGACTCATGCTGCCATGGTTTGGCCGCCAACGCTACTGCGATATGACAAAGCCTCAGCCAGATGCAAGCGCGCGACCTGATCCTTGCCATCGAGATCGGCGATGGTGCGGGCGAGTTTCAGCACCCGGTGAAAACCGCGCGCCGACAGCCGCAACCGATCCGCCGCCTCGCGCACCAGCCGCGCGCCACCTGCATCGGGGCGCGCGACATCCTCGATGACATGGGCCGGGGCCGCGGCATTGGCTGTCACATGAGGCAGACCGATGCCGGCATAGCGCTCAATCTGCCGGGCGCGCGCCGCAGCCACCCTCAAAGCCACTTCACGCGAACCTTCCGCCGCTGCGGGCAGAATGAGGTCAGCGGCACTGACCGCGGGAACTTCGATCGCAAGGTCCATGCGATCGAGCAGAGGCCCGGAAATCCGCGTCTGATACTGCGCAATGCAGCGCTCATTGGGCTGGCGCTTGCAGGTAAAGCCCGGCTCGGTCGCATGGCCGCAACGGCAAGGATTCATCGCCGCGATCAATTGGAAACGTGCCGGATAGGTGATGCGATGATTCGCACGGGCAATCGACACTTCGCCGGTTTCCATGGGTTGACGCAGACTATCGAGCACTTGGGGCTGAAATTCCGGGAATTCATCCAGAAACAGCACGCCATGATGGGCAAGCGACACTTCGCCGGGTCGGGCGTGAATCCCACCCCCCACCAGCGCTGCCATGGAGGCGGAATGGTGCGGCGCGCGAAATGGCCGCCGCCCCGAGAGTTCGCCCCCGGCCAATTCGCCAGCGACCGAATGGATCATCGAGATTTCCAGCAATTCACGCGCCGTGACCTGCGGCAGAATTGATGGCAGGCGCGCCGCCAGCATGCTCTTGCCGGCCCCGGGCGGGCCGTTCATCAACAGATTATGCCCACCGGCTGCGGCGATTTCCAGTGCCCGCTTCGCGCTCTCCTGACCCTTGATATCTGCGAGATCGGGCAAAATGCCGCCCCCGGAACGGATGGCTGGCGTCGGGCGCGCCATCACCTGCGTGCCATGAAAATGGTTGGCAAGCTGGATCAGCGAGCGCGGCGCGAGTATGTTCAAATCCGCCGATGCCCATGCCGCCTCCGGCCCGCATTCAGCCGGGCAAATCAGGCCGTGACCACGCGCATTGGCGGCCACCGCAGCGGGCAGCACGCCTGCCACCGGGGTGATCGAGCCATCAAGCGCCAATTCGCCAAGCACGGTGAAATCGCGCAGGGCATCGGCCGGAATCGCGCCAATCGCCGCCATCACGCCGAGAGCTATCGGCAGATCATAATGGCTGCCCTCCTTCGGCAAGTCGGCCGGTGCGAGGTTGACGGTTATGCGGCGCGCCGGCAGGGCCAAACCCGATGCCGCCAGTGCCGAGCGCACCCGCTCGCGCGATTCGCCCACCGCCTTGTCGCCAAGCCCCACCACCAGAAAAAGCACTGAACCGCTGGAAATCTGCACCTGAACATCGACTGGCCGGGCCTCGATGCCCTGAAACGCCACCGTGGAAATACGCACAACCATGCCGCGCCCCTTACCCCCGCAATAAATTCAGGCTATCGCAAAAAAATCTGGTTGACAAGAACATTAAATGAACATTTTAAGAGATCATGAAAATGTCCTGGCCTTCGCCCACCACGCTGCATCGCTGGCTCAATCCGCTGGGGCGGATGGGACGACTCGATTATCTGGATTTCGAAATCCGCTGCTTCAGCGTGCTGGCCTTGGCAACTGGTTTTTCGCTGCTGGTCACCGACTGGTTGTGGGCGTTGCTCTGGCCGGTCATCGGCGTGGCGGCCTGGGCGGCGCTGTGCGGGCTGATCAAGCGCCTGCATGACAGTGGCATCGGGTGGGGCTGGGTGATGGTGCCGTTGTTGCTCACCCCGGTCTACGCCACCTGGCTGGCGTTCTGGATCGATGACCACACCAGTTATGTGCTGGTGAATGTCTGGCATTTCAGCGCAGAACATGCCGCGCATCCGGGTCTGAGACTGCTCTGGCTGATCGTTGATTCCGACATCGGCGGCGTGCTAGCCGGATGGTTCCTGCTGGTGCTGACGGCAGCCGTGCCACCCTCGCACCGCGCCATGACAAGGGATGGCGGCCTGCCATGAACGACACTCACAATGACGCCAAGCCACTCGCCTTGCAGGAGGGCTGTGTGTGGCATCCTGGCTGGCTCGATCTTCGCGCCCAGCAGGATCTGCTCGATGATGTACGCGCCATCGTGCGCGCCGCGCCGCTGTTTCGCCCGATCATGCCCAGAACCGGCACGCCGTTCTCCGTATTGATGACGAATTGCGGGCCGCTCGGCTGGGTGTCCGACAAGCTTGGCGGCTATCGCTATCAACCGCTGCATCCCGAAACCGGGCGGCCTTGGCCACCTCTGCCGCCGACGCTGTTGCGGGCCTGGGCTGTGTTGGTGCCGGGGGCGCCGCCGCCGGAAGCCTGTCTCATCAATTTTTACCGCACGGACGCACGCATGGGCCTGCATCAAGACCGCGATGAGGCCGATTTCAGCGTGCCCGTCCTGTCGCTGTCGCTGGGAGATACGGCAATTTTCCGCATGGGCGGTGTTGAGCGGCGCGGCAAGACCCGCGCGGTCAAACTCACCTCAGGCGATGCCTTGGTGTTTGGCGGCGCGGCGCGGCTGGCGTTCCACGGCATCGACCGGGTGCTGCCCGGCTCATCAACGCTGCTGAAAGAGGGCGGGCGCATCAACCTGACCTTGCGCAGGGTCAGCGCGCCTGCCGCAGCAACCTGAGGCGGCGCGGCAAGCAAGGGCGCGATGTCACGACCGATGGGCGGTCACACATTTTCCGGCGTGATGATCTCGAAGGGGATGGTTTGCTGGAGGGTTGCGGAATGTGTGCCCTGGCCGGTGACACCGATCATGGTTTGAACCAGCAGGTCCGAGGTTGCGCTCAAGGGGTGGCATAGTGCGGCGGTGATCAGCCCTTCGGAGAGGCCTTTGCGTGTCTCGGGGCCCATGTCGCGACAGATCAGCTTGATGCCCTTGCGCCGCTCCTCGGTCGTCTCGCGCATGGCCCGCAGCACGCCCGAAATGCCACCGCCGACGATCAGGATGCCGACGAGATCGTCGGCGCTGTCGAGCAATTCGCTGACAAGCCGATAGGCCTCGGCGGGCTCCTCATGGGTGGTGCGGCTGTCCTCGATGGTCAGTCGCGACGCGTGTTCGCGAATATATGAACGAAAGCTGGCGTCGGCGATGTCCTGGCACTGGTAGCGGTGGTTGCCGATGAACACCGCGATGCGGCCCGGCCCGCGTGTCATCTGGGCGATCAAAAAGGCCGCGGTGCGCCCGAGTTTCCAGTTGTCGGCGCCGACATAGGCCGCGCGTTCGGGTGCCGACTGGTCGGAGATGTAGGCGACGACAGGCTTGCCCATCTCGTGCAACGCACGAATCGCGTGCGCTATGATGGGATGGTCGGCCGCGATCATGGCGACGGCATCACATTCCTTGCCGAGGGCCAGCAGCCGGTTGGCGATATTATCGGGGGTGAGCAGGTCGACGAAATCAACGATCGGTTCGACGATTTCCTCGCGCCGGCTGTGGCAGGCCGCGACGATCTTCTGGGCGAAGAGTTGGTAGAGGCCGCGCGTCGATTGCTGCAGCAGAAAGCCAAAGCGATAGTGCGGGGCGGCCTTGCGAATGCGGTCATCGATGGCGCCGACACCATAAAAGCCGAGGCGATCCGCGGCGCTCTGAACGCGCTGCATGGTGAGCCCGCGCACCGCGCCCGACCCGGCAAGTATGCGGTTGACCGTGGACACGGACACGCCCGCCTCTTTGGCGAGGTCGGGAATTGTAGGTCGCTTGTTCATCGTGGGCCTCCCAATCGTTTCATCATGAATGATACGACATGACAGTTTTTGCTCCTATCATGCTAATTCGTGCTGGCAGAAAATCAAGCATGCGATATGAATACTTTCGTTAAAAATGACCGTCCTTGAGACGGATAGGGAGGAGACAGACATGAATAAATTGAGCCGCGTGGTGGCCTCGGTTTCGCTCACCGCCTTGACCGCCATAGCCACGCCTGCCGCCATGGCCGCCAAAATCTTCGTCATCGGCGGCAAACCCGATGATCCGTTCTGGTCAATCGTCAAGCGCGGTGCCGAAGATGCCGGCATTGTCGTCAAGGCGGAAGGTGGCTCGGTGACGTGGCTGGCACCGCAGAATTACGACAATCTCGGTGTTGACGCCGCCGAACTGATCCGTCAGGCCATCGACCAGAAGGCCGACGCCATCGTCGCGCCGGACTGGGTTCCGGCCGCCATGGACCCCGCTTTCAAGGCCGTGAAGGCCGCCGGCATACCGTTCATCGTCTATAATGCCGGAGGCATTCAGGCCGCTGACCGTCTCGGTGCGCTGAATTATGTCGGCGCGGTCGACTACAAGGCTGGCGTCGCGGCGGGTGCCTATCTCGGCAAGGCCGGCAACAAGGTTGGTGTGTGCGTCAACTCGTTGCCCGGCGCGGCCAATATCGAGGACTATTGCAAAGGCTTCGCCGAGGGTATCGGCAAAGCTGGCGGCAAGGCTGACGTTTTGCCGCTGCCCGCCACTGCGGAGGGCAATGTGACAGCGGTCGCGCAGGCCACGCGCGCCTATTTGTTACAGCATCCAAAAGTCGACGCCGTCATGGCGACCGCCAATCTCGATGCTGTTGGCATCGTTCAAGGCATTGCCCAAGCGGGCAAGGCGGGCAAGGTCAAGCTCTGCGGCATCAATTTTGATCAGGCGATTCTGGCGCAGATTTCCGGCGGCACGCAGGCCTGCGCTGTCGATCAGCAGGGATATCAGCAGGGCTTTTATGCCGTGTCGATCCTGAATGGCTACGTCAACTATGGCCTCACCATCCCGACCCGCGAAATTCTGACCGGCCCGGGCATTGTCGACGCGTCGAACATCAAGGCGACCCTCGTCGGTGCCAAGAAAGGCACACGCTGAGCGACTGAAACGAGCCGCCGCCCGGCCTGACCGGGCGGCCAAGCCTAAACCAGCGAAGCTGCGAGGTTGAGCCATGACGGCTGGCGTCATCAAGGATATGGGCCGTTTCGCCCAGCGACCCGAGGTCGGGTCACTGGTCGGATTGCTCGTCACTTATGTCTTCTTCGCCATTCTCGGCGGCCGGATCTTCATCGGCGCGCCGGGTTGGTCGAGCTGGCTCGACATGGCAGCCGAAGTTGGCATCGTGGCGCTTCCCGTCGGGCTGCTGATGATCGCCGGTGAGCTCGATATTTCGGTCGGCTCCGTGCTGCCAGCCTCCAGTCTGACGGTGGCGATCCTCGCGGGGCACTACCGGCTGCCCATCGCGCTCGCTATTGCTGGCGGGCTTTTTG
>JAJZGX010000093.1 GCA_021804825.1 Pseudomonadota bacterium | reverse complement strand
GGTTTCGCGTCTGGTCTTGTCGGCCCAATCCAGCACGTCGCGCATCTCATCGCTGGTCTGCGCCAGCGTGATGCGGCCCTGGTTCAGCGCGCTGATTTCACTGTCCGCCCGGTAGAGGCTGAAGCGTTGATCGACGGCGTCAAAATGGGCGAACACATCATCCAGCAATGACGCCGGGCCACCGGCGAGAGCGACAGTGATGGGCATGCCCATCATGATGCGGGTTTGCCGCCGCATGGTCATTGGCGAGCTTGCGACAGGGCCTTGCTCAAGGAGCGCAAATAGGCCCGGCTCGTCAGTGTCGCGCCCGAAACAATATCGACACGCGTGCCTTGGGCCTTGATGACTTCGCGCTGCAAACGCGGCAGGGCAAAGTGATTGATCCTGCGGCTGTTGGGCCGATCATGCGGGTAGCGCAGGACATTGACGGACACCAGACGGCCCTGGCTGATGTTGGCCTTGACTTGCACGACGCCATAATAGGCCCGCATCACCGGGCCAAGATAGCTGCCATCCTTGTAGGAGGTTGCGTGGGCCGATAGCCGCATCCGGGCTTGTGAGGGCCGTATTGCGGCGGGTCGGGCCGCGCCACCCGATAACCAGTGTGGCCAGACACCTGCTTCAGCCTTGCCAGCGAGGGTGGTGCAGGACACAGCGACATAAGCAATGACATAAAGGCCGAAGGAGGCGTTTTTTTTCATAAGACCAGCTCGCATTCCGGGGCGTCGATTTCGCAATCCCGGGAGTGTAGGCTCAGCGATCTGAATATCAGCTTACCGGCGGCCTTGATGCTGGTCATGAATGCGTGATTGGCGCCAGCAGCAGTGGCGCGTCACAAGATGAACCGGCTCAGATCGGCGTTATCGGCGAGGTCGCCGACGTGCTTTTCCACGAAGGCGCCGTCGATGTTGACAGAGGTATTGGCATTGTCGGGCGCCGAGAAGGAGACTTCATCCAGAACCCGTTCCATCACGGTTTGCAGCCGTCGCGCGCCGATGTTTTCGACAGTGGAATTGACCTTGACGGCAATGCGGGCAATGGCCGCCACCGCGTCATCGCTGAAATCGAGCGTCACGCCTTCGGTTTGCAGCAGGGCGACATATTGCTTGATCAGGCAAGCTTCGGTCTGGGTCAGGATGCGGCGGAAATCATCCTCGTCGAGCGGCGATAATTCAACCCTTATGGGCAGGCGTCCCTGCAATTCCGGCAACAAGTCGGAGGGCTTGGCGACGTGAAACGCGCCCGAAGCGATAAACAGGATATGGTCGGTCTTGACCGTGCCGTGCTTGGTCGCCACCGTCGTGCCTTCGATCAGCGGCAGAAGATCGCGTTGCACACCTTCGCGCGAGACATCGCCGCCACCGCGGCCTTCTCGTGCGCAAATCTTGTCGATTTCATCGAGAAACACGATGCCGTTGTTTTCGACCTCGCTGAGGGCGGCGCGCACCACTTCGTCCTGATCGATCAGCTTGTCGCTTTCCTCGGCCACCAGCGGCTTGTGGGCATCGGCAACGCTGATGCGGCGGGTTTTGGTTTTCGCACTCATGCGGTTGAAAAAATCACCGATGTTGATGGCGCCAAACGAGGCGCCGGGCATATTCGGCATTTCAAACATCGGCATGGAGGATGCGGGCGCCGCAACCTCGATCTCGATTTCCTTGTCGTCGAGTTCGCCGGCATTGAGTTTGCGCCGGAAACTGTCACGGGTATTTTGCGAGGCGGATGCGCCAACCAGCGCGTCCAGAACCCGTTCAGCGGCGGCGAGTTCGGCTTTGGCGGTCACTTCGCGGCGCATCTCGTCCTTTTTCAAGGCAATGCCAACTTCCACGAGGTCACGAATGATCTGTTCGACATCGCGCCCGACATAGCCGACTTCGGTGAATTTGGTGGCTTCCACCTTGATGAAGGGCGCGTTGACCAGACGCGCCAGGCGGCGGGCAATCTCGGTCTTGCCGCAGCCCGTCGGGCCGATCATCAGAATGTTCTTGGGGAGCACCTCTTCGCGCATCTGCCCTTCGAGCCGCAACCGGCGCCAGCGATTGCGCAAGGCGATGGCCGCCGCACGCTTGGCAGCGCTCTGGCCAACGATGTGACGATCGAGTTCGGAGACTATTTCACGTGGAGACAGATCACTCATAAAAACTTCCGCTTCAACCGTGGCTGATTTTTTCGATGACATGATTGTGATTGGTATAGACGCAAATGTCGGCAGCAATCTTCAGCGAGCGCCGCACGATGGCTTCGGCATCGAGTTCGGTCTCGAGCAAGGCGCGCCCGGCGGCAAGCGCGTAATTGCCGCCCGAGCCAATGCCCATGACCGCGCCATGCTCATTCGACTCCGGTTCGAGCACGTCGCCGGTGCCGGTCAGCACGAGGGCCGAAACCTTGTCGGCCACCAGCATCATGGCTTCAAGACGGCGCAAATAGCGGTCGGTGCGCCAATCCTTGGCAAGTTCGACGCTGGCACGCATCAACTGGCCGGGATATTGCTCCAGCTTGGCCTCAAGCCGCTCGAACAGCGTGAAGGCATCGGCAGTTGCACCCGCAAAACCGGCGATCACGTCGCCCTTGGCGAGGCGTCGCACCTTGCGGGCATTGCCTTTGATGATGGTGGCGCCAAGCGACACCTGGCCATCGCCGCCAATGACAGTCTCGGTGCCTTTGCGCACCATGAGAATTGTGGTGGCGTGCCAAAGGTTGGCGGAGGATTCAGTTTGCATGGGAAGCTTTGCATGGAGGACAGTTGCCCTGTGCATGTAAGCGCCCGGTGGCTTGGCTGCAAGGCTGGGCTACCCGCGCCCGAAGCTTTCATCAAAGGCATAGCCCGCACCGCGCACGGTGCGCAGCGGATCAGGTTCGCGCCCGCGCGACAGCGCTTTGCGCAGCCGTCCGACATGGACATCAACGGTGCGCTCGTCGATTTCGGCCGATTGCCCCCAGACATGATCGAGCAATTGCCCGCGCGAAAACACCCGGCCCTTTCGTTCGAGCAGGAATTCCAGCAGCCGGTATTCGGTGGGCCCGAGATGAATGTCGCGGCCGGCGCGGCGGACGCGGTGGCGTTCGCGGTCCAACTCGACGTCACCGGCGGTAAGCTGGCCAGCGATACGTTCCGGCAGGGCACGGCGCAGCAGGGCCTTCACACGCGCCATCAATTCAGGCACCGAGAAAGGCTTGACGACATAATCATCGGCGCCGACGGCAAGGCCGCGCACTTTCTCGCTCTCCTCGCCCCGCGCGGTCAGCATGATGACCGGCAGTTGCCTCGTCGCCTCGCGAGCGCGCATCCGCCGACATATTTCCAGACCCGAAACACCTGGCAGCATCCAGTCGAGAATCACCAGGTCAGGCGGGACTTCGGCGAGTTGAAGTTCAACGGCATCGCCATTCTCGACGCGGTCAACGACATAGCCTTCGGCCTCGAGATTGTAGGCCAGCAGCAGCGACAAGGCCGCTTCGTCTTCCACCACCAGCACACGCGGTGCCGAGGTCGCGCTGGGGCGCGGGGAGGGGGCGATGAGGCTCATCCGATCTCGCCGCGCAAGCCACCACGGCCCTTGGGCCGGTCGGTCGGCAAGGTGTTGCCGCTCACCAGATAAACCACCGTCTCGGCTATGTTGGTGGCATGGTCGCCAACCCGCTCGATGTTTTTCGAGCAAAACAGCAGATGGGTGCAAAATGAAATGTTGCGCGGGTCTTCCATCATGAAGGTCAGCAGATCGCGGAACACCGAATCATCCAGCGCATCAAGATCGCCGTCGCGCAGCCATACAGCGCGGGCGCGGGCTTCATCGCGCTGGGCATAGGCGTCGAGCACGTCCTTCAGTTGCAAGGCCGCCATGTCGCTCATGTGCCGCAGGCCGACCAGCGCACGCGGCATGCGCACTTCGCCGGCAATTTTCATGGCGCGCTTGGCTATGTTCTTGGCGAGATCGCCGACGCGTTCGAGATCGCCGGAAACCCGGATGGCGGCGACGATTTCGCGCAAATCCACGGCCATCGGCTGACGCCGGGCAATGGTGAGAATGGCCTGTTCTTCGATGGTGCGTTGCAGGGCATCAAGACGCGGATCAGTGGCGACAACGTGCTGGGCGAGATCCGTGTCCAGCCGCGACAGGGCCTCCATCGCGTCCGACAGCATTTTTTCTGCGAGTCCGCCCATTTCGGCGATGGAGCGACCGAGAACTTCCAATTCATTGTCGAAAGAGCGGACGATATGTTCTGCCATGCGAAGCAATCTCCCTTATGAAGGCCGTCAGCCGAACCGGCCGGTGATGTAATCCTGAGTCTGCTTCTGCTGGGGCGCAGTGAAGATCTTCGGGGTTTCACCAAATTCGACCAGCGAGCCAAGATACATGAAGGCGGTATAATCCGACACGCGCGCTGCCTGCTGCATGTTGTGGGTCACAACCGCGATGGTATAGTGGGCGCTCAATTCGTCGATCAATTCCTCGATCTTGGCGGTTGAAATCGGGTCGAGCGCCGAGGCTGGTTCATCGAGCAAGATCACTTCCGGCTGAATGGCGACCGTGCGCGCGATGCAGAGGCGCTGCTGCTGGCCGCCCGACAAGCTGAGGCCGGACGACTTGAGCTTGTCCTTGACTTCATCCCATAATGCGGCGCTGCGCAATGCGCCTTCAACGCGTTGATCCAATTCGGATTTTGTCAGGCGCTCATAGAGTTTGATGCCAAAGGCGATGTTGTCGTAGATCGACATCGGGAAGGGCGTCGGTTTCTGGAACACCATGCCGATGCGCGAGCGCAGCAGGTTGATATCGGTGGTCGGTGCCAGAATATCATCGCCATCCAGCAGCACTTCGCCTTCCGCACGCTGGCGCGGATAAAGGTCATACATGCGGTTGAGCACCCGCAGCAGCGTGGATTTGCCACAGCCCGACGGGCCGATGAACGCTGTCACCTTGTGCTCGTAAAGCGGCAGGCTGATCGCTTTCAGGGCTTGCGTGTCGCCATAGAAGAATTTCAGGTCACGGATCGTGACCTTCTGGACGAGAGCCGGTTCTGCGGTCATTTTCGGGTTCCCTGCGCAGAGAGAACCCGCGCCGTTATGGAGAGCGCCAGCACGGCGCAGGTGATGAGAAGCGCGCCGGTCCAAGCCAATTGCTGCCAATCCTTGTAGGGGGACAGGGCGAAATTGAAGATGACCATCGGCAAATTGGCGATGGGTTCGTTGATATTCCAACTCCAGAACTGATTGGAGAGCGCAGTGAACAGCAGCGGCGCGGTTTCACCGCTGACGCGGGCCACGGCCAGCAATACACCGGTGATCAGTCCGGCACGGGCGACACGCAACGCAATGCGGCGAATGAAAATCGAGCGCGGCAGGCCCATGGCGGCGGCGGCTTCCTTGAGGGTGCCGGGCACCAGCAGCAGCATGTCCTCGGTCGTGCGCACCACGACCGGCACAACCATGATCGCAAGCGCGATAATGCCCGCCACACCGGAGAAATGATGCACTTCGGCGACATAAATTTCATAGACGAACAGGCCGATGATGATCGAGGGTGCGCTCAGCAGAATGTCATTGATGAAACGCACGATCATGGTGAAGCGCGTGCCCCGGCCATATTCGGCCATATAAATGCCCGCCAGCATGCCGATCGGCGCACCAATTGCCACACCACCCGTGGTCATCACCAGCGAACCGGCGATGGCATTGAGCAGTCCGCCCTTGCTGCCGGGGGGCGGCGTCATTTGCGTGAAGATCGAAAGCTTGAGGCCGGCCAGACCCTTGAAGATCAACGTGCCAAGGATCAGGGCCAGAAAGCCGAGCCCGAACAGGGTCGCCACCACTGAAAGGCCCATCATCACCAGACTGACAAGCTGGCGGCGCGTGCGCAATGTGCGGTTCATTTAGCCTCCGCATCTTCAATGCGCATCAGCAACAGACGCGAGATGGCAAGCACGACGAAGGTGATGAAGAACAAGATCAGGCCGAGGGCGATTAGCGATGAAATATACATCGGGTCGGTCGCTTCGTTGAATTCGTTGGCAATCACCGCGGAAATGGTGGTGCCGGGGGCCAGCAGCGATGATGAAATCGCATGGGCATTGCCGATGACAAAAGTCACGGCCATGGTTTCGCCGAGCGCCCGGCCGAGGCCAAGCATGACGCCGCCGACAAGGCCTGTACGGGTATAGGGAATGACAACCCGGCGCACCACCTCCAGCCGCGTGGCACCAATGCCATAGGCGGCTTCTTTCAGCACGGCTGGCACAGTCTCGAACACATCGCGCGTGACCGCCGTGATGAAGGGCACAACCATGATCGCCAGAATGAAGGCGGCACTGAAGGTGCCGATGCCATAGGGCGGGCCGGCAAACAGGATATTGAGCACCGGAATCGGCGCGAACAGATTGATCAGAAAGGGCTGAATGACGCTCTGCACGAAGGGCAGAAACACAAACAGGCCCCAGATGCCATAGATGATCGACGGAATGCCGGCCAGAAGTTCGACGGCAATGCCGATAGGGCGCCGCAGCCACCAGGGGCAAAGTTCGGTGAGAAACACCGCAATGCCGAAACTTACAGGCACAGCCAGAAGCATGGCGAGAACCGATGTGACCAATGTGCCGTAAATGGCAGCAAGCGCGCCGAAAACGTCCTTGACCGGATTCCAGGTCGCATGAATGAAAAAGCCGAAGCCAAAGGTGCGCAGCGCCGGCCAGGCACCGAACAACAGCGATAACATGACCCCGCAAAGAATGACCAGGACGCTGAGCGCCGCTGCAAAGGTCACCAGTCGGAAAATCCGGTCGCCGCGACGAAAGCCGCGCACGGCAGCGGCACGGGTCGTTGCAAGTGCCTTTGGCCCAACATCACTGCTGTTCATTGTGATTACGGCCAATCGACTTTCCTTTGAACTATTTAGCACAGTCAACTGCATGCCTAGCGCGCATTTGACATTGGCTCAAGATGGCGGACGGCCTCGCCCCGGATAAGGACGAGGCCGCCTTGTTCTTACTTGGTGTGGATGTCGGCAGCCCAGGTGGCTTCGATCTGCTTCACGGTTGCCGGCGGCAGCATGACGTAGAACAGCTTCTTGGCGATGTCGCTGCCATTGTGATAGCCCCAGTCGAAATACTTCAGGGCCTGCTCGCTGGCCTTCTTGTCCTTGGGCGTGCCATGCATCAGGATGAAGGTCGCGCCGGTGATCGGCCAGGTGGTGGCACCCGGTTCGTTGGTCAGGATCACATAGTAATGATCCGACTTGGACCAATCGACATTGGCAGCAGCGGCCTGGAAGGCAGCGGCGCTAGGCGAAGCAGCCTTGCCAGCAGCGTTGATGACCTTGGCAAAGGCCATTTTGTTCTGCGTGACATAGGCATATTCGACATAGCCGATCGCGCCCTTGGTGTTGAGCACGTTGGCGGCAACGCCCTCATTGCCCTTGGCACCGATGCCAACCGGGAAGTTCACAGAGGTGCCTTCGCCGATCTTGCTCTTGAATTCCGGGCTGACCTTCGAGAGGTAGTTGGTCCAGATGAAAGTGGTGCCCGAACCATCGGCGCGATGCACCGGGATGATCGCGAGGTTGGGGAGCTTGACGCCGGGGTTGAGCTTGGCAATCGCCGGGTCGTTCCAGTTCTTGATTTCGCCCATGTAGATCTTGGCAATGGTGGCGCCATCCAGCGTCATGCCGCCGGGGCCAATGCCGGGAATGTTAACGGAGGGAATTGCACCGCCAATGACGGTCGGGAACTGAACGAGGTCAGCTGCCGCCAGCTCTTTCGGGGTCAGCGGCATGTCGGAAGCACCGAAAGTCACGGTATTGGCCTTGATCTGGGCAATGCCCCCGCCGGAACCAATCGACTGATAATTCAGCGCGTTGCCGGAAACCTTCTGGTAGGCAGCGGCCCAGGCGGAATAGATTGGTGTGCCGAAAGTCGAGCCGGCGCCGGTGATCTGGTCAGCTTTCGCAACCTGAAATGCCGCAACGCCAAGCGCGGCAACAACCGCAAGGCGGCTGAACTTTGTAAGTGTCATTTGGAAGTGCTCCTCATTATGGATCGCCGTCCGCATGACCCCATCAGGGCCTGCGTTCAGCGCGCTGTCGTTCTAGTGCAGCGGCATGAGGAGAATGCGACAGATTTATTGCATCTGTGTGACAGTATAGATCGTTGAATTACAACGTGGTTTTACGGTGGTGGGGTGGCTGGATCGAGTCCGTTGCCATGGAATTGCAACACACCGACACTCATCCCGACGGTCAGATTGTTGGTAAGGGCATAGTCAAACCCGGCGCTGGCGCGGGTGAAAGTGGCGCCCTTTTGCGAATCGGCAAAGAGACTATTCAGCGACGTGCCGACATTGGGCGTGGTTGCCGCCAGAGGGCTCGCCTTGGCGATGCCGCCACCCAATGCCACCCATGGCGTGAGGCGGCCCATATTGTAGCCGAGCTTGGCGTCAAGCATCCCGAAATTATAACCCGCCGGGCCACCTTGAACGATGCCGGGAAGGTAACCGGCGCTGCCGCGCAGGCCGAGCAGGACGTGATTGTCGAAGGCTTGGTCATAGCCGATAAAACCCTCGGCGCCGAAGCCGCTTCTCGTGCCTTTGCCAAGCCCGCTGATCGCGAAGACATCGGTCCCGAGGGTCAGGCCCTTCCAGGGATCGGGCTTTTGCGGGGCGGCGGTTGGCGGAAGCGCAAAACCGGTGCCCTCGGGCAGGGAGGGGGCAACGTCAAAGGGACCGGCCTTGCTGGCCGTTATGGCGAGCGCGCTGATCACAAGGCCGCAAGACAAGAATTTCAGCATGTCGCGTAGGCATCCCCCGAGGCGATGAATGTACTGCTAGCAGCAGATATTGGCGCAAAAATGGTGATTTGACCAGCGCCGCAGGACAGGGGCAGGGGCGCCATCACGGCAGATCGCTGGCCAGCAGGGCGATGGCTGCGGCGGGTGCGGCATCTGCGGCCTGTGCCGCCAGCATCGGCGGCGCATCGAAAAGTGTGGCGAAATCGCGCGCCTCGTGTCCCCAGCGCTGCGCCAGTTTCATCATCAAGGCGCGGCCGGTGCCGGAGCAGATTGCGAGGCTTTGCGGCGCCATGTCGTGGCGCGAGCGCACCTGCGCGGCATTGTCTTCGAGCAGCCGTTCCTGCTGGCGACTGAAGAAACCGGCAAGGTCCTGCCATTGCGCCAGTGTCGCGGCATCGGCCTCGCAGCCGATCATGCGGGCGAGGCGGTTGCAGGAGGCCGCCACGGATTTATCACGTCCGTCAGCGGTGTTCATGGCGTCGGCATCAGCGGGCAGATCGCCGAGGATGCGACGGACATCGGCCATATTGGCGAAATATTCCTGCATGAGATTGCGCCAGCGGCCCTCGAAGGGGGCACGCTGCGCCAGCGCCATCACAAAACTGCGGGTGAGCCCGGTATAAACCAGTTCGCCATGTTCGGCGCGGCTGGCATCGTCGTGCCCGCGCGTGGCGACCTTGCCGCCGATCAGCGGGCTTATATCCGTCGTGGTCGAGCCCATATCAATATGCAGGCCATGGCCAAGGCGTCGCGCCGCCAGCGCTGCGGCGGCATGCCAATTGGCCGAGCCGATCAGCAAAGGCGCAGCCTTGGCGGTGGCGAGATCCAGGAAGCCGCGCTCACCGGCATAACAGCCGAGGTCTTCGGTTCCGAGCTGGAGTGCCGCGCGGTCGAGCAGCGTGCGGACGCCATCCGCCCGGCTCATGAAAATATCGGACATTTCGCCCGACATGGTGATGACATGGCGCGTGGCGCCGCCATGAGCAGCCAAGGCCAGTTGCAGGGCTTCATCGAAGCGCTCGAGGCCCTGCCACAACGGGCTCGGCAAAGTCGCGGCGCTGCAAAGCCTTGCGCCCTCAAAGCGGGCCATTTTCACATGCGCGCCGCCAATGTCCCACCCGGTGATCGTTTGCATCGCACCCCCATTTATGGCAGCGAAGACGAGGGAGACTGTCTTCGTGCGGGTGATACCTGTCATTGATCTGAAGGGCGGGCAAGTGGTGCGCGCCGTGCGTGGCGAGCGGGCGCATTATCAGCCGCTGCGCTCACCGCTGGCGGCTGGCAGCGCCCCGGCGGCGATCATTGACGGGTTTCTGCGCCTCGCGGCGTTTCGCGCGGTTTATGTGGCGGATCTCGACGCCATAACCGGCGCCGGCAGCCATGGCGCCGAAGTTTCAGCGCTGGCCCGGCTCTATCCCCTGCTTGAATTTCTGGTGGATGCTGGCGCGCGCGACCGCGAGGCGCTGCGCCGCTGGCTCGCGGTCGCGCCCAACATCACGGCGGTTGCGGGAAGCGAAAGCTTTGGAGATTCGGGTGGCCTTGCGGAACTCGCCGCCGACCCGCGCATTGTTCTGTCGCTGGATTTCCGTGGTCATGTGTTTCTGGGGCAGCCAGCCTTGCTGGCGGAACCCGAATTCTGGCCGCAAAGGGTGATTGTCATGACCCTTGCCAGCGTTGGCGCGAGCGGCGGGCCGGACTGGCACCGCCTGCGCGAGGTCGCGGCGCTGGGGGCGGGGCGGCGGATCATCGGCGCGGGCGGTGTGCGCGATGGCCTTGATCTGGCGGCTCTCGCCCAAACCGGTGCAGCAGGTGTGCTGATCGCCAGCGCCCTCCACGATCAACGCCTCAGTGCGGCTGATCTGGCAGATTATCTGGATTAGGAGCGGGCACCGATGCGTCGTGTCTTGCCACGACGGCTGCGGAAAAAGTTG
>JAJZGX010000092.1 GCA_021804825.1 Pseudomonadota bacterium | reverse complement strand
GGCACGCGTTGCGGCGCTGCCCCGGTCTGGCGCGCCACTTCGTCATAGAGCGCCAAATCGCGATCAGGGCCGATGTGGTGGACCTTGGCATCGCCCATTTCGGCGATCAACCCAACCGTGACATCGCCGGAGGTGATCAGCGCATCATAGGCGGCGCGTGGCACGCCCATGTCATCGAGCTGCTCGCGGATCGGCCCGCCCGGCCGGGGCGCATTGGTGATCAGCACCACCGCGCCGCCCTGACGGCGGAAATTGGCCAAAGCCGCCGTGGCATCGCGGAAATAATGCTCGCCATTATGCACGACGCCCCAGATGTCACAGAAAATCACATCATAGTTTGGCGCGGCGTCGCGGAAATGTTCAAGAATACGGGTTTCAGACATTGCTGGTAGTCAATCGCAGTGATCGGGACATTGGGCAGCGGAAGTGGGCTTTCGTATCAACGAAGTCAAGCGCCAGACTGTTAATCGACCCAATCGGCCGCGCGCGTCAGAGCCTTGTCCCAGCCATGCAGCAAGCGGTTGCGGGTTGCGCGCTCGATCATCGGCACCCAGCGCTGCTCCTCGCGCCAATTCAGGGCTATGGCAGCGGTAGACGGGAACAGCCCTGTGACCAGCCCTGCGGCATAGGCTGCACCGAGGGCCGTGGTTTCGATGATTTTTGGACGAATCACCGGCACTTGCGACAGGTCTGCCTGCGTTTGCATCAGCAGTTGATTGACGGTCATGCCGCCATCGCAGCGCAATTCGCTGATGGCAACGCCGCTGTCACGCTCCATGGCGTGCAGCACATCATTGACCTGAAACGCCGTCGCTTCCAGCGTCGCGCGGGCAATATGTGCCTTTGTGGCATAGCGCGTGAGCCCGACAATCGCGCCGCGCGCTTTCTCCTGCCAGTGCGGAGCATAAAGCCCCGAAAAAGCTGGCACAAAATACACATCGCCATTGTCCGGCACGCTGGCAGCAAGCGCCTCGACCTCGCGGGCATGGGAGACGATCCCCAGATTATCGCGCAGCCATTGCACCGCCGCCCCGGCAATCGCCACAGAGCCCTCCAGCGCATAGACCGGCTTGTCGCCACCAAGCCGGTAGGCCAGCGTGGTCAGCAGCCCGCAGGTGGATGCCTGCGGCACTTCGCCAATGTTCATCAGCATGAAACAGCCGGTGCCATAAGTGTTTTTCACCGCACCTGGCGCAAGGCAGGCCTGCCCGAACAGGGCCGCCTGCTGATCGCCGAGAATGCCGGTGATCGGCACGCCGGGGCCAAGGTTGCGCGCCACGCCATAATGTTCCGACGAAGAACGGATTTCGGGCAAACAGGCGCGCGGAATGTCGAACAGCCTGAGGATTTCCTCATCCCAGGCCAGGGATTCAAGGTTCATCAACTGGGTGCGTGAAGCATTGGTGACATCGGTGATGTGCACGCCGCCCTGCGGCCCGCCGGTCAGGTTCCAGACCAGCCAAGAATCGATGGTCCCAAAGGCCAGTTCGCCGCGCGCCGCGCGCGCCCGCGCGCCCGGCACATTCTCGAGGAGCCACAATAATTTAAGCCCCGCAAAATAGGTGGCGAGCGGCAGACCCGTGCGCCCCCGCAGCCGATCAACGCCGCCGTCTTTCGCAAATTGCTCCACCAGCGCGCTGGTGCGGGTATCCATCCATACCAGCCCATGATGCACCGGCACACCGGTCGCACGATCCCACAGCACCGTGGTCTCGCGCTGGTTGGTGATGCCGATCGTGTCAAGATCACGCGCCTGCAGGCCGCCGGCCGCCAGCGCTTCATCGATCACGACACGGACATTTTGCCAGATTTCCAGCGGATCATGCTCGACCAGGCCGGGGCCGGGACAGATCTGCGCATGTTCCCGCTGCGCCTGCGCGACTAGGTGCGCGTGCCGGTCAAAAATGATAAACCGCGTGCTGGTCGTCCCCTGATCCAGCGCACCAACATACTCACCCATCTTATTGATCTTTCTTCATATAATGGACTTGATCATCTTCAAGTATCGCGCGGTGCTGCGGCTCTTGCCAGCCGATCATTGATGGCAAAGCCGAGACCATGTTGCGGCACCGGTGCCATGGCTATCACCTGCGCGCCGCTGGCGTCGAGGTCACGAAGGGCACGAAACAATTGCGCCGCAGCTTCAGCGAGATCCCCGGAAGGCGAGAGGTCACGGGACGCGCCGGAAAGCACACCGCCGAAATCCAGTCCGACTTCGCCGGGGCGCAGCGATGTCGCGTGCAGGCGCAGCCCGGCGCGCGGCGCATAATGGCTTTTCAACTGACCGGGCGCGCTCGGCCGAACCTCGCCGACCTGTGCCGCTGGCACGCTGACCGGCACCACCATGCGCAATTTCTCCAGCGCCACTGCCCCCGGCCGCAGCAGTTCGGCACCGCCGCCGCGTAGGGCAACAATCGAGGATTCGAGGCCGATGGCGCTGGGCTGACCATCCAGCACCATGTCGATGCGGCCTTCGAGTTCCGCCATGACATCGCGCGCCGACGTCGGGCTTAGCGCCCCCGAGCGGTTGGCCGATGGCGCGGCCACCGGCACCCCCGCTCCCGCAATGAGCGCCCGCGCCACATCCACCCCCGGCACCCGCAGCGCCACCGTATCGAGCCCCGCCCTGGCCAGCAGGCTTATGCGGTTGCCGCGCACCGGCACAACCAAAGTCAGCGGCCCCGGCCAGAAAGCATGCGCCAGTTTCAGCGCCGTCGCATCAAAGACGCCATATTGCAGCGCTGCCTGCAAATTCTCGACATGAATGATCAGCGGGTTGAAGCGCGGCCGACCCTTGGCCGCATAGAGCGATGCCACTGCCGCCTCTGAAGTCGCGTCCGCCCCGAGGCCATAAACGGTCTCGGTGGGGAAGGCCACCAGCCCCCCTGCCCGCAGCTTGGCGGCTGCAAGCCCGATCCCGGCGCTGGTGACCGGCACCAGCATGGTTGCGCGTGCGTCAGGCCCTTGGGGAGTTGAAGGCATCGGGTTACGTCTCGAAGCGAAGGGAGGGCTTGCGCCCATTGACCCTGCGGCCTAGCTTGAATCCTGCCCCGTCTTCCCATCAAGCACCGGGTCGGAGACCATAATGGACTACAAAGCCCCTCTATCGCAAATCATGCTGACACTCAACCATGCCGCCGGATTGCAGGCCGGCATAGCGTCCGGCATTTTCAGCGACCTTGACGACGGCCTCGCCGAAGCAATCCTCGATGAGGCCGCGAAATTCGGGCAAAACGTTCTGGCACCGATCAATCATTCCGGCGACAAGGCCGGTGCGGCGCTGGCGGACCGGGTGGTCACCACGGCACCGGGCTGGCGCGCCGCCTATCAGCAATGGATCGATGGCGGCTGGAACGCGCTGACCGGCCCGGCATCGCATGGCGGTCAGGGCCTGCCGCATGTGCTCAATTCCGCCTGTCTGGAAATCTGGAGTGCGGCCAACATGGCCTTCACACTCTGTCCAGTGCTGGGCATGGGTGCGGTTGAAGCCGTATCCGCCCATGGCTCCGACGCCTTGAAAGCCATTTATCTCGAAAAAATGGTGTCGGGCACCTGGACCGGCACGATGAACCTCACCGAGCCGCAAGCTGGCTCCGACCTCGCGTTGCTGCGCACCAGAGCCGAACGCGCCGGCGATGGCAGCTACCGCATCAAGGGCCAGAAGATTTTCATCACCTATGGCGAGCACGATATGGCCGAGAATATCGTGCATCTGGTGCTCGCCCGCCTGCCCGATGCACCCGCCGGAACGCGCGGAATATCGCTGTTTCTCGTGCCGAAATTCCTGGTCAATGCCGATGGCTCGCTGGGGCGGCGCAATGATGTGTTCTGCTCGGGGCTCGAGGAAAAAATGGGCATCCATGCTTCGCCCACCTGCACCATGATATTTGGTGATGAGGACGGCGCAATTGGCTGGCTGATCGGCGAGGAAAATCGCGGCCTCAACTGCATGTTCACGATGATGAACAATGCCCGGCTCGCAACCGCCCTGCAAGGCGTCGCGCTGGCCGATGTCGCAACGCAAAAGGCCACGCATTTCGCGCGCGAACGCCGTCAGGGCCGGGCACTGGACGCAACCGCTCCCGGCCCGGTGGCCATCATCCAGCACCCCGATGTGCGCCGCAACCTGATGATCATGCGCACCATGACCGGTGCAGCACGGGCGATCTGTTACCTGACGGCGCAGGCGCTCGACCAGGCGCACCGCGCCAAGGACGCGCAGACCCGCGAGGAAGCTGGCGCGCGTGCCGCCTTGCTGACGCCACTCGCCAAGGCATTTTCATCCGACATCGGCAATGAGGTGACCTCGCTCGGCGTGCAGGTGCACGGCGGCATGGGCTTCATCGAGGAAACCGGTGCCGCGCAATACATGCGCGATGCCCGCATTGTGGCGATTTATGAAGGCACCAATGGCATTCAGGCCATTGATCTGGTGCAGCGCAAGCTTGGCCTCGCCAATGGCGCGACGGTCACCCGCGAGATTGCCGACATGCGGGCCACTCTGGCTTTGCTGAGCCAGCGCAACACACCCGGCTTTGGCAAAACCCACGAGCGGCTGACCGCCGCGGTGGACAGTTTCGAGCAGGCGGCAGGCTGGCTGCATGGCGCGCTGGCGGCCGAACCCGCGCTGGCTTTGGCCGGTGCCACCCCGTTCCTGCGCCTGTTCGGTCTGGCGCGCGGTGGCGTGTCCCTGGCTGGCATGGCGCTCGCCGCGAGCCACGACGGTGACGATGCCACCGCCACCAGCGACGCCAGATTTTTTGCCGAATGTCTCGCAACCGCCGCGCCGGGCCTTGCTCTCAGCGTCATGGAAGGTGGCGCCTTCGCGCTTGAGCCCGGCTTTGGGGGCCTGCAATGACTGCAACCGGCGAAGCCATCGTCGTCACCCACGCCCACGGCGTCACCCGCATCGAAATCAACCGCCCGGCCAAACGCAATGCCCTGACCGGCGCGATGTATCTGGCCATGGCCGAGGCCATTACCGGCGCCAACAAGGATGACAGTGTCGGCGTCATCATGATCACCGGACAACCCGGTGCCTTCTGCGCGGGCAATGACATCGGCGATTTCCTGCGGGGGCGCGGCACCTTCGAAACGCCGCCCGCCATCGTCTTTCTGAAGGCGCTGGTGCTGTCTCACAAGCCACTCGTCGCGGCGCTGGATGGTCTGGCAATCGGCATCGGCACGACCTTGGTATTGCACTGCGATTTTGCCTATGCAACGCCGCGCACGCGCTTCCACATGCCTTTCATTGATCTGGCGCTGGTACCGGAGGCCGCAGCATCGCTGCTCGTGCCAAGGCTTTGCGGCATCAAGCGGGCGTCGGAAATGCTGCTGCTCGGCGAAGCCTTCGATGCGGAAAGTGCCGCGCGCTACGGCATCATCAACAGCGTGGTTGCCAACGAGGTCGAGGCTCATGCCGAGGCGGTGGCGCTGCGCCTTGCCGCCAAACCTCGCGCCGCGCTTTTGGCCTCGCGCGCTCTGATGCGGGCCGATAGTCACAAGCTGCTGGCACGGATCGATCTCGAAGCCGAGGAATTTGGAGCGCGCCTCAATTCGAAGGACGCCAAGGCCGTCTTCGCCGCCTTCATGGCGAAGGCCTGAGCAACGCGGCAAGCCCCCGTTGTCGCCGCCTTCTGCCCTAGCTGTGATCGCGCTTGCGACGGCCGCCACCCTGGCGGTTCCGCATGATCGCATCGGCGCGCTCTTGCGCATTGTCCAGCGGCAAAACCGTGCCATTGTTGACAATGTGCGTGGCGCGCATGATGCAGGCGCGCATGGATTCAGCAAGGTCGGCGCAAATGCTCTCGATCGCCCGGTCATCGAGTTGGCGTTCGGCATGGCTGGTGATGTTGGATTTGGCCCGGCTGGCGAGCGTTTCAACTTCGCAGATCAGAGTTTCAAAGGCTTCGCGCAGTTCGGCCCGTGTAATTTCCCATGATTTTAACGCGGCATCACTGCCCGGCAGGTTTGAATTCTGAAAATACTCGGTATATCCCGTGGTTTTCCAGCCAACGATTGTATCATAGAATTCCGGCATTGCTGGATAATTTTCAACCAGCATCGAAATTTCGTTCAGCACATTGAGATAATCGTTGGCGATACCTGACTTTGGATTGACCAGACTGTTAGCCCGGCTGAAGAGTTCAGGCTCATATTCAGGCAGACTGGGCGTCGACAAAGGGCGTGCACGTGTCATGAATTTGGCCATCACATCCAAAAGGCCCTGCACACTTGCCCGAAAAACTATAACAATTCCTTGCACTTGAGCCGATATTTTGCCAAACGTCATAGACTAACGGTTAGATTGGCGCTGCTTGACTGCAACGTGGCACCGGTTTGCGGGCTCTTGCCACAGGGTCATTTTTTAGTTTACACTTATACCAAATCAAGTTGCGCCAAGCATAGGTGCATGGGGGGCTGCGATGAATCTTCTGCAAAGCATCATCCTTTTCCTGATCATTTTCGGCTTCGGACTGGCGGAATATCTCACCGAAAGCTATGTCGGCTTCCATGCCACCAAGGATGACGGCAAATTGGAGCTTGTCACCTTTCTTGCCCTGCTCGCGCTGGTGCAGCCGCTGATTTTCAAGATCGTCGCCGTGCTGTGTGTCTGGCTGATGCCGCATTATAGCAATGCCTGGGGTGCATTACCGGCATGGGTGATGTTCGGCATTTTGCTGCTCGGCGACGATTTGCCACAATATTGGTGGCACCGGGTCTCGCATCAACCGTGGCTGTGGCCGCTGCATCGCGCCCACCATACCGCGCATTACATGAGCGTGCGCATCACCTATCGCAACAACCTGTTCTATTACGCGATGATGCCCGGCATCTGGATTTCCGGCGTTTTGATTTACCTTGGTCTTGGCAATGTCTACCTCGTCTATGTCGTCATCAAACTGACGGTCATCATGGGCGCGCATTGCGCCGTGCCCTGGGACGCGCCGCTCTATAAAATCAAATGGCTCCGCCAGTTGATGTGGGTGGTCGAGCGCACCGTTTCTACCCCCGCCACCCATTGGGCGCATCACGCCATAACCAACGAAGACGGCATCGGCTACTACAAGGGAAATTTCGGCAACCTGTTGTTTTTCTGGGATATTTTATTCGGCTCAGCGCATATTACGCGGCAATATCCAGCCGAAGTCGGGTTGCGCGATGACCAGTTGTTTGGCAAGGAACGCTGGTATATCGAAATGCTCTATCCGATCTTCAAATCCACCCGCGAATATTCGGCATTGGGCAAGGAGCGCCGCATCTATGGCGATGAAAGCGCACCGGATGTGATGGCGGCGCCCGTGGCAAAATAGCTTTGCTTTGCGGCCGGGCAGTTTCAGGCGCCTCGAAGCGGCGGCGCAAGCCCGCGCAAAGGGAGATCAAGGCCATGTGCGGGCGTTACGCCATCACCCTGCCGCCTGAAGCGGTGCGCGCCTATTTCGATTATGTCGAGCAACCGAATTTTCCGCCGCGCTACAACATCGCACCGAACCAACCTGTGCCGGTGGTGCTGGCACGCCATGATCCAGACGGGCAGATCCGTCGGCATTTCCAATTGCTGCGCTGGGGTTTCCTGCCCGGCTTTGTCAAAGATGTCGCCAAATTTCCGCTGATCATCAATGCGCGGGCCGAATCCTGTGCGGAAAAACCCAGCTTTCGCAACGCTCTGCGGCGGCGGCGCTGCCTCTTTATCATGGATGGCTATTATGAGTGGCAGGCAGCACCCGCCGCAAAGGCCCCGAAGCAACCCTGGCTGTTCCGGCGCGCCGATCACGGCGTTTTCGCCGTTGCTGGCCTGCATGAGCATCTGACGACCGCCGATGGCAGCGAACTGGACACCGCCTGCCTGTTGACGACATCAGCCAATGGCCAGGTTCGCGCCGTGCATGACCGCATGCCGGTGGTAATCGCGCCGCAGGATTTCGATACATGGCTCGATCTCGATGAAACCCGTTTCGAGACGGCGCTACCACTGCTGCGCTCCGCTCCGGATGATTACTTTGTCGCCACGCGCATCGGCCCGGCTGTCAACAACGCCCGCCATGACGGCCCGGCCCTGCAGGCGCCGTTGAAAGGCCCGGAAAATGCCTGAAAACGGCCATATTGACGGGCCGGGATTTTCTTGCAATTGTGCAATCGTATTGTTTTCCGCTGCAAATTGCCTTGTGCGAGTCACGTTATGCCCACGCCCAACCACCACGCGACATCGTGGGATGATTTCAGGATTGTCAAAGCCATTGCCGAAGCCCAATCGCTGACCGGTGCGGCGGAAAAACTTGCCCTCAACCATTCCACCGTGTTCCGGCGGCTGGGGCACCTCGAAGAATCGCTTGGCACCAGATTGTTCGAGCGCGCCCGCAACGGCTATACGCTGACCCCGCCGGGGGCGGAAATGGTGGCGCTGGCAAGCCGCATGTCCGAAGAGATCGATGCCTTCGAACGCCGATCGGTCGGGCGCGATGACAAGCCTTCCGGCGATCTCACCGTCACCGTCACCGACACGATGCTGCATTATGTCCTGATGCCGATTTTCGCGCGCTTCGCCAGACTGTTTCCGGAAATCAAGCTCGATGTCATCGTCTCGCCACTGGCGCTCAACCTGTCACGACGCGATGCCGACGTTGCCATCCGCGCGACCTCGGACCCACCGGAAACGCTGGTGGGCCGCCGTCTGGGCGAGATGGCCTGGGCGCGCTACATTCCCGATGATCCTGAATTCGTCGTCAATGATCAGACCCGCTGGGTGGGCTATTCGGAGAGTCTGGCACACACCCTGCCCGCCCGTCTGGTCGAGCGCGAAAGCGGCGGCAACAGGATTTTTTTTCGTCTGAACACGATGCTGGGTCAGGCGCAGGCCATTGCTGCCGGGCTTGGCATGGGCATCATTCCCTGTTTTGTCGGCGATGCGACGCCGGGCGTGCGCCGCTGGGGCAATGTCATTCCCCAGCCCGGCGGCCATATCTGGATTCTGACGCACCCTGACTTGCGCCACGCGGCGCGGGTGCGAGCCTTCATGGATTTTGCCGGCGAGGAGCTGCGTTCTGCCCGCCAGATACGGGCGCCCACCTCCGACAAGCCCGAGTTCTGACGCGCCGACCCTCAGGCGACCGCGTTGATCGCCCTGGCGGTTTTTTCGACCACCTCGCCAATCTGCGCCTCGCTGATCACCAGCGGCGGCGTCAGGACCAGCGAGTCGCCTGCGGTGCGCACCATCAGCCCGCTTTCAAAAAACGCATGGTTGAGCGCATCGTAAGCGCGCTTGCCCACGGCATCAGGCTTTGACGCCAGATCAATCGCCGCCACCAGCCCGATGGTGCGAATATCGAGCACATTGGGCAGGCCTTTCAGGCTGTGCACCGCCTCCGCCCAGAACGGCTCCAGGCTCTTGGCTCGGGCAAAAAGCCCCTCCTCGGCGTAAAGGTCAAGCGTCGCCAGACCCGCTGCTGCGGCGAGCGGATGGCCGGAATAGGTATAGCCGTGAAAAAATTCGATTCCGTGCTCCGGGCCCTTCATGAAGGCGTCGTAAATGCTCTTGCGCACGACGACCCCGCCCATCGGCACTGAACCCGAAGTGATGCCCTTGGCAAAGCAGATCATGTCCGGCGTCACGCCAAAGCGCTCCGACGCAAAGGCCGCGCCCAGCCGCCCGAAACCCGTGATGACCTCATCGAAAATCAGCAGCAGGCCATATTTGTCGCAGATCGCGCGCAGCCGCTGCAAATAGCCGACAGGTGGCGGCAACACTCCAGTTGACCCTGCCATCGGCTCGACAATGATCGCCGCAATGGTCGAGGCATCATGCAGCGCGACGATCCTTTCGAGTTCATCGGCCAGATGCGCCCCCCATGCCGGCTCGCCCTTGGTGAAAGCCTGATGTTCGCGATTGTAGGTATGCGGCAAATGATCGACGCCAGCCAGCAGCGCCCCGAAGAATTTGCGGTTCGGCGACATGCCCCCCACCGAAATGCCGCCAAAACCCACGCCATGATAGCCGCGCTCGCGGCCGATCAGCCGGGTGCGCTGCCCGTCGCCGCGCACATTGTGATAGGCAAGCGCAATTTTCAGGGCCGAATCCACCGCCTCGGAGCCCGAATTGGCGAAGAAGACCTGATCAAGGCCATCAGGCGCAAGCGCCGCCACACGCGACGCCAGCTGAAACACCTTGGGGTGGCCAAATTGGAAGGTCGGAGCAAAATCAAGTTCCGCCGCCTGCGCCTGAATGGCGGCAACAATCTTCGGGCGGTTGTGCCCGGCATTGGCACACCACAGCCCGGCTGTGCCATCGAGAATGGCCCGGCCATCAGGCGCATAATAATGCATGTCCTTCGCCCGCGAAATCATGCGCGGGTTTTTCTTGAAGGCACGATTGGCGGTAAACGGCATCCAGAATGAATCGAGATCATTCGGCATATCGGCATGGGGGGCGGCGGTCGAGGTCATGGCACTCTCCAAAGGATGGCGTGACCTTATCAAATCCCAGCCGAAGTTAAAGCAGCAATCGGCACCCGCCATCGCGGTATATGCGCTTGGGTTGCTGCATGGGCGCTTGGCGCTATCTATAATCGAAACTGCCCGTCGCACCGGATCTCGAACCATGCCAGCAACAAGTCTTGAGGCGCTTCACTCAGCCTTTGCCGCCGCCCGCAAAATTGTGGTGATGAGCGGTGCTGGGCTTTCCACCGAATGCGGCGTGCCGGATTTTCGTTCGAGCGGCTCGCCGTGGCTGACCCATCCGCCGATCGCTTACGCCGATTATCTGGCGAGCCCGACGCTGCGCAACGAAGCCTGGCGACGCAAATTCGCGCTCGACGATACTTACGC